>NZ_CP007034.1:317500-635000 GCF_000512915.1 Barnesiella viscericola DSM 18177
TTACGTCCCCACTAATTACCATAGCGGAACACCCTCACATGCTGCTGCACGACAAACGGCTGAAAACGATACTTCCTTTTTTGAAAGAGCTACCCTCTACGTGGGACGAGACCCTTGTTTTACCCGGGAGCGATATTGACAAAACGGCCCTATTGGCCCGCCGGAAAGGGCAAACCTGGTATCTCATTGCATTGAACGGAAGCCAACCGTTACAATTGCCGGTAAAAACAGATTTCCTTCTTCCTGGAAAATGGAAGGCTACAATCATAGCTGATGGAGAGCAACCCGATAAAACAGTTCAACACATTCGGCATTTCGATTCGGGCATACCGCTGGATATAAATATGGCGGCCAATGGTGGGTTCGTGGCAAAAATCACACCCGCACCTTAATGATGCCTCAAATACCGTTTAGCCCTATTGGGGTAAAAGTCTTCATCTGTTAAGTTTGTGACGTTTTTTGATAAATTTGAGCCTGTCGAATCACCTCTCAATTCATAAATTTGTAAGTAGACAAATAACATACACTCATAAGAGATTCACGCCATGAAAAAAAACGTATTGCTACTGTTGTTCTTTTCTTTCTTTCTTTTACAGCAAGCCTTCCCGGCTGAAAATATAGACATTCCCGGAGATGGCAAACTATCTGATGTTAATATTCTATATGTAGGCCGTTGGGACAGAAGCAATCCCAACCTCTATCACAGTTATTGGACCGGTGCCTATCTAAGGGTCGACTTTACAGGTAGAAACATAGGGATACTGTTACAATCCGGAACCAACCTGGTCGTTTCCATCGACGGAGAAGACTTGCGCTCGATAAATGCCACAAGTGGCCTAACCAGGCTGAATGAAGTAGAGCTGTCAGATGGAAGACATTCCCTATTGGTTGGAGCCGCCGGACAGAATGAAGAATTAACCTTCCTGGGATTAAGTTTGGACGAAGGAGCCGTAACCTATCGTGCTCAGGGCAAATTTCTGATTGAATACATCGGAGACTCTATTACCGCAACAGGGGGAGAAGACGACCAATCGGCAGCCAATTATGCCTGGTACACAGCCGAGGGATTAAATTGTGACCACACCCAAATAGCATTCAGTGGATTGGCTTTGACTACCGGATACGGTTGCTTGGAAGAAAAAATAGGTCTCGATTCGCTGTACTTCTGCTTGAAAAACTATAATCACATCGATGAACGGCCCATTCAACCATGGGATTTCAGTTATACCCCCAACATGATTGTAATCAATTTAGGGACAAATGACAAATGCGGATCAGCCACAGATGCAGTCATGAAATCGAGTATGTTCAACTTTTTGAGCCGATTGAGAAACACCTATCCCCAAACCACGTTGGTTGTCATGGAACCTTTCAACGGCTCTTATTCCGGCCCTATCGAATCGGCCGTTGAAAAGTGTAAAACATTGGGAGACAACAATATCCAATTTGTAAAAACAGAAGGTTGGTTGACCGAAGAAGATTATAAAGACGGGACGCACCCCAATCTATCCGGTCGAGACAAAATTGTTCATAATCTCATGCCCTATTTGAAACCTCTATTGCCTTCCGACATAAAAAACGTAAAGAAGAACGACCTGAGTTTTTCTTATGACATAAACAGTCATAAAATAATCGTTCATTCATTGGACGAAATAAAAAACATCTTGCTCTACAACAGTATGGGCATGCTGGTGTATAACAACAGCATCTCGTCCGACAGTTGTGAAATAGATTTGAGCGGATATATGAAAGGATATTATATATTGCGGGTACAGACATCTAATAACGAATTGGTTACCTATAAAGTCTTGAAAGGATAAACATATCAGGATAACAGCACTATGAAAAACAAGATCATTATACTCCTGTGTCTGCTTTTCTGCACGTCTTACGTATCAGCCGAAAATGTAGCCCTCTGGTTCGATTCACCGGCCAATCAATGGATGCAGTCTTTGCCTGTGGGGAACGGACGCCTGGGTGCAATGATTTTTGGTGGTGTTGACACAGAAAAATTGGCGCTGAATGAGTCAAGCATGTGGGCAGGCCAATATGCCCCCGAACAGGAAAAATCTTTCGGGAAAGCCAAACTTCAAGAACTGAGAGAACTGTTTTTCCAAGGAAAACTCGTCGAAGGGAATCAGATGTGCCACGAATATTTAACAAGCGACAATCACTCGTTTGGTACCCATCTCCCTGTTGGAGACCTGAATATACAATTCCTCTATCCCGTAGAGGGCTCTTACACGAACTACAAGCGGGTTTTGGATCTTGACAAGGGGCTGCACACGGTCTCATATACCTTAGGGAATGTGACCTATACCAGAGAATGCTTTGCCTCCAATCCCGATGATGTATTGGTTATGCATGTGACGGCAAATAAGAAAAGTTCCGTTTCGGTTGAAATTTCCTTAAACCTGCTCCGACAGCCATCGAAAGTGAGAACACTAGACAATCAATTGATATTCAATGGTCAGGCATTATCCAAAAACTCCAAGGGAGGTGTCTGGTTCGAAGGCAGAGTAACCGTGTCGGCAATAGGAGGCAACGTGCAAACGAAAGAGAACAAAATAGCGGTGAGCAATGCCGATGAATTAATTTTAAGAATTGATATTCGCACCGACTACAAAAACCCCGGCTACAAGGGCCTCTGCAAAAAGACCGTAAAAGCAGCCGAGAAAAAATCGTATGAGAAGATAAAGAAACAGCACATCGCCGATTTTTCGGCACTCTTCAACCGCGTAAGTTTGAGCCTGGGCGACAAGCGTGACGCTTATCAACTCCCCACATCGGTACGGTTGAAACAATATAGAGAAAATCCGGCAGAGGATCCCGCTTTCGTAGCCTTGTTCTTTCAATACGCTCGTTACCTGTTAATCTCCTCTTCCCGAGAAAACTCGCCATTGCCAATCGCTCTACAAGGGTTTTTCAATGACAATCTCGCCTGTAACATGGCTTGGACCAACGACTATCACTTGGACATCAACACCCAGCAAAATTACTGGCTATCCAATGTCGGAAATCTGTCGGAATGTAACGCTCCGCTATTCAAATATATTCAAGAGCTGTCGGTCTATGGACAAAGAACGGCACAAAACGTATACGGCTGTAAGGGCTGGACCGCTCATACGGTAGCCAACATATGGGGATATACCTCTCCATCAAACGGCATAGGGTATGGACTGTTCCCGACCGCATCTTCCTGGCTGGCCAGCCATTTATGGACCGAATACGAATATACCCAAGACCGGAAATTCCTTAAAGATACGGCTTACCCTCTTTTAAAAGGGAATGCTGAATTTTTACTGGATTATATGGTGGAAGACCCCTCCGGGAAATATCTGTTGACCGGTCCCAGCATATCTCCTGAAAATTCATTTGTATACAACAACACGGCGCTATCCGCCTCCATGATGCCTACATGCGACAGAGTATTGGCGTATGAGATTCTAAACTCTACCCTGCAATCGGCCCGAATATTAAATGTAGACATTGATTTTCAGAATGATATAGAAAATGCGCTGCAAAAACTGCCCCCTATACGGTTGATGGCTAATGGCGGTATTCGTGAATGGTTAGAAGACTATCAAGAAGCAATCCCAAATCACAGGCACACCACTCACCTGCTCTCTTTGTATCCATTCAACCAAATCAGTCTGGACTATACTCCTGAATTGGCGAAGGGAGCCTTGACTACGATTGAAAATCGGCTGTCTGCGCCCGATTGGGAAGATGTGGAATGGAGCAGAGCAAATATGATTTGCTACTATGCCCGACTGCACAAGAATCAAGAAGCCTATAACAGCATCAATATTCTATTGGAGAAACTGATTCGCGACAACTTATTCTCGGTTTCACCCGTCGGGATAGCGGGAGCCGCGACCGACATATTTGCCATTGACGGGAATCAAGCTGCGGCAGCCGGTATTGCAGAGATGCTGATACAGAGTCAAAACGGCTATATCGAACTACTGCCATGCCTCCCCGAACAGTGGAACAAGGGGGCATGTGCGGGCCTCTGTATAAGAGGCGGCGGGCAAGTCGATTTTTCCTGGGACAGACAAGGTGTAAAAGCGGCAACTATACATGCAAAGAACGATTATCCTTATCGTATTAAATTGCCCAAAGAGAATCGATACGAAATCCTCCTTAATCAAAAACGTATCAACATGGTTCCCGACAAACATGGACTGATAAGCATATCCATGAATCAAGGAGATACCCTAAATCTGATTAGACTTTAACTCGATAGATATTGGTGTATATTAATTGATAAAACTAGGAATAACCTCACATCGAATAAATGAGGAATATCGTATAGACAATACCAACTATACCTACCCCCAGAGCACATGCCGACCCGATAATAAACGGTCGGTCATGTGTTCTGATACCGTATATCAACGCAGCCAACGCACATGGGGCAATAGTGAGTATGGCAAAGGCTCTGAATATAATGAAACATATAAACAGGATTCCACCAAGCAAAATAAGGATTTTATTTCTACTCATCATCTCAACAGTTCGTTTCATATAGATTAAATTTCCCGCACAGAGCTCATATGCAAAGAAGCAAAAAATAATTTTATGCCCCCAATCAAAACGGCCTTTTTCTTTGGGCAGCCTTTTATTTTTGTACTATCTTTACCCTCGAAAAAGAAATGTCATGAAAATTACCGAATATATCCGCCATTCGTCGGTGGGTGTGAAACTCATCGTGCTACTGATATTGATTCTGTGCGGCGTGTTTGTCATCGCCATTCCCATGCTTTTTGTGCAGGGTGAGTATGCGCTACTGACAGGCATGTACCTGCAAAATATCGGTATGTTCATCTTGCCGGCCTGGTTCGCAGCCATGCTGTTTTGGGGCAACGCCGGACGGGGTCTGCGTCTGAACAAGGCCCCTCGCCTGCTCGAACTGCTGTGTATCGTGATACTCTATTTCGTGGCTACCCCCATGTTCAACCGCTTGGTAGAGTGGAACGAGTCCATCAACTTGCCCGAAGCATTCGCCTCTATCGAAGCCTGGATGCGTCAACAGGAGGAGGCAGCAGCTACGGTAACCGAGCAGTTGATGCAAATACACTCACTACCCCATTTCCTGGCTGTCGTCCTGGGTATCGGTGTTCTCACCGGCATGGGCGAGGAGATGGTGTTCCGGGGCATACTCCAACAGGTGGTTCAGGGTGAAAGCCGTCGAGCTCATGTAGCCGTATGGACCTGTGCCTTCCTGTTCAGTGCCATACACTTGCAATTCTACGGATTCTTCCCCCGACTGCTGCTGGGGGCCTTTTTCGGTTATCTGCTGGTGTGGAGCGGCAACCTGTGGCTCCCCATCTTCGGGCATCTGTTCAACAACAGCATGGTGGCCTGCATCTCCTATTTTACCGGGAATGACTCGCACAACACGTTGGAGGCATTGGGCACGACACAATCCTCCACGGCTTGGCTGGCGTGGGTAAGCCTTGTAGCAACCGTCCTCCTGCTCTATCTATTCTATAAGAAGGTATTTACAGCTTCCGCCAAAATCAAAGGAATTTCTTCCGATGGAAGATAAAGTTACGACCTAAGTATTTCTCCCGCACGATGGGATTCTCGGCCAACTCTTCGGAGGTTCCCTGAAACAGGATTTTCCCCTCGAACAACAGATAAGCCCGGTCGGTAATACTCAATGTCTCGGGTGCATTGTGGTCGGTAATGAGAATACCGATATTCTTCTCCTTTAATTTATACACAATCGACTGAATGTCCTCTACGGCAATCGGGTCGACACCGGCAAAGGGTTCGTCGAGCATGATGAACTTGGGACTGATGGCCAGACAGCGAGCAATCTCGGTACGTCGCCGCTCACCACCCGACAACTGGTCGCCCAGATTCTTGCGGACCTTCTGCAAGCGGAACTCGGCAATGAGACTTTCCAGTTTGTCGCGCTGATACTCTTTGGTCGTGGGGGTCATTTCGAGCACACAACGAATGTTATCCTCGACCGATAGCTTGCGGAATACCGATGCCTCCTGGGCCAAATATCCGATACCGATTTGAGCCCGCTTGTACACGGGATAATCGGTAATATCGAGGTCGTTGAGATAAATATGTCCCTGGTTGGGAGTAATCAACCCAGTGGTCATATAAAACGTGGTTGTCTTCCCGGCGCCGTTCGGGCCCAGCAGTCCCACGATTTCACCCTGTGTCACATCGATCGACACATGATTGACCACCGTGCGTTGACGATACTTTTTCACCAAGTCCTCGGTCCGCAACACCATGTTGTGACTCTCAGATTCGGGATTTGTCAGTTGAACCTCGGCCGGTTCTTTTCTTTCCGTATCGGCAACTTCGGCCCGATGTTTGAAAAGTTTGGAGAACATATTTAATTCGTTAGCGTTTTATCCATGCAGAGAGCGATGGCGACAATCCCCACTCACGAGGGACAACCGACCCGCTTGTAGCCCGGTATCCCGACTCACTGCCAATTGGGAAACAAAGATACGAAAATAGCGATATTCATGCGCCACTTTTGCGAAATAAAATGATACCGCAGTCATTTCAAGGGAAAAAGAATTGCCGTACATCAATCTTTTTCACTACTTTTGTTCCTTGATATTCCAAAACAACGGATATGATTATAGACGATTCATTACGGAAATTCGGGGATTACGTCCTGCTGATGAGGCGGGTCTTCACCCGGCCCGACCGCTGGCGGGAATTTTTCAAACGATACATAGCCGAAATCTATAAACTGGGTATCGACTCCATTCCCATCGTAATCACCATCTCGGTCTTTATCGGTGCGGTTATCGCCATACAGATGCAGAAGAACGTAGTCTCTCCCCTTATACCGGCCTATGCCGTAGGACTGGCTACCCGCGACGTGATTCTGTTGGAATTCTCCTCCTCGATACTCTGTCTGATATTGGCCGGTAAGGTGGGCTCGAACATCGCCTCCGAGATAGGCACCATGCGGGTGACCGAACAGATTGACGCTCTCGAAATCATGGGGGTCAACTCGGCCAACCTGCTTATCCTTCCCAAGATTGCTGCCATGGTCTCCTTCATTCCAGTACTGGTCGTTTTCAGTATGGCGAGCGGCATCACGGGAGGTTACCTCATAGCCCAGTTCACCGACATCATTTCGGTCTCGAAATACATCTACGGTCTGCAAAGTTTCTTTGTCGAGTACTACATCTGGCAAGCCATCTTCAAGGCTCTGTTCTTCGCCTTCGTCATCAGCAGTGTGGCCTCGTACTACGGCTACCGGGTAAAAGGCGGAGCCCTCGAAGTGGGTCAAGCCAGTACCGATTCGGTGGTAGTCAGCAGCGTAATCGTGTTGCTGCTCGATGTAATCCTCACTCAAATCCTGTTCTGATGATAACGGTAAACAACGTATATAAGCTGTTTGACGGAAAAGAGATTCTGCACGATGTTTCCGCCAAATTCTATTCCGGCAAAACCAATCTGATTATCGGGCAAAGCGGCTCGGGTAAAACCGTATTGATGAAATGTATCGTGGGGCTGTTACGCCCCGACAAGGGACAAATCTGTTACGACGGCCGCGACGTCATGGCCATGACACAAGCCCAGACAAAGGCTCTGCGCAACGAAATCGGTATGCTGTTCCAAGGGTCGGCCCTGTTCGACTCGGAGACAGTCCTGGGGAACGTCATGTTCCCCCTGCGCATGTTCACCCATGACAGCTACGCAGCCTGCAAGAAACGGGCCGAATTCTGCCTGGAACGAGTAAATCTGAAAGGGGTTAACGACCTCTATCCTTCGGAAATTAGTGGAGGTATGCAGAAACGGGTTGCCATCGCGAGAGCCATCGCCCTGAATCCCAAATACCTGTTTTGCGACGAACCCAACTCGGGACTTGACCCCAAAACTTCAATTCTTATCGACGAATTGTTGAGCGACATCACCCGCGAGTACAACATGACGACCATCATCAACACTCACGACATGAACTCGGTAATCGGCATCGGCGAGAATATTGTCTTTATCAACAAGGGCTACCGGGAATGGGTAGGTAACAAGAACAAGATTTTCACCTCGTCGAACGAGGCTTTGAACGATTTCGTCTTTGCCACCCGCCTCTTCAAGGAGGTCAAAGGCTACATGATTGAAGAGTACCGCAAGCAAGAGGCTACGGAAGAAAAATAAGACGACCGGCAAAAACGATTAGCGAAAAGTGTTGGAGCCCGACTTTCATCGAGCTCCAACACTTTAAATCTTACGGCTGCGATAAACCTCGATGCCGCTCCTGAACAGTTGTAGAGGTCAGCCCGATTGACAAGCATGCAATTTCCCTTTGTATAACCCTATATTAGCAGTAAATCAGGCAATAGAGTGCTGCGGCAATGAATCCACCGATAATAGGACCTGCCACAGGCACCCAAGAGTATCCCCAGTCGTTGGTACCTTTCCCCTTAATCGGCAAAATGGCGTGAGCGATGCGCGGAGCCAGATCCCGAGCCGGGTTGATGGCATACCCCGTCGTTCCACCCAGCGACATACCCAATGCAATAATCAGCATGGCCACCGGGAATGCCCCCAAAGCGCCCATACCTACCTCGAAAGTATTTCCGTCGATAGAGAGGGCGAGAATGACAAATACCAGCATAAAAGTCCCTACGATTTCGCTGAACAAATTGCGTCCATAGTTGCGGATAGCAGGAGCCGTACAGAATGTAGCCAGCTTGGCCGCAGGGTCATCGGTAGCGTCATAGTGGTCCTTGTAATAAAGATAAACCAATACTGCCCCCGTAAAACCACCGAGCATCTGTGCCACGATGTAAGGAACGACCAGGCTCCAACTGAATGTCCCGGCAGCAGCCAGACCCAGAGTAACAGCCGGATTGAGATGAGCGCCCGAATAGGGCCCCGAGATGAAGACCCCGAGCATGACGGCAAGCCCCCAGGCTATTGTCACGACAACCCAACCGCCGTTCTCACCTTTCGACTTTTTCAGGATATTCGAGGCGACCACCCCATCGCCAAACAATACCAGTATGGCCGTCCCGATAAACTCGAAGAGACTTTTGGTAAATACGACATCATCCATGGCTTTTAGATTTCCGGTTAATGAATTCTTATCTCATCGTTTGGTATAGTCACTCAACGTGCGTTTAACAGCATCTTCCCAACCCAGTTGGGCGGCCTGTCTCTTCGCCTCTTCCCAGATAGGCTCAAACACATGGTCTATCTGCCACTGCTTGCGAATATCGTCGATGCTCGACCAATAGCCTACGGCAAGACCCGCCAGATAGGCAGCACCCATGGCGGTCGTCTCCACCACTTGCGGACGAATGACCTTGATACCGAGAATATCGGCCTGGAACTGCATCAACAGGTTGTTCCGCGAGGCGCCACCGTCGACTTTGAGTTCTTTGAGAGGAATTCCCGCATCGCGCGACATGGCCTCCGTAATATCCATCGTTTGGTAGGCAATACCTTCGAGAGCAGCCCTCGCAATATGGGCCGTCGTGGTACCCCGGCTGATGCCGACGATAGTACCCCGGGCATACTGGTCCCACCAGGGGGCTCCGAGTCCGGTCAATGCCGGGACAAAGTAAACGCCATTGGTATCGGGGACCCGCGAGGCCAACTCTTCCACCTCCGACGAGGAGTTGATTACACCCAGCCCGTCACGCAACCACTGCACTACCGAACCACCCACGAATATACTTCCTTCGAGAGCATAATTCACCTTGTCGCCAATCTTCCAGGCTACCGTGGTAATCAGATTGTTCTTCGAGAGAATGGGCTTCTCTCCACTATTCATCAAGAGGAAACACCCCGTGCCATAGGTATTTTTGACCATACCCGGTTCGGTACACATCTGCCCGAAGAGCGCGGCCTGTTGGTCGCCGGCAATACCCGCAATGGGGACTTTGTGCGCAAAAATCGTTGTCTTGGTGTGACCATATATTTCGCTCGACGACTTTACCTCGGGCATCATCGACCGAGGAATCCCAAAGAGGTCTAACAAGTCCTGATCCCACTCCAAGGTATTGATATTGAAAAGCATCGTGCGAGAGGCATTACTCACATCGGTCACATGCACCTCGCCCCGGGTCAGGCGCCAGATGAGCCAGGAGTCTACCGTCCCGAACATGAGCTTCCCCTTATCGGCACGGTCGCGTGCCCCCGGTACATGATCGAGAATCCATTTGATTTTCTTAGCACTGAAATAGGCATCGATAATCAGGCCTGTCTTTTAGCGAATCATATCGGTGAGACCTTGATTTTTCAGCTCGTCGCAATAACTCGACGTGCGGCGATCCTGCCACACGATTGCATTGTAGATAGGTTCCTCGGTATCCAAGTCCCAAACGATTGTCGTCTCGCGCTGGTTTGTGATGCCGATGCCGGCGATATTCAACCCGTTGATATCCATCAGTGTGATAGCCTCGGCAATGACCGAAGCCTGAGAAGACCAGATTTCATGCGGGTCGTGTTCTACCCACCCCGATTGGGGGAAAATCTGACGGAACTCCCTTTGGGCTACGGCACAAGGCTTACCGGTTTCATCGAAAACAATAGCGCGGGAACTGCTGGTCCCCTGATCCAATGCGAGAATGTATTGTTTCATAATGGTATAGTTTTAGGTTAACTCTTATTGGTCAAACTGGAAAGTCGCCACAAAAAGACGGCTCTCCATCACGGTGTTTTCACAGCTTAGTTGCTTCGTTTCCAAAAATATAAAACATTTTCGCAAAGGACAAAATAAAATGTAAATCTTTCTGTCACATCATTCCTATTCCCTGCAAGATAATACCCGCCAATCTCCAAAAACACGCCCATAATGCGGGTATAATTACCTCTGCATTATGGGCCCGATTTAAACATGAAGAGAATGTTTCAGACAATATGCCTGCTCTTTACACATCAGTAATTCCACTGACAGGCAATCATGCGCAGGTTGCTGTCACCTATGGTGCGCAAATCAATCAGTTGGTTGTACCGGCAGTTGATGTAGACTAGATTGGGACAAAAGGATACGTCGAGCATATTCAATTGATTATTGTTGCAGATAACCCGTTGCAGCATGGTGCGGTTACTCAAATCAAGCGTAGTAAGGTCGTTGTAGGAGCAATCGACAAAATAGAGATTGTTGCTCCCGTCGAGATTCAAGGTGGTGAGATTGTTGTAGGAGCAGACCAAATCGGTCAGCGACGTACAGTTGAGCACCCCCAAAGTGGTCATGTTGTTGTCGCTGCACACGAATGACGAGAGTGAAGGCAGCTTGGAGATAACCATGTTGACAATCTCGTTGTCGTCGATATTCAAGTTCGACAGGCTCACCGTACCAAAGAGATTCAAATTGGTGAGTTTGTTATAACCGCAATAGAGATTTTTCAGATTCTCACAACTGTCGACCATCAACGATTCGAGGTGGCACCCCTGCACGTTCAGGCTTTGCAACTGCTGGGCTCCATTTACATTGAGTTCGACAAAAAGGTTGTTGGAACAATTCAAGTTTTTCAATCCCGGTAACCCCGACAGCGACAAATCGGTCAACCGGTTTTTATAGCAGTCGAGTTTGATCAGGGCCGGACAGTTGTCGATATTCAATGCCGAAAGTTTGTTACGGCTCACATTCAACGTGTTGAGCGCCGTACACCCCGACACCTCGATACCCGTGAGTTGGTTGCGCGAACAGTCTACCTTTTGCAATGCGGTAAAGCCCGCCAGGTCCAGTTCTCCGGCCAACTCCTTGTCCGACCACTCGATTGAGATGGCCCTGCCGTCACTCCAAGTCACACCTTTCCAGGTAGAGGGATTGTTGATATTGGTGATTCCCAATCGAACATAGTTGGCATCACCTTTGGCCGAAGTCTGTTGCAAGAAGTTTTGCAGTTGCTTGACCTCCTTTTGATTGCTTTTTTGAGCGAACAAGAGCCCCGCGCTTCCCAGCACGACGACACACATAAGGAAAACTCTTTTCATAACTGTTTTTATTGTTTAGTACCTGTTAAAAGTCGTAAGGTCTCTTCACACGAAACTTTACAACTCTTAAACAACAGTTGTTGAAAAAAGTTCTTTTAACTTGTCGAAAGATAACGGTCAGGACTTGCAAATCTCGGTCTCGCCGATAACGATGCGGCGAGCTTTATAGAGGGCCCCTATCGCCTTTTTGAAACTCTTTTTGCTGCATTGGAAATAACGGGCAATCTCGTCGGCAGGCGATTTGTCAGAGAGAGGTAAACGGCCGCCGGCCTCCTCCAACCGCTGCAAGATACGTTCGCTCAACGGGTCTATCCGGTTTTCATAACCACTCGGCTGCAACGACACATCTATCCGTTCGTCCTCCCTCACCTGCTTGATATATGCCTGCAAATGCTCCCCAATGCTTATCGGGCGAAATATCTCGTTGTGATAGATAATGCCCCAATGCAGGTTATTGATAATCACCTTGAAGCCGAGCTGAGTCTCCTGTACGACCAGAATATCGACCTGTTGGTTGGGGGTATATTCGGGGGGGACATTGTCGAGAAACTTGTTCAATTTGGCCGAGGCGACAATACGCCCCGTAGCAAAATCGAGATAGACATACACCACATAATACCGGCCATGCTGCATTTCGCCATTCTGCTCACGAAAGGGGACCAACAAGTCCTTGGCCTCTACACCCCAATCGAGAAAGGCCCCCACCTTCGTCACCGACTTGACCTGCAAGCGGGCAAACTCACCCACCTGCACATAAGGCTTGCGTGTGGTAGCAATCAGGCGGTCTTCCGAATCGTAATAGACAAAGACCGACAGTTCATCGCCCTCGACACACGGCTGTTCGGGGAGAAATTTACGAGGTAACAGGATTTCACCTTTTTCCCCTCCGTCGAGGTAAACGCCAAAATCGACCGTCTTGACGACTTGGAGTGTATTGAATTTTCCGATTTGCAACATACCGATTGTGTTTGCGATACCCGCTTCGTATCGGGTTCGATGGACAAAGGTAGACAAATCTTTCGACTCTTCCCACAGGTAGAGATGGAAAAACGACAAGAGGGCCCCGAATTGAAATGGGAAAACATTCCCTTGTCATATCTTCTTTTTTACCCTTTTTCCTTGCCGAGCCCGATAAAAGGCGTATTTTTGTAAAAAAGTTGTAGTATGAAAAAGGTATTATTCCTGAGTATAATCGCCTTGACAAGCTGCTTATACTCCTGCCAATCCAAGAGCAGTCGTTCGACCGACACCACTACCGATTCGATTACGGTAAAGGAAGTGACTATTAAAGAGACCTATCACCTCTCGGGCGACACGGCCAAGCCAGCCTGCCGCATCGCTTTTGCGATTGACGTACCCGTGAAATACCAGCAGGAGAGCGACGGCATTCAATTGCAAAAGATACTTACCCCCCTGATATTCGGCGACGAATATGCCCCCGATTCGCTGTTTGAAAGTTCGGCTCAAAAAGCAGTAGCTTCGCATATCGCAGCCTATAAAGAGCTTGAACCCGAATTTGAGAAAGAATTAAAAGAAAACGAAGCCTCCTACTCGTTCGAATGGGAGTTTGACTATACCCTCTCAACAGTCTACAATCACGACAACCTTTTGTGTTACGGACTATCAACCTCGGAATATACGGGTGGAGCCCATGGCATGTACGCCGATTTTTATTACACCATAGACCTTTCGAACTGGCACCGCGTCGTACTCGACGATATTTTCCGCCCCAAATCGCTCGATCAGGTAAATCGCGTGCTGCTGGACCAACTGCTGAAAAGTCTGAATCTGTCGACTCCCGACTCTCTGCTCGAACTGGGATTCTTCGATACCGAGAACATCACGGCTAACGAAAATTTCTACCTTACCGACAAAGGCATCTGCTGGGTATTCAACCCTTACGAGATTGCCTGCTATGCTACCGGGCAAGTGCACATCGAGGTTCCCTTCAAAGAGATTGAAATGTACATGCTCCCCGAGAGCCCTGTAAGACGATTGATTAAATAACGACACATGCAATATATCAAGACCTATTTCCCCAATCTTACTCCTACCCAGGAAAGGCAATTTGCCGCTTTGGGCGATTTGTATATCGACTGGAATGCCAAGATTAACGTAATCTCACGCAAAGACATCGACAACCTCTACCTGCACCATATACTCCACTCGCTGGGTATCGCCAAAGCCATCGAGTTTACCGACGGAACGACGATTCTCGACGTGGGTACCGGCGGCGGATTCCCCGGCATTCCCCTGGCCATTCTCTTTCCCGAGTGCCGGTTCCACCTGATCGACCGGGTGGGCAAGAAAATCAAGGTAGCCCAAAGCGTGGCCGAGGCGATAGGGCTGACCAATGTCACCTTCCAGCACGGCAGCGTGGAAGAGCACAAAGACGAATACGACTTTGTCGTGAGCCGCGCCGTCATGCCCCTGCCCGACTTGCTGAAACTGGTGAGAAAGAATATCAGGAAAGAGCAGCATAACGCCCTGCCTAACGGACTTCTCTGCCTCAAAGGGGGCGACTTGCAAAGCGAAATTGCTCCGGTCAAGAAGACCTCGATTGTCTTCAATCTGAGCGACTACTTCAAGGAGGAGTATTTCGAGACGAAAAAAGTGATTTATGTACAGATAGTCAAAAAATAGGTGCGATGAAAATAACCCGTTTCCAATTCAATATGCTCCCCGTCAACTGCTATGTGTTATGGGATCCCGACAGCCGGGAGTGTGCCATTGTCGATGCCGGGTGCTATTATTCCAAAGAGGAAGAGACGTTGGCCCACTTTATCGACGACAACCAACTGGTTGTAAAATACCTGCTTGCAACGCATCTGCATTTCGACCACTGTTTCGGCAATGCCTTCGTGGCTCGGCAATATGGCGTAAAACTGATGGCTTCACGAGACGACGAATTTCTGTTACCCTACATGGCCCAACAGGCTCAGATATTCGGGATTACGTTCAAGGGAGAGATTGAGCCCATCGGGCAATATATCGGTCACGGTACCACCTTCACCCTCGGGCAGGAAGAGATGCAGGCCATCGCCGTGCCAGGACATTCGCCGGGAAGCCTGGCCTTCTACGCCCCCGAATCGGGCTTTGTCCTCTCGGGCGACGCTCTCTTTCAAATGAGCATCGGGCGTACCGATTTCCCCGGTGGGAACCACAGGCAGTTAATTGAATCGATACGGAAAAACCTGTTGACACTTCCCCCCGAAACCGTAGTCTATCCCGGGCATGGACCCGATACCGAAATAGGTCTCGAACGCAACGATAACCCCTTCTTATGAAAGGGGTTCTTTATTTTCTTCGGGTTGGTCGTGATTGGGGTATATATTCCCCAGCAGAAAATCTTTGAGCGACTGAATGGCCGTCTGCACGTTTTTCCACTGCTTCTGCTCCTCGGGCGGCAATTCGCTCAAATCAAAGGTGTGCGCCATTTTGTCAATCATCTCGACCTGATGTTCGGCCTCGGCTTCATTCCCGTTCCGAGCATAAGTCACCACCAGATTGAAGCGGGTCTGCAAGTCGTACATATCTTCTTTCAACACCTTCTCAAAGGCCTCTATCGCCTCCTCATAGTTGCCCAGATGCAAACAGGCTACCCCTTTCAACCGCAACGTCTCCCGGTCATCGGCATTCAGGGCCAGCGAACGGGACAGATGCCGGTAAGCCTTTTCATAGTCACCTATCTGCAAAAAGATTTCACCCAGAAACGAGTGCGCCTCGTCGTCCCGTTCGTCGAGACTGATCGTGTCCTGCAAACAGACAATCGCCTCACGTACCTTACCCAAATCGTAATAGCAGGTAGCCAGTTGATAACAGATGTTTGAATTGCCCGGGTCGGCTTCGAGGGCCTTGTGGAAATAGGTCAAGGCATTGTTATAGTCCTCCTGCTTGATGTAGCTCTCGCCAATCAGCTCATAGGCCACCGATTTGTCTTTGGTCACCGTGGCATACTCCTTAAACTGTTCGATGGCTTTGTCGTATTGACCCGAGTCGTAATAGCAATATCCCTTGAACGAAATGACGGCTTCGTCGTCTTCCTTGACAGCCAATGCAAAATCGCAGGCTTCGAGGGCTTTGTCGTAATGTTTCAACAGAGCCTCGACCTTGGCCAGCGAAAACCAGTCGGCCACCGAATAGGGATCCTTGTCAATCAGTTTGTTATAGATGACAATCGCCTGGTCATACTCCGACCGGTCTTCACAGATAGCCGCCATCTCGCGCAACAGCTCACGACTGTCGGGCAGCACCGTCTCGGCCTTCTGCACAAACTCGATTAACCCCTCGAAACAATCGTAGTCGGCATAAATATCGAGAGCCTCGAAACAGATATCCTCGCTCAGGTCATCACTGTCGAGTAACGAAAGCAGCAACTCGTGCCCCCGCTTCACATGCCCGTCGAGGAATTGAAGTTCGGCCCGCACAAGCGTGGCATCGGGACTGTAATCGGCCAGCTCCGCCATGATTTTCCGAGCTTCGTCGGCCCGGTCGAGATAGAGCAGATAGCGGGCCTGTTTCAGGCTCAAGTCCACATCGCCTGGGTGCATGTTCAACCCGAATTCGGTGGCATGCAGCGCGTTGGGCAACTGCCCTTTCGATTCATAATATTCGGCAATTTCACCGATTTCGTCAGAGTCGAAATAGCAACTGCCCGTCCCCGACAGCATCTGTTCATACCGTTCTACGAGTTCGTTGGATCTCTTGGCAGACATTCTTTCTTTTTGGATTCAGATAAAAACTGCCGGATTCCTCTCACGCATCAAGGAATCCGACAGTATGGAAAATGCTATGATTTCTCTTATTTCGATTTCAGTTTTTCCCAGCTATCCTTTAACGACACGGTGCGGTTGAAGACCAAGTGACCGTCGGTCGAATCGGGGTCGACACAGAAATATCCCGTACGCTGGAACTGGAAGCGATCGCCCGGTTTGGCATTCTCGGCCAGATAGGGTTCGATACGGCAGTCGTTGATGACCTTCAACGAGTCGGGGTTCAACAACTCTCTGAAATCAACATCTTTCTCTTCCGAAGGATTCTCCACATTAAAGAGTCGGTCGTAGAGACGCACCTCGGCCGTTTTGCTGTATTCGGCCGATACCCAGTGCAACGTGCCTTTCACCTTGCGCATGCTGCCCGGCATTCCGCTGCGGGTCTCGGGATCATATTCGCAATAGATCTCTTCGATGTTGCCATCGGCGTCTTTCTTCACGCCGGTACATTTGATGATGTAGGCGGCTTTAAGGCGGACCTCCTGATCGGGAGCCAACCGGAAGAATTTCTTCGGCGGATTCTCCATGAAGTCGTCGCGCTCGATATACAACTCGCGGGTGAAGGGTATCTGGTGGGTTCCGGCAGCCGGGTCTTCGGGATTGTTCTCGATGTCGAGATACTCTACCTTACCCTCGGGATAGTTGGTGATAATCAGTTTTACGGGATTGAGCACAGCCGATACACGGGTAGCGGTCTTGTTCAGATCCTCGCGGATACTGTGTTCGAGCAGCGATACGCTGATGATACCGTCGTACTTGGTATAACCGATTTTCTGAATGAAGTTCTTGATCGACTCGGGGGTGTATCCACGACGGCGCAAACCGCAGATGGTCGGCATACGGGGATCGTCCCAACCGGCTACCAAACCCTCTTTCACCAGTTGCAGCAACTTGCGTTTGCTCATTACGGTGTATGTGAGATTCAAGCGGTTGAACTCGATTTGCCGCGGGCAATAGCTGTCGTCGGCCAACTCTTTCACGAAATACTCATACAGGGGACGATGCACCTCAAACTCCAACGTACAAATCGAGTGAGTCACTCCCTCGAAATAGTCGGACTGTCCATGGGCAAAGTCGTACATGGGATATACGTTCCATTTCGTACCCGTGCGATGGTGAGGGTGCTTGATGATACGATACATGATGGGGTCTCTGAAATGCATGTTGGGCGAGGCCATGTCGATTTTGGCCCGCAACACGAAACGACCCTCTTCAAATTCACCTTTGTTCATACGCTCGAACAGGTCGAGATTCTCTTCAACGCTACGGTTGCGATAAGGACTCTCGATACCCGGTTGCGTGGGAGTACCCTTCTGACGGGCAATCTCCTCCGACGACTGTTCGTCGACATAGGCTTTTCCCTCCTTAATCATGCGAACGGCCAGATCCCACAGTTTGGGGAAATAGTCCGAGGCATAATAGAGGCGGTCGCCCCAGTCGAAACCCAGCCAGTGAATATCCTCCATGATGGAGTCGACATACTCGACATCTTCCTTCACCGGGTTGGTGTCGTCGAAACGCAAATTACACGTTCCGCCAAACTCCTCGGCAATACCAAAGTCAATGCAAATAGCTTTGGCATGACCTATGTGCAGATAACCGTTGGGTTCGGGCGGGAAACGGGTGCTCAACCGGCCTCCATTCTTTCCTGCCTTCAAGTCGGCTTCCACAATCTGTTCTATGAAATTGAGACTCTTCTTGTCTTCTCCTTCGTTCTTGGTTTCAATCTGTGTCATAAAAGCGCTTATTTATAGGGCGCAAATATAACAATAAATATCTAAAAACAGTTTTATTAGGTAAAAAATAGCGAATAGATTCATCAAGTTCCACCTTGGGTCAAATCCAATTCATCTGGGTATAATAGCGCATGAGGTTCTCGATAGCGCTCTGCAAATCGGCATGCAACTGTCGAGTCATGCGATGAATGCAGATGCGGCCATGTCCATTCATCTTGGTCAACAAAAGTGCCGAGAAGAGACGACGCTTGACCTCTTCGCCCAACTTGTTGTTAAACCCCACCGTCACACTGTCATCGTGCTTGGCCACATACCCCAGCAACTCTTCCGAGGCCTGCGGCTCGCCATCGGCCTGCTTGACCGCCCACACCTCATAATGATAATCGTCGTTAATGGTGGCGACATACGGGGGGACCGTCGACCGGAACATCTGTCTTATCTCTTTATATACGCTACTGATAGAATCCATAGATACATCTGTTTGGTTCGTACCACTATTACACCCGACACGACTGTTTTGTTCGGCAGCACTTGGCAAATATCACCACTCTTTTTATTACATTTGCAATCATTTTTCTAAATCAACGAGTGTGATATATCCGCAAAATTTCGAGCAAAAGATAGGATTCGACCAAATCAGGTCGCTCATCAAGGAGCGGTGCCTCGGCTCCCTGGGCATGGATTATACCGATAGAATGCAATTCTCTACCGACTACGACGCCATACGCAAACAACTGCACTGTACCTGGGAGTTTGTACACATCGTCGAGATGGCCGATGATTTTCCGGTCGATTTCTTCTTCGATGTGCGCCCTTCGCTGCGGCGTGTACGCATCGAAGGGACCTTCCTGGAAGAGAGCGAACTGTTTGACCTGCGGCGTTCGCTCGACACCATACAGGCCATTGTCCGTTTTCTGCGGCCCGGCGAAGAGGAAGAGATTCGCTATCCCTACCTCTATGAGCTCTCCAAAGAGGTTGAGGCCTTCCCCCTGCTGGTCAAAAGAATCGATACCATTCTCGACAAGTTCGGCCACATCAGAGACAACGCCTCGCCCGAACTGGCCCACATACGCAGCAGCATCACCTCGACCCTGTCGAGCATATCGCGCAACCTGAACGCCATTTTGCGGGCAGCCCAAAGCGAAGGCTTCGTCGACAAGGAGGTGAGCCCCACCATGCGCGACGGCCGACTGGTGATACCGGTAGCACCCTCGTACAAACGCAAAATAAAGGGTATCGTCCATGACGAATCGGCCAGCGGAAAGACCATATTCATCGAACCGGCCGAGGTGGTCGAGGCCAACAACCGGGTGCGCGAACTCGAAAACGAGGAGCGCCGCGAAATCGTGCGCATACTCACCGCCTTTACCGACGAACTTCGTCCCTTCATCGACGAGATTATCTACTCCTACGAATTTCTGGCCGAGATTGACTTTATCCGAGCCAAAGCACTCTTTGCCATCGAGACCGGCGGGGTACTGCCCACCTTTGAGAACAAGCGGCAAATCGAGTGGTTTCACGCGGTCCACCCCCTACTCTACCTCTCGTTGAAGCGTCAGGGTAAGACGGTTGTCCCGCTCGACCTGACTCTCGACGAAAAGAACCGCATTCTGCTCATTTCGGGACCCAATGCCGGCGGCAAGTCGGTCTGCCTCAAAACGGCTGGACTCCTGCAATACATGTTGCAATGCGGCCTGCTGGTGCCCATGCACGACAATTCGCGCACGGGAATCTTCAAGGATATATTCATCGACATCGGCGACGAGCAATCAATCGAGGACGACCTGAGTACATACAGTTCGCACCTGACCCACATGAAATTTTTCGTGCGGAATGCCAACGAGAACAGCCTGCTGCTCATCGACGAATTTGGCGGAGGTACCGAACCTCAAATCGGCGGCGCCATTGCCGAGGCTCTGCTCGACCGCTTCAACCAGAAACGGGCCTACGGAGTCATCACCACCCACTATCAGAATCTGAAACACTTTGCCGAGGATACCGACGGCATCGTCAACGGGGCCATGCTCTACGACCGCCATCTGATGCAGCCGCTCTTCAAACTCTCTATCGGCAACCCGGGCAGCTCGTTTGCCATCGAGATTGCCCGCAAGATCGGTCTGCCCGAGGACGTCATCGCCTCAGCCTCCGAAAAGGTAGGATCGGCCTACATCGACATGGACAAGTATTTGCAGGATATCGTGCGCGACAAACGCTACTGGGAGAGCAAACGCCAGAACATACGTCAGCGTGAAAAGAAACTCGAAGAGCTCACGGCCCGCTACGAAGCCGATTTGACCGCTTTGGAAAAACAGCGCAAGGAGTTGCTGAAACAGGCCAAAGGCGACGCAGCCCAGATTCTGGCCGAGGCAAACGCCCGCATTGAAAATACAATACGCGAAATCAAGGAGGCGCAGGCCGAGAAGGAGAAGACGCGTGCCGCCCGCCAAAAGTTCGAGCAATTCAAAGCCGGATTGAACGAAGAACCCGAAGCCGATGCCAACGACCTGGTGAGCCGCAAGCTCAAACAGATTGCCGAGCGGAAGAAACGCAAGCAACAGCGCAAGAAGGCCGAGGAGAATCAAACACAGCCTGCCACCACCTCACCCATTGTCGTGGGTGATGCCGTGCGACTGAAAGGGCAAAACTCGGTAGGCGAAGTGCTGGCCGTCAACGGCAACAATGTGACCGTCGCCTTCGGCATGCTCAAATCGACCGTCAAGTCCGACCGACTGGAAAAGGTGAGCAAAAGCCAAATCAAGAAAGAGAATGCCAAGGCTACCTTCATCGGCGAACAGACCACCGAGGACATGCGGGAGAAACAACTCCACTTCAAACAGGAAATCGATGTGCGAGGCATGCGGGCCGACGAGGCTTTGCAGGCCGTCACCTACTTCATCGACGATGCCATACAGGTGGGGTGCTCACGGGTACGTATCCTCCACGGTACCGGCACAGGCGTGCTGCGGCAGGTCATCAGACAATATCTCAAAACCGTGCCGGGGGTAGCCCATTTTCAAGACGAACATGTGCAACTGGGCGGCGCCGGTATCACGGTCGTCGAGTTGAACTGATGCGATGCGGCCCGGCATTGATTACAAGTCGTACACCTCGTCGATGGTGTAGTTGAAGAAGTCGTTCAGCGGTTTCATGATTTGAAACTCGCGAGCCGTCTTTTCTACCCAATCGGGATCATCGAAAAAACTGTCGGGCTTGTGATTCACTACCACATAGTCTTTCCGTTTGAGCCACTCGGCCTGCTCACAGTCACGGGGGAACGGACGTGGCACGATTTTAAGCGTCTCGCCCTCCCAATCGTGATACAGAGTGCGGAACCGACGGTTACCCACAATTTCCTGCAACTCGTCGTAATTGTCATACACGGCCTGGCGCAGGGCTTTCAGCAATTTCGGCTCGGGACACCACACCCCACCGCTAAGCATACTGCCTCCCGGTTCGAGATGGAAATAGTATCCGGCCCGCAGGCTTTTGCGCCCTCCTTTGGCTATATAGGCCGACATGTAGCTCTTATAGGGCGTCTTGTCGGGCGAGAAACGAATATCGCGGTAGATGCGGTACAGGCACGACTTGGCATCGAGCCCTGCAATCTCATGATCGAAGCGCGATATACGGTCAATCAGTTGTTGTACTTTTTCTATAAAGAGCGGACGCAACCGGTCATACTCCTCTTTGTGTGCCTGAAACCACTCTCGATTATTATTCTCTCTCAACTGCGACAAATAGGTCAATATCTCTTTCATAATCGGTATCGTTGCCGGGATAATCCCGGGAATCGGTTTTCTCATTTGTTGGGCAAATATAGATTTTTTTGTTCGTTTTGCCACACAAAGAGCCGTTTTATGCCCACAAATCATAAAAAACCGGGGCAATGATACCCGCTATGTTTTCATTTTTTACTAACTTGCCACGATTTTAAAAAAACGATACACAAAACAGAAATAAAATAAGAATGGAAACAAACGAAAAACAACCTGTCGATTTGCCCGAAAACGCGTTTCGGGAATTGAAACCGGGTGAGGAGTACAAGCCTATCCTTTCGCCCGACAAAGTCTATCCCGAGGTCAATGCCTGGTCGGTTTCCTGGGGTATCATCATGGCGGTTATCTTCTCGGCGGCCGCTGCCTACCTGGGACTGCGTGTGGGCCAGGTATTCGAGGCAGCCATACCTATCGCCATCATCGCCGTGGGTCTGGCCGGGGCCGCCAAACGCAAGAACGCATTGGGCGAAAACGTGATTATCCAGTCAATCGGCGCCTGCTCGGGTGTCATTGTCGCCGGTGCCATCTTCACCCTGCCGGCCCTGTATATCTTGCAGGCCAAGTATCCCGAACTGACGGTCAACTTCATGGAGGTATTCCTCAGCTCGCTGCTGGGAGGTATTCTGGGCATTCTGTTCCTCATACCCTTCCGCAAATATTTCGTATCGGACATGCACGGCAAGTACCCCTTCCCCGAAGCCACGGCCACGGCACAGGTACTCGTGTCGGGCGAAAAGGCCGGCAACCAGGCCAAACCGCTTATTCTGGCCGGTCTCGTGGGCGGTCTCTACGATTTCTGCCTCTCGACCTTCGGCTGGTGGAGCGATGTGCTCACCACCCGCATTCTGCCCTGGGGTACCGAACTGGCCAACAATGCCAAGATGGTATTCAAGGTCAATACCGGTGCCGCCGTGCTGGGTCTCGGCTATATCGTGGGTCTGAAATACTGCCTCATCATCTGCTCGGGTTCTCTCTTCGTGTGGTTCATCATCATACCCCTGTTGGGCAGCGTTCCCGGTAGCGAACTGGCCGCAGCGTCTCCCGAACAGATATTCTCCGACTACGGACGCTACATCGGCATCGGCGGTATCGCCATGGCCGGTGTCATCGGTATTATCCGCTCGTGGGGTATCATCAAAGGTGCTCTGGGTCTGGCCTCGAAAGAGTTCTCGGGGAAAAAGGGAAATGCCGAAGCTCAAATGCCCCGTACCCAACGCGACCTCTCGATGAAATTTATCATCATCGCCATCGTGTTTGCCTTGATCATCACCTTCCTCTTCTTCTATCTGGGAGTTATCAACAACCTGTTGCAAGCCACCGTAGCCTTTGTGGTCGTGGCCGGTATTGCCTTCCTCTTTACAACGGTAGCCGCCAACGCCATTGCCATCGTAGGAACGAACCCCGTTTCGGGCATGACACTGATGACCCTGATTCTGGCGTCGGTTATTCTGGTTGCCGTGGGTCTTAAAGGAACCAGTGGTATGGTAGCCGCCCTCGTGATTGGCGGTGTGGTTTGTACCGCGCTGTCGATGGCCGGAGGCTTCATCACCGACTTGAAAATCGGTTACTGGATTGGGACCACGCCCCGCAAACAGGAGACGTGGAAATTCCTGGGTACCCTCGTATCGGCCGCTACGGTGGGCGGTGTGATTCTGCTGCTGAACAAAGCCTACGGCTTCTCGGGCGAAAACGCACTGGTTGCTCCCCAGGCCAATGCCATGGCTGCCGTTATCGAGCCGCTCATGATGGGACAAGGTGCCCCCTGGCTGCTCTATGGAGTAGGAGCCATTCTGGCCGTAGTGCTCACTTGGCTGAATGTCCCGGCTCTGGCATTCGCACTGGGTATGTTCATTCCGTTGGAACTGAACACCCCGCTGGTAGTCGGTGGCCTTATCAGCTGGTATGTAGGCAGCCGCTCGAAAGATGCCGCTCTCAACAAAGCCCGTGTAGACAAAGGCACACTGCTGGCTTCGGGATTCATTGCCGGTGGAGCCTTGATGGGTGTAGTCAGCGCCGGATTGAGTCTGGCAAAATTTGAATACCATCACAACCTGAGCGAGACCACACTGCAAGTTGCCGGACTGGTAATGTATCTGCTGCTGATTGCCTTCCTCACGATGTCGAGCATGAAAGCCAAAAAGACAAACTAAGTTTGTCGTTGCCATAGAATAAACCGAGCGGGTCTGAAACACGATGGTTTCAGACCCGCTCTTGTTTTTATCTTTTTCTCATTGGTCGGCCCATAGCCGACTACCCTCACACACTCTCGACCACCAGTCCGTCATAAGCGAAATGGACATGAGGCGGCAACTCCTTTTCGACCTCGGCCGTGAGCCCCATGTGGTGACTCATGTGTACCAGATAGGCCTCCCGCGGCTGTACACGCTCGATGACCCGCAGGGCCTCGTCCAGAGTCTGATGCGAAAGATGCGGCTGTTTGCGCAGTGCATTGATGACCAGGACATCGACCTGCTTCATCTTGGCATATTCCTCGTCGGGGATAGTCAAGGCATCGGTAATATAGACCAGCCCTCCTATGCGATAACCCAGGATTGGCAACTTATAGTGCATCACCCGAATAGGAGTCACCTCGATATCCTCTATAGTAAAAGGCTCTATACCAATCTCCTGCAACCGAATATTAGGCACCCCGGGATAGAGATGGTCGCCGAAGCAATAAGGCAACCGGGTGCGAATGCCCTCGGCTACCGACGGCTCCAAATAGATGGGCAACGTGTGCTTTCCCCCAAAGGGTCGCAGGTCGTCGATACCTCCGGTGTGATCGTAATGAATGTGTGTAATCAGCACCGCATCTATCCGGCCGATACCGGCCCGCAACACCTGCTGACGGAAATCGGGACCGCAATCGATGAGTATGTTCTTGCCGTTTACCGAAACGACGGCCGAGGTTCTCAGCCGGTTATCCTTTGGGTTGGCCGAGGTACACACCGGACAGGTACAGCCAATCTGCGGTATCCCGGTCGACGTGCCTGTTCCCAAAAAAGTGATCTGCATCATACGATTTATTCAATATAGTTTACCTCGGGATTGATGGTTATGCCATAGGTCTGCTGCACCGATTGCTTGATTTTATCGGCCAGCGTCACCACATCGCCGGGACATGCATTATTCTTGTTAATAAGTACCAAACACTGCTTCTCATACACGGCAGCACCGCCCTCCTCCTTGCCTTTCCAACCGCAGCGGTCTATGAGCCAACCGGCAGGAACCTTGACGTGGGTCGAGTCGACCTCATAGTGAGGCATGTCAGGATAAGTCGCCTTCAAAGCCTCATACTGCTCAACCGGAATAACGGGATTCATGAAGAAACTGCCAGCACTGCCGTACTCGTCGGGCTCGGGCAACTTGGAGCGACGTATGTCGATAACTGCACGCCGCACATCGGCAATGGTGATATCGCCCTCGGGTAACGAGTGGCGCAGGTTGCCGTAATCCAGATGCAGCCGGGGATTCTTTTGCAACCGATAGACGACTGCCGTAACGATGTATTTCCCTTTCAGCGCATGTTTGAAGATACTACTGCGATAGCCATATTCACACTCGGCATTCGTGAAGATGCGAGGGGAAGCCGTTGCAATCTCGATAGTCTCCACTTCGTGGATAATATCTTTCACCTCTACGCCATAAGCGCCGATGTTCTGCACGGCACTGGCACCTACCTCGCCCGGGATATACGACAGGTTCTCGGCTCCGCCCCAACCGTTCGACACACAGTGGGCTACGAAATCGTCCCACACGACACCCGCGCCCACCTTGACGAGCACCTCCGAATCGGTCTCGTTCAAAACAGTCACATCGCGTATGACCGAGTGCAACAGCACCCCGTCATAGTGCTCGTGCACAAACAGCAGGTTGCTTCCCCCGCCTATCGGCAGAAAAGAGTGATTGCGCAACAAATCGGAGTGCAGCAGCGAAATCAAATCGCCGACGGTGTCATACTCGACAAACCACCGGGCATATACGGGCATGCGAAACGTATGCCGCTCCTTGATAAAACAATTTTCTTCTATTCTTATCATACTATAATCTATATTCCGAGAGCAAACCGTCGACAAAAAAGAGATAAGCCCCCGTGTTGTACACCCATTGTTCTTTCAACCCGCTGTAAGTGGGTATCTTTTTCACCTCGTTGGGATTGCCCAGCGACAACTTGCACTCGGCCTTGGTCATACCTTTCTTTACCCGTCCCAGCGTAATCTGTTCCCAAGCCTCGTCCTGTATCTCCTTGTATTGCAGACGAGGATCAGAGAAAGAAAACAACCGGTCGAAAGTAATATATTGCGAACGCTCGGAGGTCAGCAGCGACATGAAGACACCAGCCTCGTTACCCTTGTCGTCCTTGAACCACACCTCGACCGGCAGCACGTTGTTACCCGGACGAATATCGAGCACCTCGACCGGCACCAACTTGCGCCCGTCGATGGCTTCGCCCTCCCGATTGTACCACATGGGAGTCTTGATATACAAGGTTCGCCCCTTCAACAACGAACGGGCCGTATTCAAATCATCGAGGTCGATGAAAGGAGGAATCAGAGGCGTATATTTCAGTCGGGCAATTTCGGCACGAGTCTTATCGGTATCGTAGCGGAACCTGTGACCTTCGCACTCAAACAGCAGCACCACCTTCTTTTCACCCCCGAAAGGACTCTCCTCGGCACTACCCGTATAGGTAAAAATCTTTCCCTTCAAAGAGACACTGTCGGGGAAGGTAGGTTGCTCGGCCTGAAAGACAAACGAAAGTTTCTCGTCGGTATAGTAGAAAGTCTTCCCCACCCGCCACGAGTCGCACCCCTGCGGCACGAAATAGGATTCGATAAAAGCATCTTCGGGACTCTGTTTTTCGGTCTTTGTCTCTTCGGGCAATGTGATTTTTCCGGTACTCTCCACCCCTGTAAAACACGAGGAGAGCGACACCCCGAGGAGTACGGCTGCCATATAAATCAATCCAATTCTCATATCCTTTCTCTTATTGGTTACAAATATAGTGAAAGGCGAGCGCCGAGGCAAACGGAAAACAAAGTTTTCAAAGTTTGACCCGGCCGAGCCGAATCCTATATTCTCTAAATATAGTGAAAGGCGAGCGCCGAGGCAAACGGAAAACAAAGTTTTCAAGTTTGACATGGCCGAGCTGAATCATAGCTGCTACAAATATAATAAAGAAGCGGAATCCCGATATGAAATATTTATGAAAATACCGCCCTATAACCCGATAGGGAAAGATTATTTTTAGTACTTTTGCCCTTGTATGCAGACTGTAACTCCCTTTTCAATTCGTCGTGTACGATTCCGTCGCTGGAACCGTCACAGCTATTCGACCTTTTGCAGCATAGGCCGATGCATTAACATCGGGTGTGTGCGCAAGGAGATTGCCGACCAGTCTTTGCGAAAGGGGCTTCTGCTACTCGCCCCACACGGGTACAACCCATCGAAAGAAAGGGGAGAAGACGAAGCCATACCCGACGACTCTTCACCCGAATCGCTTCTCGTACCCACTTCTTGGGTAACGACTTGGACTGTTGCGTCTGAGGCGGCCGCACCTTGTGCCCCGTACTACAACAGTACACATATCCATCATACAGTAAATTCCATTCCGGTACAATGGCCGACCAACCGTCTGTATCGGTTTTTTTATACCCAATTTCCAACCTTAAAATTGTATGCTTATGACCGATAATTTCGATGCCGAACATCTGTGGCACCCCTATACCTCAACCATCAATCCCCTGCCTTGCTACCCGGTGAAACGGGCCGAAGGGGTATATATCGAACTCGAAAGCGGCGAACGGCTCATCGACGGCATGTCGTCGTGGTGGGCAGCCGTTCACGGATACAACCACCCGGTATTGAACCGGGCTGCCGAAGAGCAACTCAAATCCATGTCGCACGTGATGTTCGGCGGACTTACCCACCGTCCGTCCATCGACTTGGGCAAACTGCTTTTACAGATTGTCCCCCCGACCATGCAACACATCTTCTATTGCGACTCGGGCTCGGTATCGGTCGAAGTTGCCTTGAAGATGGCAGTCCAATACTGGTACTCGCGTGGAGAATCGAAAAAGTGCAACTTCATCACCATACGGTCGGGCTACCACGGCGATACGTGGAACGCCATGTCGGTATGCGACCCGGTGACGGGCATGCACTCCATCTTCGGCAGTGCCCTGCCGGTGCGCTATTTCGTCCCCTCGCCCTCCTGCCGTTTCGACGACGCATGGGACCCCGCCTGCATCGAACCGCTCAAAGCCACCATCGCAGCACATCACGACGAACTGGCCGCACTCATTCTCGAACCCATCGTACAGGGTGCGGGCGGCATGTGGTTCTACCACCCGCAGTTCCTGCGCGAAGCCCGTGCACTGTGCGACCAATACAACCTGCTGCTCATCTTCGACGAAATAGCTACGGGATTCGGCCGCACCGGCAAACTCTTTGCCTGGGAACATGCCGGTGTCACGCCCGACATCATGTGCATAGGCAAAGCGCTCACCGGCGGATACCTGACCCTGGCAGCTACCCTCACCACCCACGAGGTGGCCGATACCATCTCGCGCGGGAATCCCGGAGTCTTCATGCACGGCCCCACCTTCATGGGCAACCCGCTGGCCTGTGCCATCGCCCACGCTTCGGTCTCGCTGCTGCTCTCGTCGGGCTGGCAGGAAAAAGTGGCTGCCATCGAAGCTCAGCTGAAACGCGAATTGGCCCCGGCCGCTTCGCTGCCCCAGGTTGCCGACGTGCGGGTGCTGGGAGCCATCGGAGTGGTAGAAACGAAAAAGCCGGTCGACATGGCCTCTATTCAACGGCAATTTGTCGAACACGGGGTATGGGTACGCCCCTTCGGGAAGCTGGTCTACATCATGCCGCCGTTCATCATCACCAGCGAACAACTCACCACACTCACTTCGGCTCTGGTCGACGTGGTTAAAAATCTGGAATAGACATGGACCGTTACGCTTCACAACTCGAAACCCTCGCCCACAACGGGAATCTGCGCAGGTTGCCCGAGATGGAACCCCAAGGGTTGTATCTGGTACGCGACGGAGTCTCCATGCTGAATCTCTCGTCGAACGACTATCTGGGACTGGCCGACAACGTGGCGTTGAAGAGCGAGTTTCTGCAAACACTCAATCCGCAGACCTGCCGCTTCTCCTCCACCTCGTCGCGTCTGCTCACCGGTAACTATCCTGCCTATACCCGACTCGAAAAGCGGCTGGCCCAGCTCTACGGAGCCGAAAGCGCCCTCGTCTTCAACAGCGGCTACCATGCCAACAGCGGAATCCTGCCGGCTGTGACCAACAACCGCTCGCTGATACTGGCCGACAAACTGGTCCATGCGAGTATAGTCGACGGCATCGGGCTCTCCAAAGCCCGGTGCATACGCTATCGGCACAACAACTACGAGCAGCTGGAACGGCTGGTAGCCGAGAACGCAGACCAGTATGAACGCATATTCATCGTCACCGAGAGCATTTTCAGCATGGACGGAGACGAAAGCGATTTGCCCCGACTGGTCACCTTGAAACGACAATATCCCCAAGTCTACCTCTACCTCGACGAGGCACATGCCTTCGGTGTGAGAGGCGAACTCGGGCTGGGGTGTGCCGAGGAGCAAGGAGTCGTCGGCGACATCGACTTTCTGGTAGGAACCTTTGGCAAGGCTGCCGCTTCGATGGGGGCATTTGTCATCTGCTCCGAAACGATGAAACAGTACTTGGTCAACACCATGCGCCCCTTGATTTTCACCACGGCCCTGCCCCCCGTCAACCTGGAATGGACACTCTTCATTGTCAACAAGATATGCAACATGCAAAAGCGCCGGGAGCACCTGGCACAGATTGGCCGTCGGGTGCGCGAAGCCCTCAACCCGCTCAACGGCGGTATCGTGAGCAGCAGCCACATCATACCCTATGTGCTGGGCGAATCGGAGCGCGCCGTCGAGGTTGCCCTGAGGCTGCAACACGAGGGCTTTTACCTCCTGCCCGTCCGTCCGCCCACAGTACCGCGGGGTACATCTCGACTGAGAATCTCGTTGAATGCCGAGTGCAGCGACTCTGACATCGACCGACTCATCACCACCTTGCAACACATTCAATCGAGCCTATGATACAGACATTCATCTCACAGCGGGGCACCGACGACCTGCTCCTCTTCTTTGCCGGTTGGGGAATGGATTACCGTCCCTTTGCCGAGCTCGACCACATTGGCTGCGACTGTTGTATCTGCTACGACTACACCTCGCTCGACTTCGACCCGACTCCTCTGCGAGCCTATAAAAACATCGATGTCTATGCCTGGTCGTTCGGGGTATGGGCCGCCTCGGTCACACTCCCCGGAGCCGGGTTACCCCTGCGACACACCACGGCCATCAACGGCACACCCTGGGGCATCGACCCGCAAGGGGGCATCGACCCGGCCATATTCCAAGCCACACTCGACCACCTCGACCCGACGACCCTGCACAAGTTCTATCGCCGCATGTGCAACGACCGTCATACCCTGACCCGCTTCCTCGAAACGGCTCCCGAGCGCGGCATCGAGAGTCTGCGCACCGAGCTGGCCGCCATAGGCGATGCCATTGCCCGACACCCGGTACCCGGCTTTTCCTGGGACCAGGCCGTCGTCGGTCTGCAAGACCGTATCTTTCCGCCCGAGAACCAACTGAGAGCTTGGGAAGGAAATACCCCCGTCACCACTCTCGAAGCGGCCCACTACCTGCCCTTCCGCCCCATCGTTCTGGGACGAAGATTCGACAAGGCAATTATCCGAACTCGCTTTGAACAGGCCGCCTCGACCTACGAACAGGAGGGTCTGGTTCAAGACCGGATTGCCCGTCGGCTGAACGAAATGATACCCGCACGCTCAGGCGAAGCGTACCGCAATATACTGGAAATCGGGTGCGGCACCGGGAAACTGACCCGACTGCTGCTCAATCGCTTCCCTCAGGCCCGGTTTACCGTGAACGACCTTTCGCCCGAAATGCAAAGCCGCATCGAGCAACTCCCCTTCAACCACCTCAACTTCATGGCGGGCGATGCCGAGAAGCTCGACTTCGAGGGACAATACGACTTGATTGCATCGGCCTCGACCATTCAATGGTTCACCGATCTGGAAGGATTCCTGCAACGAATATCAAGCCATCTTACCGACGGGGGAACGATAGCCGTCAGTTCGTTTGTCGCCGGGAACCTGCCCGAAATCCGCACCCTCGCAACAGCCGAAATGCCCTATTGGGAAAGCGACTCGTTGCGACAGCTCTTCGAGCGCTATTTCCAACTCGACACCTTCGAGCATGAAGAGTATACCCTGCACTTCGACTCACCGGTCGATTTGCTGCGTCACCTGCGCAACACCGGCGTGACCGGGACATCGGGCAACCGGTGCCAGGGACTGAACTTTATCAAACGATACCGCGAGACATTCGGCGAGACGCAAGAAATTACCCTCACCTACTGCCCCGTTTACATCATTGCACACAAAAAGAAACCACTATGAAAGGAACTTTTTTCATTACCGGCATCGACACCAACATCGGTAAAAGCTATGCGACCGGCTGGCTGGCTCGCGAATGGAACCGCCAGGGCATCAAGACCATCACCCAAAAGATGGTTCAGACCGGCAATGTGGGTCACTCCGAGGATATCGACCTGCATCGCGAAATTATGGGAATCCCCTTTACCGAAGAGGATCGCGAGCACATCACCTTCCCCATCGTCTACTCCTACCCGGCCTCGCCTCACCTGGCCGCCGAGATAGACCACCAGACGATTCCCATCGACAAGATTGCCGAGTCGACCCGTATACTGCGCGACCGCTACGACGTGGTACTGCTTGAAGGAGCCGGCGGACTGATGGTGCCCATCACCCGTGACTACCTCACCATCGACTACGTGGCCGACCATGAGTTGCCCGTGATTCTGGTTACCTCGGGACGGCTGGGCAGCATCAACCACACGTTGCTCTCCATCGAAGCCCTGGAAAGGAGAGGTATACAACTCTATGGGCTGGTCTACAACACCTATCCCAAAAGCGACAAATTTATCGATGCCGACACCGAAGCCTATTTGAGAAACTACCTCGAAAAACAACACCCCGAGGCTCACTTCTGGGTATTACCGCAAATCGAGCTGGCGCGATAACGGCAACAAAAAGTTGGAAGACGACTATTTTTGTCGGGCAGAAAGATAGGAAATGTTAAGTTTCATACCTATTTTTGTCTACCGATTCTATTCGTCCACAACTTATGCTCAAATCGATTATCAAAATTACAGGCAGCTTTTTGCTCCTGTGTGCGACCCTTACCGCTATGGCTCAAACATCTATCGTACAAACGGCTATCGAACAGACTCGCCGGCAATATGCCCCCGACTCCCGGACTGCCCTATTCGACCTCTCGGTCGAATTGTCAAACGATTCGAGCTATATCCTGAAAGGGTGTTGCGATAATCCCCGGGCCGTCGAGGCTCTGCTGCAACAACTCGACGCAGCCGGCATCGCTTGTGTCAACCGGATAAAGCTGCTGCCCGACCCGGCATTGGGCAACCGCACCCGAGCCTTGGTCACGGTCTGTTGTGCCAGTCTGCGCAGCGACTCCCGCCACTCGTCCGAGATGGCCACACAAGCCATTTTGGGTACGCCCCTGCGGGTTTTGCAACAGCAGGGCGAGTGGTATCGGGTACAGACGCCCGACCACTACATCTGTTGGATTCCGGCCAACTCGATTACCCTGCAAGACGAAGCCGGGTGGAACAGCTGGCGAGAAACTACCCGGTATATCTATACCGGTTTTCAGGGATTTGTCTACGATGCCCCCCACCGACAGGCCGGTATCGTGTCGGACATCGTGGCCGGTGCCATCTTGCAGGCCGACGGGAAAACCCACAAGGGATTCGTTCCCGTGATTTTCCCCGATGGCCGGAAAGGCTTCTTGAAGAGCGACGAGTGTTGCGATTTGGACCAATGGGCCTCCCGGCCGTTCGACCTGGACGCCGTGCTGCAAACAGCCCGCACGATGATGGGCTCGACCTATCTGTGGGGCGGGACATCGGTCAAGGGTGCCGACTGTTCGGGCTTTGTGAAGACCGCCTATTTCTGCGGCGGAGTCATACTGGCTCGCGACGCCTCGCAACAAGCGCTCACGGGCGAAATCATTCCCGCCGACCGCTGGGCAACCTGCCAGACGGGCGATCTGCTCTTCTTCGGCAATGCCCGGGGCAGAGTGGACCACGTGGGCCTCTACCTCGACAACGGCCGCTACATACACTGTTCGGGACAGGTAAAGGTCAACAGCCTCAACCCTTCGGCTCCCGACTACCGGCCCGACGATTTCCTGAGCATCAGCCGCATCAAAACCCAAATAGGAACACCTGGTATCACAGCCGTAAAGGCTCACCCCTGGTATTTCAATCAAAAATAGACTCACCATGGACCGACGAGATTTCATACGCACAAGTGCCCTGGGCACCCTGGGATTGAGCCTGGCTCCCTCCCTCTTTACCGGGTGCAGTACCCCTGCTCCCCGAACAGCCGGAAGCGACCGGCTGAAACTTTCGTTCAAGCCCTACGACTTGAAACTGAAACACGCCTTCAATCTGGCCAAAAACTCACGCACCCACACCCCCGACGTGCAGGTGCAACTGCGCTACGGCGACTACATCGGCTATGGCGAGGCCTCGATGCCACCCTATCTGGGCGAAACGCAAGAATCGGTCTGCCGGTTTCTCGGGCAACTCGACCTCTCCCAGTTTACCGACCCCTTCCGGCTGGAAGAGATTCTCGACTACATCGACTCGGTAGCCCCCGACAATCGGGCGGCCAAAGCCTCGGTCGACATTGCCCTGCACGACCTGCTGGGGAAAATCATGGGGCAACCCTGGTACCGCATCTGGGGACTCTCTCCCGAGAAGGCACCGGCTACCTCGTTTACCATCGGTATCGATACCGAGGAGGTAGTGCGACAGAAACTGAAAGAGGCTGCTCCCTACCGCATCTTGAAGATCAAGATGGGACTCGACAACGACAAGGAGCTGGTGCGCATCATTCGCTCCGAAACCGATCGCCCCATCTGTGTCGATGCCAACCAGGGGTGGAGCTCAAAAGAGTATGCCCTCGAAATGATCGAATGGCTCAAAGAGCAGAACTGTCTCTTTGTAGAGCAACCCATGCCCAAGGAGATGGTCGACGAACAGGCCTGGCTGCACGAGCGTGCCTCGCTGCCCCTGATTGCCGACGAGTTTCTGCAACGCCTGCCCGATGTGCGTCGAGCCTACGGTCTCTACGACGGTATCAATATCAAGCTGATGAAGAGCACGGGTATGCACGAAGCCTACCAGATGGCGATACTGGCCCGAGACCTCGACATGAAAGTTATGGTGGGCTGCATGACCGAGACCTCGTGTGCCGTCTCGGCCGCCGCGCAGCTGTCGCCTCTGGTCGACTGGGCCGATCTCGACGGCAACCTGCTCATAGCCAACGACCTGTTCGACGGCATGAAAATCGTCGACGGGAAGATTTCGCTTCCCGACCGTCCCGGTATCGGTGTTGTGCCCCTCTAATCCGACTACACACACGAAGCTGCACCCCGCGATGCAGCTTTTTTATTACACGGTAAATCACTCATAAAATTTTCAAAGCTATTGCTTATGTCATTCTCCACACCCCTTGAAATCGTCGCCCAAGCCGAACGGGCGGCTCTCGGCAAAATCGCATTGTCTACCCCTCGTACCCTCGTCGCCGCCATGCTGGCCGGTATCTATATTGCCATGGGCGGACTGCTTTCGCTACTCATCGGCTACGGATTCCCCGAATGGACCGCCCACAATCCCGGACTGCAACGCCTGCTGTCGGGCTGCATGTTCCCCTTGGGACTTATCTTGGTCGTACTGGCCGGGGCCGAACTCTTCACCGGCAACAATGCAGTGCTGATTCCGGGATTAATGCATCGAAAATACGGTTGGGCACCCGTGCTGAAAAACTGGATACTGGTCTACATCGGCAACTTCATCGGTGCGATATTCTTTGTCTATGTGATGATTTGGGGAGCGGGCATCGTCGATGCCGACCCGTGGAAGAGTGCCATCGTGCAGATAGCCCAGGCCAAAGTGAGCATGCCCTGGTGGGTGGTGTTTGTCAAGGGTATCGGGGCCAACTGGCTGGTGTGCCTGGCCGTCTGGCTGGGATTCAGCGCCCACTCCACCGCCGGTAAGATGATGGGGCTGTGGTTCCCGGTGATGTGCTTCGTGGCCATCGGCTACGAACACAGCATTGCCAACATGTTCTTTATCCCACTGGGCATGTTGCAGGGTGCCGCAGTAGGCTGGGCCGACTTCCTGGTCGACAACCTCATACCGGCCACATTGGGCAACATCGTGGGTGGAGCCCTGTTTGTAGGCGGCCTCTACACCTATCTCTACTATCGCAAGTAACCGTGTTGCCTCTCCAAGGCATATAACAAAGGGCACCTCCGAATGAGGTGCCCTTTGTTATGTAGAGACGTAGCAATCTCTGTCGTTTATTTCTTGGTCATTGCGGCAATCACGGCCATCACACCGGCCGCAGCCTCCTCGGCCAGTTCGGGAGTACGAGCCTCGGAGTAGACCCGTATGATAGGCTCGGTATTCGACTTGCGCAGGTGTACCCAACTGTCGGGGAAATCGATTTTCACACCGTCGATGTCGATAATATCGTATTGGGCATATTTTTCCTTAACGGCAGCCAGCAAGGCATCAACATCAATATCGGGAGTCAACTGAATCTTCTGTTTGGCAATGCTGTATGCCGGATAGGTTGCCTTCAACTGGCTCACCGTCTTCTTCTCCTTGGCCAGATGCGAGAGGAACAGGGCAATACCCACCAAGGCATCACGACCGTAATGGCTGGCCGGATAGATGACCCCACCGTTGCCTTCGCCACCGATGACGGCGTGCGTCTGCTTCATCATCGACACCACATTCACCTCGCCCACGGCTGCGGCATGATACTGCTGCCCATATGAGCGAGTCACGTCGCGAAGCGCTCTCGACGAACTGAGGTTGGAAACCGTATTCCCCGGCGTGTGTTTCAACACATAATCGGCCACGGCCACCAACGTATATTCCTCGACAAACATATCGCCGTTTTCACAGACGATAGCGAGTCGGTCTACATCGGGATCAACCACAAACCCCACATCGGCACGCCCCTCTTTCATCACACCGGCAATCTGGGTAAGATTCTCGGGCAGCGGCTCGGGATTGTGCGGAAAATTTCCGTCGGGAGTACAGTTGAGTTTGATAATATTCTCTACTCCCAACGCCTTCAACAAGTCGGGGATAACGATACCTCCCACCGAGTTGACACAGTCGACGGCTACTGTAAAGTGAGCCGCCCGAATAGCCTCGACATCGACCAAATCCAAAGCCAACACGCTCTCGATGTGTTTCTGGGCATAAGTATTGTTTTCATACAGATGGCCCAATGCATCGACCTCGGCAAACTCGAAGGCTTCTGCTTCGGCAATGCGCAGAACCTCCTGTCCTTCGGCAGCATTCAGAAATTCGCCTTTCTCATTCAACAGTTTCAAGGCATTCCATTGCTTGGGATTGTGACTGGCAGTCAATATGATTCCGCCACAAGCATGCTCCTGGGTCACGGCAATTTCGGTGGTCGGGGTTGTAGCCAATCCTATATTCACCACATCGAATCCCATACCCATGAGGGTTCCGATTACGGTATGTTTCACCATTTCGCCAGAGATGCGGGCATCGCGTCCCACCACAATCTTGTTGGTCTTGACCGGCGAATTTTTACGAATAAAGGTAGCATACGCTGCCGTAAACTTGACAATATCGAGCGGATTGAGGCCCTCACCCACCTTTCCACCGATAGTACCTCGAATGCCTGAAATAGATTTAATGAGAGACATGTGATATGTTTTTAATAGAAAACAGGTTATTTAGTCTTGAAATATCTGATGTTGTACAAATAGGGCATTACGGTCGAGGTCTCGGACGTAAACCCGGCTTTCGCCCGTATGAGCAGATTTACATGACACTCGTTACCCAAGAAATACATGGGATACTGTATTCCCGTACCGTACTGGGTGGTCGACGACAAAGTAGTCTCACCAAAGCGAATCGTAACATAATCAATAGGGCTGTTGGCATTCCCCATGGGGGTAGGGTTCTCGCCGTTGACCAAAGCCTTCAAATCATACCGCAGGAAGCGCAGATTGACATCGTCGCCCTTTTCAAAGCAATCGTTCAAATCACCGGCTTCGAGTACCTGCATGTAGACATTGCCGTCGCTGTCGAGCTTGTAATAGGGTACGGCCAACGTATCGTTGTCGGGGACATCTTGCAGCGTGATAAACACCGAATCGGCCGGAATCTCATTGATAACTATCTTGTTGGCCAGAAATGCTTTCACGGCTCTATCTTCCTCCTTCAACAAATCGGCATAGGACTTACCGTCGTTACACGACGACAGTAAAAACAGGGCTGCCGTTAAAAACAAAAAAATTCGTGCTAACTTATTCATATTGATCAATCTGTTAATCCTTATCTTTTACCATATATTTGTCATAAAGCGGCAATATGCTGCGCAACAGTTTCTGCGCCTCCTCCATCGTACCGTGAAATTCACCGCCGGCAGCATTCAGGTGACCCCCTCCGTTGAAGTGCTCGGCTGCCACCTTGTTGACCGGGAAAGAGCCTTTGGAGCGCATCGACACTTTGATGTACTCTTTGTCTTCCCGCAAGAAGGTCGAGAAGCGTATCCCCTCGATACCCAGCGGCACATTCACCAGCCCTTCGCTATCGCCTTTGTGATAGTCATACCGTTTCAACTCCTCACGGGTGAGTGAGATAAGGGCAGCCTTATGCTCGGGGAAAATCTCCATCTTTTCACTCACGGCATACCCGTTCAGGCGCACCTTGTCAACCGAGTTGGTATTGTAGACCATCGCATAGATGCGGTCCTTGTTGATACCCAGTTTCACCAGTTCGGCAATGATATAGTAAATCTCGGGAGTATTCGAGTTGTAGGTAAAGTTGCCGGTATCGGTCATCATGCCCGTGTAGATGGCTTCGGCCGAATAGAGCGGCATGCGGTCGAACATGCCCATGCGGCAAATCAAGCGGAATATCAGTTCGCTGGTCGAGGCCACCTCGGGGTGCGAGATGATGATGTCGCAAAACTCTTCGGGATTGAGATGATGGTCGATGAGCACCTTCTTCGCCTCGGAGAGAGAGACAGCCTTTTGCAACCGGTCAATGCGGCTGAGGGCGTTGAAGTCGAGACAGAAGATGAGCTCGGCCTCCGAAATCAATTTCTCGGCAAACTCGGGATAGCGGGTATAGACGACTATCTCTTTCGTCCCTTTGAGGAAGAGCAGATTCTTGGGCAGCAAATCGGGCACCACTACGTTGACCTCCTTGCCCAGTCCATCGAGAAAATGGTACAGCCCCAACGACGAGCCCACGGCATCGCCATCGGGAGAAACATGGCAGGTAATCACTATCTTTTCTTTCTTTTCCAGGAGTTTACGGACTTGCTGTATCTTCTCTTCCGCAATTATCTTGTTGATCATCTATCGTTATTTCAGGTTTCTATTTTCGTTTGCTGTACAAAGATAACGTAAAAACATGCGTATCCCCCCTTCCGGAGCTTAAATTTCACGGACTGAGCTGTCTTCACAATCAAGGACAAAGGTAAAAATTATTATCCATATAGCGAACACTATTTTTGTTCATCTACATATTTTATCTATTATTACCCAAATCATATCGGCCAATCGGTTTTTCGTTTGAGAGATATACATTATCTTTGTCCTCATTATAAATTAAGAATTGTTATGCAAAAAAGATTCCTTTTATCGATTCTTGGCCTGCTCCTCTGCATCGGGCTTCCTGCACAGATTTTGGAACCTGTCAAATGGAAAGTCTCCCTGCAAGGCGAAGGGCAAGAGAGAGAAATCGTTTTTCACGCCCTCATCGAAAAGGGGTGGCACCTGTATGCAACCGACATACCTTCGGGAGGACCTATTCCCACGTCGTTCTCGTTTGATGAATTGTCGAACGTGTCGTTGAAAGGCGAAGTAACTGCCACCCAACGTCCTCACGAAGAGTACAGTTCGCTGTTCGACATGAAGTTGGGTTGGTATAATGACAAGATCGATTTCAAGCAAGCTCTTTCGCTCGAAAATCCCGACGATTTCAAAATCACCGGATACATTACCTATCAGGCTTGTAACGACGTGACTTGTCTCCCCCCGACCAAATATGAATTTTCATTTGGGGAGAAGAAGGCCGAAGAGGCTAAAACGCCCGACTTGACGCCGATTAAATTCAACCGCAAGCCTACCACCTCGCTTACCGAACAGGAGGGTTGGCAACCGGTTGTAGACGAAATCCGAGCTATGGACGGAGATGGAATAACCCACTCCAATTCCCTGTGGTTTATCTTCCTGTCGGGCTTCGTAGGCGGTCTGCTGGCCTTGCTCACTCCCTGTGTATGGCCCATGATTCCGCTCACGGTGAGCTTCTTCCTCAAAAAGCAACAAAGCCGCCGCAAGGCTATTGGCGAAGCTATTCTCTACGGACTTTCCATCATTGTCATCTACGTAGGCGTGGGGCTGCTCATCACCCTGCTCTTCGGGGCCAGTGCCTTGAACGACCTGGCCACCAACGCCATCTTCAACATACTATTCTTTGCGTTGCTGGTGTTATTTGCCATCTCCTTCTTCGGGGCTTTCGAGATTACGCTGCCGGCCTCGTGGAGCAACAAACTCGACCGTAAGGCCGACACGGCTACCGGTATCCTCGCCATCTTCTTCATGGCCTTCACCCTGGTACTGGTATCCTTCTCCTGCACGGGCCCCATCATCGGCACTCTCCTGGTCGAGGCGGCCTCGTGGGGTGGCAAGTTGGCTCCTGCTGTGGGCATGGGTGGTTTTGCCATCGCCCTGGCCATACCGTTCGCCCTGTTTGCCATGTTCCCCTCGTTGATGAAGCAATTGCCCAAATCGGGAGGCTGGCTCAATATGGTCAAAGTGGTACTGGGATTCCTCGAACTGGCCCTTTCGCTCAAATTCCTCTCGGTGGCCGACCTGGCCTATGGCTGGCATATTCTCGACCGCGAGACCTTCCTGGTACTCTGGATTATCATCTTCGCGCTGTTGGGATTCTACCTGTTGGGCAAAATCAGTTTTGCCCACGACTCGCCGGTGAAACATGTTTCGGTACCCCGCCTCTTCCTGGCCATCGCATCACTGTCATTCTCGGTCTACATGATACCCGGACTGTGGGGTGCTCCCCTGAAAGCCATCAGCGCATTTGCTCCGCCACTATACACCCAGGATTTCAACCTGTACGACCAGGAGGTGCATGCGGCTTTCCACGATTATAACCGAGGATTGGCTTATGCCCGCAAGCATAACAAACCTGTACTGATTGATTTCTCGGGATATGGCTGCGTGAACTGCCGCAAAATGGAGGCTACGGTATGGACCGACCCCATTGTGAAAAAAATGCTCGAAGAAAAATACGTGCTCATTACCCTGATGGTCGATGATAAGGAAAAACTCAGAACCCCTATCACCGTAGAAGAAAACGGCAAGTCAATCAAATTGACTACCGTCGGCGAAAAGTGGAGCTTCCTGCAACGCTATAAATTCGGAGCCAACGCCCAACCCTACTACGTCATCATCAATGGCGAGGGAGAACCGCTGGTTGCACCTTACGGATACAACGAGAGCATACCCCGGTTTATCCGATTCTTACATAAAGGACTTAAAGAATTCAATAAATAATCATGTCACACACCAAAGAAGAAAAGACCGAAGCATTCGGTCGACTGATCGACATACTCGACATTCTGCGCGAGAAATGCCCCTGGGACCACAAGCAGACCAACGAGAGCCTGCGTCCCAACACCATAGAAGAGACCTATGAACTGTGCGATGCCCTTATTCGCCACGACAACGAGGCGACCAAGAAAGAGCTGGGCGACGTGCTGCTGCACATTGCATTCTACGCCAAGATTGGCGAAGAGAACGGCACCTTTGACATCGCCGACGTGTGCAATGCCCTTTGCGACAAACTGGTTTACCGTCACCCCCACGTATTCGGCACGACCCACGTCGATGGCTCAAAAGAGGTAGAACAGAACTGGGAACAGTTGAAATTGAAAGAGAAAGGGGGCAACAAAACGGTACTCGAAGGGGTGCCCTCGGCCCTCCCTGCCCTAATCAAAGCCTACCGCATACAGGACAAGGCTCGCAACGTAGGATTCGACTGGGAAGAGAAATCGCAAGTATGGGACAAGGTTCACGAAGAGTTCGACGAACTGAAAGCCGAAATCGACCATATGAATCCCGAGAATATGGAGAGTGAGTTCGGCGACCTCTTTTTCAGCCTCATCAATGCCGCCCGACTCTACGGCATCAATCCCGAGAATGCCTTGGAGCATACCAACCAGAAATTTATCCGCCGCTTCAACTACCTCGAACACGAAACCTTGCAAAAGGGTCGCAATCTCAAAGATATGACCCTCGCCGAGATGGACGCCATCTGGGACGAAGCCAAGAAAAAAGGGCTGTAAATAATAATCAATCCCATTGAACATACAAGGGCTCTCAGCTGTTTATTCACTATATCGAATACTCAGATGAGAGCCTTTTTATTACTCCTCCTCTCGCTGGCCGCTCCGCTGCTTCATGCCGAAAGGACAATAACGAATCCGGCATGGATAGCCCGCAATACACCGGTAGTGACCGTCGACAGCATTCTATTGCGCGATACTCTGTGTCGCCTGTACATCACCCTGAAACAACTTCCCCACACCACCCTCACCCTGCACGACGACTGGGTGATACAAGACAGCCTGGGACACACGATAGGGCGGGTAAAGGATATTGACGGCGTCGATTTCAACCGCATCTTCCAGTTTGAGAGTGACAGCACCCAATTGGTCGAGATGGACTTTCCCGCCTTACCGTCGTCGCTTGAAGAGTTTGACTTGACAGGGAATCAAGGCCCTAACGAAATCCGGATTATCGGGGTTTCGCTCACGAAACGACAGACTCCAGGTAGCACACAGGCATACTCCCAACCCACTCCACCAACACCCTGCACACCCTTGCCGGAACTCACATTCCAGCCCGATACCGCCTGGCTGCAAGGTCAGCTCATCGGGTATCAACCACGGCTGAATCTGCCCGAGGGAAAAATCGAACTGACCGATCTCTTCACCGGACAACACACCACGATTGCCGTACCTCTTGCTGCCGATGGCTCTTTTGCCGTCGCGATACCACTGCGCTACCCTATACAGCAACGAATGATTTTCAACGACCGCTACCTGCCGTTTTACCTCGAACCGACCGACACACTCTATATGCAGGTTCCACTCGACGAACTGTTCGCCCCCTATCGATATATCGGAGAAATAGAACAAAACTGTACTCACCTGATTTATCGGGGACGAAATGCCCGCATCAATGAGGAGCTGCGGCAAGTTCGCCTGAAAAACAGTACGGAGACAGAAGCGTGGATCAAGGCCTTCAACTCGCTCTCTCCAAGGCTATATCAACAATCCGAGATTGACAAATTTCAAGTAAAACTTCAACAGTTGAAACACGACTGCCTCAACGGGAAGCTATCCCGTAAGTCATATGCCCTCTCCATTCTAAACGATTACTACTTATTTATCTCACATCTACTTGTATATAATCAAATTAAAGGTATTGAGGAAGATTACGAATATATTAAAAACAGAAATCTATACACCCCATTCGCCATACTTACCCCGTTAGATAATCCGTTGTCGACAGCCTCGACATATTATCCCGACCTACTTGTATTGCTGGAAAGGCGAGAGAGTCTGTCACCTCCCCCTATCTGGGAAAGTCGCGAGTTTATCGAAGCCCTCGAAAACCGGGGAATTATCCTTTCGCCCTCCGAAAGAGAGGCTCTGAAATTTGCCTTGGGAGAGTGCCATATTCCGCCTGAGAATGTTCAAACGATAATCGAGCAGCTCAACAAAAAATCCGAAAAAGAACAAATCGCCATGCGTGAAGAGCGTCTGCAACAGCAACGGGAGGCGAACTATCGGCTCCTATTTGGTCCTTCCGACGATTTCACTTGCCAGCTTCTCGACACCCGACGGATTATCAAACTGATACAACAACTCCACCGGGCACTATCGCCGGAAGAGTTGGAGGAGTTTACCCAAACCATCACCGACACTCGGCTGCAACAAGTTATCGAGCAAATCAATTCGGCCGCTCCCCACAGATAGCAAGGTATACCCTTTCGAAGGCGAGGCCAAATGAAAATAAAAGTGTACCTTTGCACTCGTAAAAAAACGAAAGCCGAATGTCATCATGAAAGTATGTGTTGCCGAAAAACCCAGTGTAGCCAAAGAGATTGCCGAAATCGTAGGCGCCAAGAGCCGACACGACGGCTATTACGAAGGCAACGGATACCAGGTGACCTGGACTTTCGGCCACTTGTGTACCTTGAAGGAGCCGCACGAATATACCGACCTGTGGAAACAGTGGACCCTACGTTCCCTGCCCATGATACCCCCCCGGTTCGGCATCAAGCTGATTGCGGACCGAGGGATCGAAAAACAGTTCGGGATTATCGAGTCGCTCATGGCCAAGGCCGACGCCGTCATCAACTGCGGCGATGCCGGTCAGGAGGGAGAGCTCATTCAACGGTGGGTAATGCAGAAGGCGGCTTGCAAATGCCCGGTCTACCGCCTGTGGATTTCGTCGTTGACCGAAGAGTCGATTCGGGAAGGATTTCAGAATCTTAAACCGCAATCGGAGTTCGATTCGCTCTACTATGCCGGGCTGTCGAGAGCCATCGGCGACTGGCTGCTGGGTATGAACGCCACCCGGCTCTACACCCTCAAATATGGGCAGAACCGGCAGGTCCTCTCCATTGGTCGGGTACAAACCCCGACCCTGGCCCTGATTGTGAACCGGCAGCTCGAAATAGAACATTTCGTGCCCCAACCCTACTGGGAATTAAAGACAGTCTATCGCGACACCACCTTCTCAGTCACCAAAGGCCGGTTCCAAACCGAAGAGGAAGGAAAAGAGTTCCTGCAAAAAATCGAAGGCTTCCCCTTCACCGTGACCGATGTCACTACCAAACAAGGGAAAGAGGCTCCGCCCCGGCTATTCGACCTCACCAGCTTGCAGGTCGAATGCAACAAGAAGTTCTCCTATTCGGCCGAGAACACCCTGAAAATCATACAGTCGCTCTACGAGAAGAAGGTCACCACCTACCCGCGTGTCGACACCACCTTCCTGAGCGACGACATCTATCCCAAAGTGCCGGGTATCCTCGCGGCGCTCACCGATTACCAGTCGTTGACCGCCCCTTTCAAAACCGGCAAGATACCCAAGAGCAAAAAAGTTTTCGACAACTCCAAGGTGACCGACCACCACGCCATCATTCCCACCAACGTCAAGGCGGTCAACCTCACCGCCGAGGAGCGTAAGGTCTACGACCTGGTGGCCCGCCGCTTCATTGCGGCATTCTACCCCGATTGTCTCATAGCCAACACGACCGTGCTGGGCGATGTCAACCAAATCGAGTTCAAGGCCACCGGCAAACAGATTCTGTCGCCGGGGTGGCGCGCCGTCTTCGGCAAAGAAGAGGAAAACAACGATGAGAGTGAAAACACCTTGCCCGCCTTTACCCAGGGTGAATCGGGGCCTCACACTCCGGCATTGGCCGAAAAGTGGACGCAACCACCCAAGCCCTACACCGAGGCAACCCTGCTGCGAGCCATGGAGACGGCCGGAAAGATGGTTGACGACGAGGAGCTTCGCGATGCCCTCAAAGAGAACGGCATCGGACGGCCTTCGACCCGGGCGGCCATTATCGAGACATTGTTCAAACGGCACTATATCCGCAAGGAGCGGAAGAACCTTATAGCGACCCAAACCGGCATAGAACTCATCGGGACGATTCGCGACGAATTGCTCAAATCGGCCGAGTTGACCGGTATCTGGGAAAACAAATTGCGCAAAATAGAACGAAACGAATATCGGGCTGCCGATTTTCTGGAAGAGCTGAAAAAGATGGTAAGCGAGATTGTGCTCCATGTACTCAGCGATAACTCGGGCCGCATTACGGCCGCCGAGCCCCAACCCGAAGCGCCCAAAAAGAAAGCAGCCAAACCGGCGACTGCAACCAGGCCCCGCAAAAAGAAGGCGGCAAAAAACGCCGACAGCACACCGACGGCTGAGGCTTCGGACACCCCCACCCCGCCCCCGACCGAAAAACAACCGCTCGTATGCCCGCTATGCCATAGCGGCGAGGTGATTCAGGGGAAAACGGCCTACGGTTGCAGCCGATGGCGCGAAGGCTGTACCTTCCGGCTGCCATTCGACCAGCCGGGCATTCCGCTCGACGAAGCGACCTTGCGCCAACGCATTCAAAACTACACACCCCACTCCAATACAAACCAGAATGAGTAACGAAGAATGGTTCCCGTTAATCGACGAAAAGGGAAATGTAATCGGTAAAGCTACCCGGCAGGAATGCCACAACGGTTCCAAGCTGCTGCACCCGGTTGTCCACCTGCACATTCTCAACCGGCAGGGTGACCTCTATTTACAGAAGCGCTCGATGAGCAAAGACATACAACCTGGCAAATGGGACACGGCCGTGGGCGGCCACGTCGACTATGGCGAAAGCATCGAAGAGGCTCTCGCCCGGGAGGTGCGTGAAGAGTTGGGCATCACCCGCTTTACCCCGCAACCGGCCATCACCTACATATTCGAGTCGGCTCGCGAACGCGAAATGGTCCACGCCTTCTACACCCGCTATGACGGAGAGATCACCATCGACCCCGTAGAAATCGACGAAGGGCGCTACTGGCCCATCGACGAGATACACCAAAATCTGGGTCGGGGAATCTTCACCCCCAATTTCGAGCAGGAGTTCCAGCTCCTCGAACCGCTACTCACAGGAAATACCAAGCCTCTCGGCTAATCAATCATATCGCCTACCTGGGCCGAGACGAAACGAATCAAGTCGGCCGGAGCGATCTTGATCTGCAACCCCCGTTGACCGGCACTGACATAGATATGGTCGTGAGACAGGCAGCTCTCCTGAATATAAACGGGATAATTTTTCTTCATGCCAATGGGTGAACAGCCACCCCGAATATAGCCCGTGGTAGGCAACAGCTCCTTCATGGCAATCATCTCGGCACTCTTGTTACCCGACAACTTGGCCGCCTTTTTCAAGTCGACCTCCTTATCGCCCGGAATCACGCAGACGAATATCCCGTGCTTGTCGCCCCGCAACACCAGCGTCTTGAACACCTGGGCAATATCCTCACCCAACTGTTCGGCTACGTGAGTAGCTGCCAGATTATTCTCGTCAACCTCATACGGAACCAGTTCGTAAGCTATTTTCTCCCGGTCGAGCAGCCGGGCTGCATTGGTCTTGTTTATCTTCATAGGTCACATTCTCCTAACGGGTGGCAAAGGTAGCTATTTTATCGGTGGAGTTGTACTCTCCTTTGTTTTAATAAAAATGAACCCCGGGAGTTTTTTTGCTCCCAGGGTCTTTATCGGTTCGAGAGATAACCCTCTCTTTCAAGCAGTTTAGTCGTTCATCGACAGCAGCAACTCCTCGTTCGACGAGGTGCGCTCCATACGGTCTCTCATGAACTCCATCGCCTCAATCGAGTTCATGTCGGAAAGATAGCGGCGCAATATCCACATGCGGTTGAGGGTATCCTTGGGCAACAGCAGGTCGTCGCGACGCGTGCTCGATGCCGTGATGTCGACTGCCGGGAAGATGCGTTTGTTGGAGAGCTTGCGGTCGAGTTGCAACTCCATGTTGCCGGTACCCTTGAACTCCTCGAAAATCACTTCGTCCATCTTCGAGCCCGTCTCGGTTAGAGCCGTGGCAATGATGGTGAGGCTACCGCCGTTCTCGATGTTACGGGCTGCGCCGAAGAAGCGTTTGGGTTTGTGCAGGGCGTTGGCATCGACACCACCCGACAAGACCTTGCCCGATGCGGGCGATACCGTGTTATAGGCTCTTGCCAAGCGGGTGATGGAGTCGAGCAGAATCACCACATCGTGACCGCACTCGACCATACGTTTTGCCTTTTCCAACACGATGCTGGCTACCTTGACGTGGCGTTCGGCCGGTTCGTCGAAGGTCGACGAGATAACCTCGGCCTTCACGCTGCGGGCCATGTCGGTAACCTCCTCGGGGCGTTCGTCAATCAACAGGATTATCATATACACCTCGGGGTGATTCTCCGAGATGGCATTGGCTATATCTTTCAACAGCACAGTCTTACCGGTTTTCGGGGGAGCCACAATCAATCCGCGTTGTCCCTTGCCGATAGGCGAGAACATATCGACTACCCGGGTCGACAGGTTACAATATTTTCCACTGGTCAGGTCGAATTTCTCATCAGGGAAAAGTGGAGTCAAATGATCGAAGGGGACCCGGTCACGAACATATTCGGGGGTACGGCCATTGATTTTGTCCACCTTTACCAACGGGAAATATTTTTCACCTTCACGCGGCGGACGAATGGGGCCCTCTACGACATCTCCCGTTTTCAAGCCAAACAGTTTGATTTGCGACTGCGACACATAAACATCGTCGGGCGACGTGAGGTAGTTGTAATCCGACGAGCGGAGGAATCCATACCCGTCGGGCATCATCTCCAACACCCCCACCCCGGTGAGAATGCCGTCGAAATCGTAGGGTTTCTCGACCGGCTTCGGCTCGGGAGCCGGCTGCTGGGACGGGTTTTGACCATTGTTATTGTTGTTGCGGTTTTGCGGAACGAACACCCGTTGTCCCCGCGGGACGAAGCGCTGCTTCTCGCTATGCGGGAAGAAGGTTTGCAACGACGAAGGTTGCAGCGGGGGCAGATTTTGCTGTGAGTGTTGCTGGTGCGGCTGTGATTGAACGGGTTGTGCCTGAACAGGTTGCGGCAGTTGTGGCGGGGTCTGCGTCTGATTCTCGGTCGGCTTGGCATCGGCTGAGCCCTGCGATACGGCAGGTGCATCGGTCAAAGGAAGTGCCGGCTGCAGATTCTGAGTTTCACCGATTGTCTCAACCGGAATGGCCTTCTTCTGAATACGTTTGCGTTGTTTGGCCTGTCCACCCTGATTATTATTGGACTGAGCAGGAGTATCGGCAGACTTAGATACCGTAGCTCCTTGTTCCGAGGTCTGAGCCGCACTCTCTTTCAGATGCCCGAACAGTTCGGCAACCGGCTCCTTCAACGCCGGGTGAGAAGCCAATCCGGTCTCTTCGATAATGGTCGAAATCTCTTTCACCTCAGGGACATCGGTCGACGTTGCTGCCTTCTCCGACTCCTGCGAGCCATCGGCCTTGGCCTCGGTCTTCTTCTTACGACCTCTTTTCTTCGGCTCACTGGCTTCGCTCGATTCCGCAGCAGAAGCAACCGCCGGGGTCGCATTCGATTTATCATCGGCTTCCTTACTCTTCTCGGGAGCCGCTTTCTCTTTGTTCTTTTTAGGTTTAGGTCCTCTCTTCTTGGGAGCCGGATTAGCCGCCGCCTTGCTGGCCATATCGATGGCCTGTTGATCGAGTATCTTATAGACAAGATCTTCCTTTTCGGTCCCGTCGATTTTCTGAATACCCATTTCGGAGGCTATCGCTTTCAACTGATCGAGAGTCTTAGCGTTTAATTCTAAAATATTATACATGAATAGAGCTAATATGATTTACACTTTATATTCATTAAAGCCACTTGCATGCCACATGCACACTGGCCCAAGGAACAAATATAATTATGGATTTTTGAATTTATTGCGTACAGAAATTTCACTACGCAATTCACCGAACAAATATACGGTTGATTTACCAAACAAAACAAAGATTGTAAAATTAAGTTTGTAATTTAACTATTTTTTATAATTAAATTCGATAATTCTTTTCGTTTCGGCGGTAATTCGGTATCCATCGGCAGCCCGCTCTCCTAAAATCCACAAAATCGTAGCGCCCGAACACAAGAGTAGCGCCTGGGATTTATCGATTAAAGAATATTTACAATCGCCGAAATAGTCGCTCAACTTGCGGCTTCCCCTCATGCCGAAAGGACGGAATCGGTCGCCCTGCCGCCAATGGCGGATTACCAGCGGGAAAACGAGCTTGTCCAGATCGAAACAGGCGTGGCTCTTGTCGCGAGGGAGCTCATAGTTACCGGCATCGACACATCGGTACGACAAACGACCAGCCAACAGCGACCCGACTTCTTCCGGCTCGGCTATCGTTGCCACAATATCGGTGTCGGCTCCGACTTCTTCTTTTTCTTTATCTCGTGCAATCAAAATCAAATCCGACCGATCCTTGACCACCCGATACTCCGGAGCGAGAAACACCCGACCCGACTCCCCGTCGCAAGCCGCCTCGATTTCGTCGATTTGGTCGGGTACAAAACCGCATGGCGAAAGCAACTCGAACAGGAAGGCCCGCGGCGACGGTAACAACCGCAACCGGTCGATGGAAATACGCACCTCACCCTCCTTCCGTACCAGGACCTCGCGCTGCTGCCGCTTGATGGCATCGCGATACACACGCTCTACCTCCCGCAGATTCTGCATCGTGGTATAAATAGCCCGGTCGACCGACGGATTGATAGTGCGGAGCAACGGCAACACGTCGAGACGGATTTTATTACGCACGTAAAGATTCTCCAAGTTGGTGTGATCGACCACGTGCAACAGATGCTGTTCCGACAGATAGGCCTCAATTTCCTGCCTCGAAACCGGCAGAAAGGGTCGCACTACAAAGCCGTTGCGAGGCCGCATCGAGGTGAGCCCGGCAATACCCGTACCCCGCACCAGATTGAGCAGCAGCGTCTCCACACTGTCGTCGCGATGATGAGCTACGGCAATAGCTTGCGCCCCATATTGGCGGCGCTTCTCTTCAAACCAATCGTAGCGCAACCGACGGCATGCCATCTCAATCGACAGGCTGTTTTCCCGGGCGTAGCTCAGGGTATCGAACGAAACTTCGTCGAAGGTCACCCCCCACTCCCGCACGGTATCGCACGTGAAATTGCGGTCGCGCAACGACTCCTCACCCCTCAGATTGAAATTGCAATGGCAGGCAATACACGAATACCCCAACCGATTCAGCACGTGCAGCAGTGCCACCGAATCGGCTCCACCGCTCACCCCCACGATGACGGGAGCCGACTTGTCCAACAGTCGGTTATCGGCAATAAAGGTCTCAATCCGGTGCAAAAACTGAGGTACTGACATAGCCATCTCGTTTGAATTTGTGTAACAAATGTAGCAATAAAGAGAGATTTTTCGGCCGTACTCTTCCCTTTTTATTCCTTTTTTCTACATACGACCAAAATATTTCGCCCAAATCCACCCGGCAAGACATCATTTATTATTAAATTTGCATTTTGAATCTAAGAAGTAACAGGTATGATTGAAAAAATCCAACGTATCAGAGAAGAAATCGAAGCATTAAAGGTTTCTAAATCAGAAGATTTAGAGGCTATTCGTATAAAATACCTCAGCAAGAAAGGTGAAATTTCCCAACTTTTCAACGATTTCAGAAGCGTGGCTGCCGATCAAAAACGCGAAGTGGGCAAACAGCTGAACGAGTTGAAAGAGCGAGCTGTCGAGAAGCTGAACGAGTTGAAAAGCGAATTTGAAGATACGCACTCCGACGAGCAGAATATCGACCTCACCCGCACGGCTTATCCGATTCCGATGGGTTCGCGCCACCCGCTCTCTTTGGTTAAAAACGAAATTTGCGACATCTTTGGCCGATTGGGTTTCTCGATTGCCGAAGGCCCTGAAATCGAGGACGACTGGCATGTGTTCTCGGCGCTGAACTTTGCCGAAGACCACCCCGCCCGCGACATGCAGGATACTTTCTTCATTCAACGTTCGCCCGATATTCTGCTTCGCACCCACACCTCGTCGGTACAAACCCGCACGATGGAGCATGCACAGCCTCCTATCCGCATCATCTGTCCGGGGCGTGTCTACCGCAACGAAGCCATCTCCTATCGGGCCCACTGCTTCTTCCACCAGGTAGAGGCCCTCTACGTAGATAAAAATGTCTCCTTTGCCGACTTGAAACAGGCTTTGCTCTACTTTGCCAAAGAGATGTTCGGCAGCGAGACTCAAATACGACTCCGCCCCTCCTATTTCCCCTTCACCGAGCCGTCGGCCGAGATGGACATCTCGTGCAACATCTGCGGCGGCAAAGGGTGTGCCTTCTGCAAGCACACCGGTTGGGTAGAGATTCTGGGCTGCGGCATGGTCGATCCTAATGTACTCGACGCCTGCGGCATCGACAGCAAGGTGTACAGCGGTTATGCCCTGGGTATGGGTATCGAGCGAATCACCAACCTGAAATACAAGGTGAAAGACCTGCGCATGTTCTCGGAGAACGACGTGCGGTTCCTCGAAAAGTTTGAGTCGGCCCACTAATCGAGTACATGTCCTACTTGTTTTCGACCGAATGATGCAGCATCATCGCCGTATTTGGCGGGTTCTTCCTGGCCAAATACAGTTTGTGCGCACAAAAACCTCTGTAACATCATGACAACCAAAGAGCGATACGAAGGTGTAATCCGGTGGTTCCAGGAGAACCGACCGGTGGCTGAAACCGAGTTGCACTACCACGACCCGTTCCAACTGCTCATTGCCGTTATCCTGTCGGCCCAGTGCACCGACAAGCGGGTGAATATGGTTACTCCGGCTCTCTTCGAGGCCTATCCTACCCCTCAGGCTTTGGCGCTGGCCACCCCCGAAGAGGTATTTCCCTACATCAAAAGCGTGTCGTATCCCAACAATAAATCGAAGCATCTGGTGGGCATGGCCCGCACGCTGGTCGAAGAGTTCGGAGGCATAGTCCCCTCGGAGGTAAACGAGTTGCAGAAGCTGCCCGGCGTAGGGCGCAAGACAGCCAATGTTGTTGCCTCGGTCGTCTTCCACAAAGAGGCGATGGCGGTCGACACCCATGTCTTCCGGGTCTCCAACCGCATCGGGCTCACCAACAATTCCAAGACTCCACTCGAAACCGAAAAGACACTGGTCAAGAACATACCGGGGCCTCTGCTTCCCATTGCTCACCACTGGCTCATCTTGCATGGTCGGTATGTGTGCACCGCCCGCAAGCCCAACTGTCTGGAATGCGGCATACGGCAATACTGCAAATTCTACAACCGTAGCGGTAAGGCCGCAACCGAAGAATAGAGAGCATCATACCTATAAATAAAAAACGCCGGAGGAAAATCCTCCGGCGTTTTTTATCATCACGATTCTCGACTTCTTATTGCTGAGCCGGAATATAGCATTCGAGTAGTTTGGCTGGCGACTCGGCCTCGATGGTCACACTCTCGAGCGATGCAGGTACCAAAGTGGTCTGCCCCTGATGCAACTCAATAGCATAATCGTTATTGTCGGTCATACGGATTTTGCCCCCCATACACATATAGATTACAAACGAATCGTGAGCAGCCACAGGGCGTTTCACACTGCGGTCTACCTCAATGAGGTTGGTCTGGAAATAGGGACAGGTCACCAGATTGACCGCCTCGTTGTTGCGAGCCTCATACGAGGTGCGCAAGTTGTCATACAGTTTGAAGTCAACGGCATCGATCGACTGCTCCACATGCAGCTCGCGGGGATTTCCCTGGGCATCGCGACGGTCGTAGTCGTAGATGCGATAGGTAATGTCGGAGCTCTGTTGAATCTCGGCAATCAGGATACCTTTGCAAATGGCATGAATACGTCCGGCCGGCAAGAAGAACACATCACCGCTCTTCACCTGGTGGAATTGCAGTACATCGGTAATGGTGTTGTTCTTGATGCGCTCTACATACTCCTCGGGAGTAATCTGCTTCGAGAATCCCGAATAGAGGCCGGCTCCCGGTTTGGCATCGATGACATACCACATCTCGGTCTTTCCGAACGAGTTGTGGCGAGCCTTGGCCAACTCGTCGTTGGGGTGTACCTGAATCGAGAGATTATCGCGGGCATCGATAAACTTAATCAGCAACGGGAATTTCTCGCCATAGTGCTCGGCCACATGTTTGCCCAGCAGAGCGGCACCGTCGCGTTGAATCAGTTCGGTCAGGTTCTTGCCCTTGTCGGCTCCTTCGCTTACGACCGAAATGCGGTCACCTACCTGGGAAATCTCCCAACTCTCGCCAATACCGGCATGAATCTCGGGCAGCTGTTTGAACCGGCTGATCTCATCGCCACCCCAAATGATGGGACGGAGAATGTCTTCAAATTTCAACGGATACATGTTTTTCTTGTTTTTGTTACTTATATAATTTTATTTCATATTTTCCAATCTCTATCTCGGGAGCGCTCCACACGGCGGGCCGACTTTCATTGCCGTATCGGTCACGAGCCACGACGGCATAGTGCCGATAGGTTGCGGGCAATATCCACTCCCGGTCGGTTCGAGGAACCACGGCGGCTATCTGTTCACCGGCATCGACCTGCAACGAATCGTCGGTAGCGTAGACGATATAGGTGAAAGCCTCGTCAACCGGCTGCCACGAAAGGAGGCTCTTTCCTGCCAGACGTTCGACCTGCAACGAGGAAGGGGCCTCGACCTTCCGCACGGGAGCACCCACGCAGCGCGGCGTCAATGCCGGATACCGGTAAAACCACGCCGTGAGCCACTGACTCAAAACAGTATGCCGGTACAGATTTCCATAGCGGAAATAGGCTTGCCCCACCCCCACTTGCCGGGTAGTCTCGATTTGACGTATTATCTCGTCGAGCGACCAGTTGCCGTTGACCCGGTCGAGCCGATAGACACCGATACCGCTGGCCACACTCCCCGCCGGACATGCTTCGGCCCAATCGTATAAAAACGGATAGAAATTCTCTTCCTTGAAATACATCATGGGGGCGATAAAATCGTGCTTCCCCGCCTGCAACCAATGCTTGGGATTCTGATGCACCGCCTCCATGCAGCTCCACGAAGCCGGGAATCCCGGCAGCGAGGCATAGCGTCCCAGTGGCGAACTGCTCACCTTGACCCACGGTTTCAACCGCTTCACCTCGTCGTAAATGGCTGTAACCGTGGCCGTAATGTTCTGCTCGCGCCAACGGGTCCGAGAAGTAGCACCCGTCCCCCATCTCCGGAACGAATCGGCATCGGGGAAGCGTCGGGCATCATCGGGATAACGCACGTAGTCGAGATGGATACCGTCGACATCGTATTTGGAGACTACCTCGCTCACCAAATCGGTGAGATAGCTGCGCACCTCGGGATTACCGGGGTCGAGAAACCACTCGCCGGCCGACTGTTTGCACCACGACCGGTGACGGGCCACCATCGAGGTGCGCCCCTGCTTTCTCACCTGCCGGTTAGACCCGACAGGAAAAGTGACCAACCAGGCATGGCACTCCATGGCCCGCTTGTGACACTCGTCGACGACAAAGGCCAGCGGGTCGTATCCCGGATTACGGCCACCGCTCAACACTCCGGCCCACGGCTCATATTGCGAAGCGTAGAACACCTCGCCCCGAATGCGGGCCTGAAAAAAGACCGTATTGATGCCCATGGCCTGCAACCGGTCGAGGATATCGACGAGTTCGCGTTGCTGCCGGGCCACATCGGCCGGTCGACGTATCGGACGCGACGGCCAATCCAATCCCCAGTTGGTGGTGAGCCATACCGCCCTCGTCTCATATTTCGGCGACGAGGCATACAGCGAAACACAAGTCAGGCAAACGAAGATGAACAATAGCAGCCGCTTTTTCATTCTATATAATTTGTGAAGACAAAGGTACACTTTTATTCTCATAAAAATTCGGGCTACCTCTTATTTCACACCACAAAAACATAGCGGCCCCGAAAAGCACCGAATCTCACAAAAAATAGTAACTTTGCATTCTTACTTATCGAGTAGACGTATTATGAATACGACATTTGCCACCATACTGGAAATCGTGGGAACGCTGGCGTTTGCCATCAGCGGAATCAGGCTTGCCGCCGCCAAGCGTTTCGACTGGTTCGGCGCTTATGCCGTGGGACTGGTCACCGCCATTGGCGGAGGTACCACCCGCGATGTGTTGCTCAATGCCACTCCTTTCTGGATGATCAACGGCAGTTACCTCGCCGTCACGGCCGTGGCTCTCATCTTTGTCATCATATTCAAGCAATATCTGGTCAAGCTCGAAAATACGTTTTTTATCTTCGATACCATCGGATTGGCCCTGTTTGTAGTAGTAGGTGTAGAGAAGACGCTCATGTTCGGCTTCCCCTTCTGGGTAGCCATCGTCATGGGTACGATCACCGGCTCGGTGGGCAGCATCATACGCGATATTCTCATCAACGAAGAGCCGCTCCTCTTCCGCAAAGACATCTATGCCTTGGCATGTGTAGCGGGAGGCATCATGTTCTATCTGGGACAAAAGATGGGGTTTAACAGCATTACCAACCAGTCGATTTGCGGCATATCGGTTGTGGCCGTCAGACTGTTGGCCGTGAAATTCCACTGGTCGTTACCCGCCTTGAAAGACGAGAGCGACGACAAGCCCACTCTCAAATAACCTCGCACCATGTGGGAATCACTTAAAAAATACGATAAAAATACCCTGTGGCAACTCGTGCGCTTCGGTATCGTGGGGGTCATCAACACCCTCATCACCCTCATCGTCATCTATATTTTACAGGAGTTGCTTCATGTAAAATACACCGCCGCCAATCTGGCGGGCTACATAGCCGGAGTCATCAACAGTTTCTTTTGGAGCAAACTGTGGGTATTTAAGAAATTAAATAGTAATTTTATGCGCGAAGCCGTGCTGTTTCTCGTCAGTTTCGGAATCTGTTACGGCATACAGTTCGTTGCATTGCTTCTGCTGGTAGAGGTCCTGCACATGGCCGACACCTGGGCTCAACTGGTGAGCATGGTAGTCTATACGCTGTGCAACTTTGCCTTGAATAAATGCATCACGTTCAAAAAATAGAAAAAGGATATAGGCCATGAAAGTATCTGTCGTCATTCCCTGCTACAACGAAGAGGAGGTTCTTCCCCTCTCTCACAAGCGCTTCTCCCAGGTCATGAGCAGTACGCCCTATGATTATGAGCTCATCTTTGTCAACGATGGCAGTAAAGACCGCACCGAAGAGCTGCTGCTCGGCTTTGCCCAGAACGACCCCCACACCAAGGTACTGTCGTTCTCGCGGAACTTCGGCCACCAGAATGCGGTGAGTGCCGGCCTGCACAACTGCACGGGAGATGTGACCGTCATCATCGATGTTGACTTGCAAGACCCACCCGAGGTTATTCCCCAAATGATCGAGACCTATTTGAGGGAGGGCAGCAACGTGGTCTATGCCGTGCGGAACAAGCGCAAGGGCGAAACCTTTATGAAAAAATTCACGGCCAAACTCTACTACCGCATGCTCAACTCGCTGTCGGACTATACCTTCCCTGTCGATACCGGCGACTTCCGGCTCATCGACCGCAAGGTACTCGAAGCCTTCAAACAGTTCCCCGAAAAACACAAATACCTGCGGGGACTTTTCAGCTGGATGGGATTCAAGCAGACTCCATTCTACTACGACCGCAACGAGCGAGCCGCCGGAAAGACCAAGTACTCGGTGCGCAAAATGTTTTCGCTCGCCTCGGCCGGGATTTTCGGCTTCTCCAAAAAACCGCTCAAACTGGCCATCTCGCTGGGTACCCTGTCGATTTTCATCGCCCTGGCCTTTGCCATCTGGGTATTCGTCATGTACCTCTCGGGCAAAGAGTCGATTGTCCCCGGCTGGTCCTCAACCATCATCACCATCGTCTTCCTGGGTGGCGTACAACTGTTTACCATCGGTATTCTGGGCGAATACATCGGCAACATCTTCGACGAGACCAAGAACCGCCCCGAATACATCATCGACAAAAAAATCAATTTCGACAACCCTCATCAATCCTAATCGCTTTAAGACTGCTCGATCATGAACATGCCTAAAATAAGTTCCAGATTCTCGCTGTTTCTACTGCTGCTCATCATCAGTACCCTCACCATCATACCCTATCTGGGGCTAACCAATTTCCACACCAAAGGCGAGCCGCGCGAAGCCATCGTCACCGTGAGCATGCTGCAAAACGACAACTGGATTCTGCCCGTCAACAACGGGAGCGACATAGCTTACAAACCACCCTTCTTCCACTGGTGCATCGCCGCCCTTTCGCTCCCCACGGGCGAGGTTACCGAATTTACCTCGCGCCTGCCGTCGGCTCTGGCCGTCATCATCATGTCGGCCATGTGTTTCCTGTTCTTCGCCAAGCGAAGCCGCAACGACATAGCCTTCCTGTCGGCGCTCCTGTTGTTGTCGGGGTTTGAGGTACACCGAGCCGCCATGGCCTCGCGAGTCGACATGGTGCTCACCTGTTTCATCGTACTGGCCCTGCTGCAACTGTACCGTTGGTGGGAACATCACCTGCGGGGTATCCCCGTGTGGGCCATTCTCTTTATGAGCATCGCCACCCTCACCAAAGGGCCCGTAGGTATTATTCTGCCTTGTACCGTCATCGGAGTGTTCCTGCTCCTGCAAAAGGTATCGCTCTGGAAAACCATTTATAAAGTCCTGCCCCTAGCCCTGCTCGCCTGCATTTTGCCCTTGGCCTGGTACTACGCAGCCTACCTGCAAGGAGGCGACACCTTCCTGCAACTGGTGATGGAAGAGAATTTCGGCCGATTCCTGGGCAAAATGACCTACGAGTCGCACGAGCAACCCGTCATCTACTATTTCTACATCACGCTGGCGGGTTGGTTGCCCTGGTCGCTGCTGGTAATCATGTCGCTCTTTGTCTTGAAATACAAGAGACCGAAAGGCACGGTGAGACAGTACTGGAACCGATTCAAGGAGTATATCGCTCACATGGACCGCATGAGGCTGTTCAGCCTGCTGGCCATTGTCATTATCTTTGTGTTCTATTGCATACCCAAAAGCAAACGGTCGGTATATATTCTCCCCATCTATCCTTTCATCGCCTATTTCCTGGCCGAATACATGCTCTATCTGCTTAAACAGAAGCCTCAGGTATGGCGAGTATTCTCGATTTTCATCGCCTCGGTAGGAACGCTGCTGCTGGTCATTCTACTGCTGGTCAAGAGCGGGATCGCCGACCGCTATCACGAAATCCTGCCCGACGACATGGCCTACTACATGACGGCACTGGCCGAATCGTGGAATATCGTGTCGATTATCTCAGGTATCTGTATTGTATTCCTCATCTACGACATCTACAAAAGCAAGCGTTACCTCACCTACAACAACCGATATATCTATTCGGTCGTAGCCCTCTTCTTTGGCATACAGCTCATGCTCGACGCTTCGACGCTGCCGGTCATACTCAATGCCAAGTCGATGAAACCGTTTGCCGACAAAGTCGTTGCCGAGGTGCCCGAAGGGAAAATATATTCGTATGTCTCGACACCCATGCTACACTTTTTCATCATCAACTTCTACACCCAGGACCGGGTGGTCGAATTTGAGAGAGAAACTCCCCAAGCGGGTTATCTGCTGGTGGGCGAACACGATTTCAACTATATCCGCGAGAAGTACGGTGAAGAATATACCTTCACCCCCACCCTGCGCAGCGACCGCAAAGGCAACGACGTGAAAGATTTCGTCCTGCTCCTCGACTTCCAAAAACGGGATTCTGCCGAAGATTGAAAATAAGGAGCGATTGTCACACCGTTGAAATATCTATTTCTCAATTTTGCAGCACCAATAAAACACGAAAGCTATGGCCAATTACAAGATTTTAGTTGTAGACGACGAAGAAGATTTGTGCGAAATTCTGAAATTCAACCTCGAAGTAGAGGGTTATGAGGTCGACACGGCCAATTCGGCCGAAGAGGCCCTGCAAATGCATTTGGCCGATTACAACCTGTTGTTGCTCGATGTGATGATGGGCGAAATGAACGGGTTCAAGATGGCCTCGCTGCTGCGCAAAAACGAAAAATTGAAACACATTCCCATCATATTCCTCACGGCCAAAGATACCGAGGACGACAAACTCATGGGATTCAACATCGGGGCCGACGACTACATCTCGAAACCCTTCTCCATACGCGAGGTCATCGCACGGGTCAAAGCCGTGCTGCGACGGAGTGCCGAGAAGGTGACTCCCGAAGTCCTGCAATTCGAACGCCTCTATATCGACCCGGTAAAGAAGAGAGCCTTCATCGACCAGGAAGAGTTGCCGCTCACCAAAAAAGAGTTTGAAATACTTTCGCTCCTGCTCTCCCACCCGGGGCAAGTATTCTCGCGGGAGGAGATTCTGTCGAAGATATGGACCGACGAGGTCTATGTCCTAGACCGAACCATCGACGTAAACATCACCCGCCTGCGGAAAAAGATAGGCGAATACGGCAAACACATCGTTACCCGCCTCGGATACGGGTATTGTTTTGAGACCCATTGACGTATGACAATCGAAAAGCGTAACCAGTTTATGACTTTCGATAGAAAACTGTTCTTTTCTATCGCCTCTCTCTTCATAGTCTTTATTGCTATTATCCTCCTTTTTGAGTACCGGCTCGAAAAAGAGAATCGGCAACAGTCGCTCAACGCGCTCCTGCAAGACTACAACGAACTCATCTACTCCCAAGTCAAAGACCAGAATCTCGAACAGGTCTCCATCGACTCGGTTATCCGCAACATCACCAGCAAGACTTTGAGGGTGACCATCATCTCGGCACAAAACGGCGAGGTGATACTCGAAAGCCAATACGACTCCATACCCGACAATCACCTGAACCGTCCCGAGATTCAGCAGGCCCTGCGCGGGAAAGAGGGTTACGCCATTCGTTACTCACAAACTCACAAAAAGAACTATTTCTACTCGGCCAAGCGGTGTGGCGACTGGGTGGTGCGCTCCTCGATTCCCTTCGAGCGGGAGAACCTCTCCATTCTCAACCCCAACAAAGAGTTTATCTACTTCATGGTGGGTATCTCTATCTTTGCCATACTGCTACTTTACTATTTTTGTCGCAGCCTGGGCAAATCGATTGCCGCCCTCAGCCAGCTGGCTCAACAGGCCGAAGCCGAGAAACCGATACACATCACCATCAAATCGGGGGTCGACGACATCGGCAACATCACCCAGAGCCTCACCCACATCTACGACAACCTGCTGCGCACCAAAGAGAAGCTCTCCATCGAACAGGAGAAGCTGTTCAAGCACCTGCAATTCTCCAAAGAGGGATTGGCTTTCTTCTCCAAAGAGAAAAGGATAATCATGGCCAACAACCTCTTTATCCAATACCTCAGCCTCATCACCGACAACACGCTGTCACCGGCCGACTATCTGTTCAAGGAGGAGAATCTGAAAAAGATCAACGACTTTATCTCTCAAAAACTGTATGACCCCAATGTGAAGGAAGAGTTCATCTCCGAGACGATGACTCTCGACAAGGGCAGCCGCACGTTCCTCATCGAATGTATCATCTTCCAGGACCACACCTTCGAAATTGCCATCAACGACATCACCCAACAGGAACAGGAGAGCCGCGTGAAACGGCAGTTGACCCAAAACATCGCTCACGAACTTAAAACGCCCGTGAGCAGTATCAGGGGATACATGGAGACCATACTCACCACCCAAATGGACGAGGAGCGCAAAAAAATGTTCATGGAGCGGTGCTACGCCCAGTCGAAACGATTGACCGACCTGCTGCGCGACATTTCGATGCTCAACCGGCTCGACGAATCGAAAGACCTCTACGACACCGACAAGGTCGACTTGCAGAAGATTATAACCGAAGTCATCGGTGAGTCGCAGGCCGCCCTGACCGAAAAAGAGATGACGGTTGAGACCCGCAACCTGCACGACCAGATGCTACTCAACGGTAACTATTCGTTGCTCTACTCGATTTTCAGAAACCTCACCGACAATGCCATCGCCTATGCCGGGCAGGGCACTCACATCACAATCGACTGTTATCTCGAAGACGAGCAATACTACTATTTCTCCTTCTCAGACAACGGTGTGGGTGTTCCCGAGGAACACTTGAATCGTTTGTTCGAGCGATTCTACCGGGTAGACAAAGGGCGTTCTCGCAAGCTCGGCGGCACCGGTTTGGGACTTGCCATCGTTAAAAACGCCGTACTCTTCCACAAAGGTGAAATATGGGTTAAAAATGTTCCGTCGGGCGGACTCAATATTCTTTTCTCTCTGAAAAAAAACTAATCGAGTCCATACAATACGGCTGAAACAAAACGGGGTAATTAGGTTCTATCGCTGAATCTTGCAATAACTTACAATTAAAGATATACTACAACAAGAACCTATCCTACCCTCCTACTATCAATAACAACATCTCTATCTATATATGTATGTTTTCCACATTTAAACCTGCAGAGTTCAAAAGAATCTTTTCATACTAGAAACTATCATTTTATCTGTGAAAGGAAACGATTTGATATATCCCTCATTTTAGATAAATTCTCCTCAACTTTAACCCAATCTATCCTTGGAATATCTGACAAGTTTGTATTTTCAGATATGATACACTGTTCAAGGCCCAAAAGTTTTGCCAAAGAATAAAACCGTTCTGCTCCACGCTCCTTATTTATATACACATAAAATGGCTTTCTAAATATTATAGCGAAAGCACATCCATGAAAAGAGTCTGTAAAGACACAATCAGATGAAAAAAATGAATCAAGCCACTCCTCTATACTCGGGGCTATACGCTTTTCCAAAGGGGCTTCTTCATTTTCATTTTCACTGGCAGCAAAAAAATAATCCTTATGTAATGACTTCGACAAATTATCAAGCACGCTCATTTTATCAGAAGAACGATCTAATATGTATGCACATATTTTATGTTCTTTGGCCTGGTCATGCTCTTTTACATAAGACATGTAGAAATCGCCATCAAATAACAAGGTCGGATCTAAAACTAAAATAGAATCAACATTCAAATGCTGTTTACATAAATCCACACCCGACTTCTCCCGGACACTTATTGCCGAAAAATTCTTAGCGGCATTTTTACATCGCTTTGTCTGTTTATTTGTATATATCCATGTACTAACTCCAAACGAAGCGGCATAGGCATATCTTTTTATCCGATTATCAATGCCGTACAAAAAATAATCTTCAACCTTATCCATAAAACCCGGACGCCAAACTTGATCGCTACCGACAACAATTGCATCAAAACCAAGCGAATTAATATTCTTAAACTCCGAAGATGTTAAATATGTCGGTGAAAAAGGTTTTAAATAATTGTCTATAAAAGGTTGTATATTCTTTGTCACTATGGGATATTCAATTTCATTTTTCCTATCGATAAATATTATCGTATCCTTTTTCCCAAAAACATATTTTTTTATTGTTCGCCTGATTATACGTTTCAATTTATGCTTCTTTCTTATACGACGAATTACAATCACTTCATGCCCTAACCGTGTTAAGACTGTCTTTAATGCAAATGCTTGCATAATTCCGCCGTAGCCAATCCCTACTGGCAATGTTAAAAGTCCTATTTTCATTATTTTATAAATGTATATAAATAGTACTAATCTTTCCCCCTCTAATGTAATAAAATAAGAGAAAATAATAACTATTATCGCTTGAATTTTATCATTTTCTGATTAAGATAATTGATTTTATTCCGCAATCTAATTTTAAAGGTTGGTTTTGAATTATCTTCAATTAATTTAATCACACTGCTGCACTTATCAAACTGTTCAAAAAATTTCTTTCTTTTAGGATGTGAGACCGTCTTCTCCTTAAACGCTCCATTCATTGTTTTTGCCACAACAAGAGAAGATTCATATACATCAACATCTAATGAATATAATAACGACTTACCTTTTTCTGAACTAACTATGATTAGGCTAACCCCTTTATCATCATAAACATCTGGCGAAATTACGTCTATCCCCCAAAAATCAGCCAATGTCAAATCACTGTGACTGGCTCCATTCTTGCTTTTACAGGAATAACAACTTGGTCGTAAATATAAATTAGAAAGAAATCCCCGCATATAGGCATTCTTGCCATGAGTCTCTGAATACAATACTTTATTTTCATCATTTGTTTTACCTGTGATTAGGAAACTAAAATTTTTCCAACCTCCCAAGTATTTGTTTCTGAATTCTATTCCTGTTATTTGGTCTTTATAATCAGCTCCACCAACAGCCTCATGCAGATAACGCCTCCAAATGCCAGGGCTCGGTACGCCATGACACAAACAATCTACAGAAAATACCGCACCAAAAACAACACCACCTCTTTCAATTACCTTCTTTGCAAGGAGAATAAATACACCGCCAGAAGAACTTGCCATTCGCTCCTCATCATTCCGGTTCTTTACAGCAAGGACTTCCAAGGGCTGTTGTTTATCTGGACGATCTATCCATGGACATACCTTCTCGCAAAGATGACAGTCAATACATTCTTCAATATTGACATCTGGATACAGGAAGCCTTCTTCATCTTCCCTCAGAGATATACATCGCTTGGGACAACATTGGACACAGGCAGCACATCCACAACAATCACGCTTGTCAGTTATCTTTATCATCGGTGTAAAAATTTATTATATACAGTACTTATCTTGGAACGGACAAAAGCCCTTTCCGTTCTTGACAATCCCACAGAATATGATACAAAAGCAACAGATAATACACATATAACAGAAATCAGGAAAAAGCGCAGAACGGTATCGTCCATAATTCTATATACTAGAAGTGGAGCTATGACTGCCAATAATGCAACCACACCAACCTTTGCATATATATTTATAAAATAGTCCTTTATGCTAATACCAATCAAAGGACGGAGCATAACCATGCGCGCAAGTTGGGTCAATAACTCCATAACAAAATGGACAATGAACACGGAGTAAGCCGGACACCCAAGTCGTAAACAGACATAAGAGACAGGTAGTATCATCAGAAGTATCGTGCCACATACAGCCTGGTATTTCTTGACTTTACCAGTTGCCTGATTGGCTACAATCAAAGGATTGGCCAATGTATAAATCAAAGATGTGCAAATCATTATACGCAGAAAGTCTACCGTATTCTCCGGGACAGTCTTCAACCAGACGGTAAGTATAAAATCGGTTTCGAAAAGGACCGGCAACGACAACAGGAAAAGGAGGTAGAACGAAAATCTTGCACTGCGGAACATAAGCCTGTGCATCTCATCTTTTTCACCTCTTGCATAAGTCTTGGTTATTTGCGGATTTAACGCCATCTGAAAATTACCTACGAACTGCTGTATGGCATTCTGAACCTGCACGGCAACGGCTTGGGCTGCATTGACAACAGGCCCGAAAAAGACGTTAAGCAACATATTGAGACCCTGACCAAACAGTACTGCCGACAGATTTCCAAACATACTCCACCCTGCAAATCCTGTCATTTCCTTAAACAGGGACTTATCCCACACGTGACGATACTTTGATTCTGGGAAATGCTTATTGCAATAATGGCTGTAACAGAAACGAATAAATATCTGCACGACCAAAATAAGAAATCCGTAAAGGATCAACTTGTCAAAAGAAGAAACGACGAGAGCATAAGCTACGGCAAGTTTTAATACAGCTTCAAGAATGGAAATGTAGGCAAAAACGGACATCTTCTCGTGTGCTATTATATCAGCATTATACGGCACACTGACAATCATCACAACGGTAGATACTATCGAACATTGAAGTACCCAGAAGGCAGCATTCATACGGTCGGCTGGTATCTGCATCTTTTCATACATAAACCACAGACCAACCGTTTCTCCAAGAATTACAATCAATACTGAAATCAATACATGAATCTGCAACGCCGTACTGAATACTTTATGCAGATTTTCCCGATCTCCTTTACCCAAGGCAAAAGTGATGTATCGCTGGGTAGCAGATGACATGGAACTATTAATAAATCCGAACATTGCTACGACCCCACCCACCACATTGTAAACACCATAGTCCGAAACACCAAGAGCGTTAAGAACAACCCGGCTTGTATATAGCGTAACAAGCATGATAAAAAGCGTACGCACATACAAAAACAACGTGTTCTTCGCAATTCGTTTATTATTCTCTGATGTTTGAGACATAAATTAGAACAATGTTATGAGAATAATCGATTGGCCTAAATTAAATAATAAAAACAATTCGTATTAACATAGAATAAATTATCTAAGACAAAAAAAAGCCTAGCAACACATATTCTCTGTTATTGTGTGATAAAATGGACAAAGCAATATTCACTCCATCAATTCAACCCATATTACAAAGTTTTATTATTCAATCAATTATAACTATCTTAGGCTTCTGATTTTATATTACTGTATAAATATGAAACATCTTTGTTTGGTTACAAATATACGAAAAAGTACGGATATAGGATATTTAAAACTGTTTTTCTAAAAAAACTTTTTTATCAAATTAAGAAGAAAAATCCTACTATATAAAATGTATCTATATGCTAAAATAAAAATCTGTTACATAGATTATTAAACAATATACTTATTTCATGTTTAGAATCTATCCAATCATAGTAGAGGTCACCTTTCCTACGTAGCTATCTTTTCCCAATATTAGTCGATGGAACCCTGTATCCGCTCTCGTGAGTTCAGAAAATTCATGACGGTAGCAGCACCTGTCCGGGACTGGCTATCGTCAAAAACGCCGTGCTTTGCCATATAGGTGAGATATGGGTTAAAAATGTTTTGTCAATCGGGCTCAATATCCTTTTCTCTCTGAAAAAAACTAAATCAACCCTTACAGAAGCTCGAAACAGAACGATGGGATTAGGTTTTCCCGCCGAATCTTGTATCTTTGTAAAATCATGACCCAAAAATTTTTGATTTTATGAATAACAAGAGTTTTAACAAATACATCGAACGAGCCATCAAAGAGAATTGGGAACGCATCGCACTGAGCGATTTCGACGGCGTATCCTACCACTATAAAGACATAGCCCGCAAAATTGCCAAGATACATCTGCTGCTCGAAAGCGCAGGTATCGAAAAGGGCGACAAGGTTGCCATTTGCGGCAAAAACTCGGCCCACTGGGCAGTGGCCTTCTTTGCAGCGATTACCTACGGAGCCGTGCCCGTGCCCATTCTACATGAGTTCAAAGCAGACAACATTCACCACATTGTCAATCACTCCGAAGCCAAACTCCTTTTCGTGGGCGACGGCGTGTGGGAAAACCTCAACGGGAGCCTGATGAAAAACCTGAGAGGAATTTTCCTGCTTAACGACTTCTCCCTGCTGCAATCGGAAAGCGAACGGCTTATCAATACGCGCAACCGGCTGAACGAATATTTCGGCCGCAAATATCCCTCACGCTTTACCCCCGAAGCGGTCAGCTATTACGAGGATTCGCCCGAAGAACTGGCGGTCATCAACTACACCTCGGGCTCGACCGGATTTTCCAAAGGGGTGATGCTCCCCTACCGCAGCCTGTGGTCGAATGTCGAGTTCTGCCTCGAACACCTGCCCTTTCTGAAAGCCAGTGACGGCATCGTGTGCATGCTGCCGATGGCCCATATGTACGGCATGGTCATCGAAATGATACACCCCTTTGCCAAAGGGTGCCACCTGCATTTCCTCACCCGGGTACCCTCGCCCAAAATTATCATGGACGCCTTTGCCGCCGTAAAACCCAAGTTGATTATCGCCGTCCCCCTCATCATCGAGAAGATTATCAAGACCAAGGTCTTCCCGCTGCTGGACAAACCCTTGATGAAACTGATGTTGAAAGTTCCCTTCCTCGACAACCAGTTGTTGACCAAAATCAACGACCGGCTTTCCGAGACCTTCGGCGGGAACCTCGTGCAGATGATTATCGGCGGAGCCGCCCTCAATCGCGAGGTCGAGCTGTTCCTGCGTCGCATCGGGTTTCCCCTGACCGTGGGCTACGGCATGACCGAGTGCGGGCCTCTTATCTCCTATGCCCCTTGGGACGAAACCCGCATAGGCTCATGCGGACGAATCGTCGACCGCATGGAGGGACGCGTCGACTCGCCCGACCCCGCACATATCGTGGGCGAATTACAGGTAAAAGGAGCCAATACCATGCTGGGATACTACAAGAACGACGAGGCCACCCAGGCCATCTTCACCCCCGACGGGTGGATGAAAACCGGCGACCTCTGTACCATCGACGAAGACGGATTCGTCTACCTGAGAGGCCGCAACAAGAATATGATTCTGGGCCCCTCGGGGCAAAACATATACCCCGAGGAGATTGAAGACCGGCTGAACAACATGCCCTATGTGTGCGAATCGCTCATCGTCGAGCAGGAGGGCAAACTGGTGGCGCTCGTCTATCCCGACATCGAGAATGCCCAGCGCTCCAACCTGGCCGGTCATGCTCTCGAAACCCAAATGGAAGAGGACATCGCCACCCTCAATAAAGAGCTGCCCGCTTACAGTCAGATAAGCCGGTTGAAAATCTACTACGAGGAGTTTGAGAAGACCCCCAAGCGGAGCATCAAACGATACCTCTATCAAAACAACTGACCTGCTACCCCACGGAAAGAACCAGAAAAACAGCCGACACGCCCAGGCACGACCTTTGTGGCGGTCGGCTCTCTCCGGTTTTGACAGAGTATCCAAGACGCTTCGACCCGATTGCCTCAAAAAACTACGTTTTTCTTTTGTCTCTGCGCGCTCCTTTTGGTATCTTTGCACACTCATGAAAAAGGTTGGCATTATCATATTACTCGCGTTTTTCTGTGTTCTCTCGTCCGAGGCCAAGAAAAAACAAGACATACCAGCACCTTATGCGTGGAGCCTCACTCAGCCGTTAGGGTTGCGCTACGACGTTCCGATGGATACGCTCATGCACAACTTTTACAGTACCGACATTCCATCGAGTTACTCGACGGCTTACGGAACAACGGGCAATCTGGGCGGTGCCGCCTTCTCCAAGATTTTCTTCGACCGCGAGCTGCCCTCGGAGTTCATCTTCAAAGACCCGTTCAGCCATTGGATACAGACCGCCTCGACCTGGAAATTCTACAACACCCACATACCTTACACCCAGTTGTCTTACCTCACCGGTGGCTCGAAGCAGACGGCTCAGGACGACTTGAAGGCCCTCTTCTCGGGTAACATCAACCAAAGGCTGGCCTTCGGGGGTAGCGTGAACTACATTCTGTCGCGGGGACACTACCAGCACCAGGCCACCAAAGATCTGGCATACAGCATATTTGGTAGCTATCTAGGCGACCGGTACGACATACAATTCTTCCTCAACACCTACAACTTTGTCAATCAGGAGAACGGCGGTATCAGCGACGATACCTACATACTCAATCCCGAGGAGGTGCAGGGCGGACAATCGAGTGTGGACACGCGTACCATTCCCACCTATCTGACCGATGCCTACAACCGCGTTCGGGGACAGGAGTACTATGCGACCCAACGCTATAAATTCGGCTTTTATCAGGAGGAGCAGCAAGACACGACCGTCATTCGCACCTTTATCCCGGTGACCAGCATTATCCACACCATCGAATACAATGCCAACAAGCACCGCTTCGTCAACCAGTCGGCCACCGAAGATTCCACCTATTTTACCAACACCTACATGAGTCTGGGCGGCACCAACGAAGAGACCACCTACCACTCCATACGCAACACGGTAGGCATCTCGCTGCTCGAAGGGTTCAACAAATATGCCAAGATGGGTCTGGCCGCCTATGCCACCTATGAATACCGCCACTACACCTTCCCGCGCGACACCCTATCGTCCGGGAGCGTTATCGAAGGTCTCACCCCGCGACCCAATATTTCCAATCCTCGCAGCCACGGCGAAAGCCTGTTGTGGGTAGGCGGCGAGTTGTCGAAACAGAAAGGCGAACTGCTCACTTATAACGTAAACGGCAAATTCGGTCTGGCCGGTTCGGTCATCGGCGACATCGATGTCACAGCCGACGTACGCAGCCGGTTCCGTCTGTGGAAAGATACCGTACAACTGAAAGCCTACGGTTTCTTCAAGAATCTCGAACCCTCCTATTTTTACAAGCGCTACACCTCGAACCACTTCATGTGGAACAACAACTTCGGGAAGACCCGTCGCATGCGCGTGGGGGGTGAGTTCAGCATCAAGCGATGGGGCACCAAACTGAATGTAGGAATCGAAAACATACAGAACTACATCTATTTCAACAACAACTGCCTGCCCCAACAGGAGGGCTCTATCATACAGGTATTCCACGCCCGGCTCAACCAGAATTTCAGGCTCGGTATTCTCAACTGGCAAAACGAAGTGGTCTACCAGAAATCGAGCAAGCCCTCGATTATTCCCCTGCCCGAGTTGAGCGTGTACAGCAACCTCTATCTGCTCTTCCGCATTGCCAAGGTGCTGCATGTGCAACTGGGAGCCGACTGCCGCTACTATACCAAATACAAGAGCGAAGCCTTCCAGCCGGCCACCCTCACCTTCCACACCCAGGACCAGATCGAGGTGGGCAACTACCCCTTCATGAACGTCTACATCAACATGAAACTGAAACAGACCCGCTTCTTCGTGATGATGTCGCACGTGAACCAGGGTGTATTCGGCGGCAACAACTACTTCTCGCTACCGCACTATCCGTTGAACCCGAGAATGTTCCAAATGGGACTCTCCATCGATTTCTCCAACTAAGCGCCTATGAAAGTCAAGCGTCATCTATATATCTACATCGGACTGCTGGTCGTCGTGGTTGGAATCATGGCATGGCTGCGCCCCAAGAGCGAGTATCACCCCCGCAGTTTCGAGGAGATAGAGGCCGACGGAGTGCTGCGCATCGTTACCGACTATACCCCCCTCTCCTATTACCTGCAAGGCGACAGCCTCACGGGATTTGACTACGAACTGGCCCGCATGGTAGGCCAACGCAGCGGACTGGCCATCGAGATTACCCCCGAGGTCAATCTGAGCAAGAGCATCGAGGGGTTGGAGCGCGGGCAGTACGACATCATCGCCCGGCAGCTGCCCGTCACCTCCGAAATCAAGGAAGAGCTTGCCTTTACCGTTCCCATTCAGCTGAACAGACAAGTTCTGGTACAGCGCAAAGACAACCCGTCGCACAAGAAACTCATCAGAAACCAGCTCGACCTGGCCCGCGAAACCCTCTATATCGTGAGCGACGCCCCCACCCGGTTGCGCATCAACAACCTGGCCCGCGAGATTGGCGACACCATCTACATTCAGGAGGAAGAGACCTACGGGGCCGAGCAACTGATCATGATGGTGGCCACCGGCGAAATCGAATTTGCCGTGTGCGACAAAGCCATCGCACAACAAATGAGCAAAGACTATCCTCAACTCGACTGCAATACCGATATCAGTTTTACCCAATTCCAGTCCTGGGCATTGCGTAAAAACGACTCGATATTGCTCGACAGCCTGAATAAATGGATTACCGACATTCAGCAAGAAGATAGATACAAGAAACTGTACGACTCCTATTTCTGACGAAATACCGCAGCCGCAAGAAAGAGGCCCCTGCTCCCGGCCAATCGGCCCGCGATTGCAGCCGCCCCGTGAAAAACAAGAAACGAGTGGATTGAGAGATCACACACATAAAAGTCGTTATGGCATGAAACGACCCGATATAGAACACGAAGGTATTGTAACGGGAATCACCCCATCGCACATCTTGGTGCGCATTCTGCAACAGTCGGCCTGTGCCGGTTGCCATGCTGCCTCGTTGTGTGCCACTGCCGAACAGAAAGAGAAAATCATCGAGGTAAAGAACGATGGCACTCCCGTGCGGACAGGCGACAAGGTGGTGGTCACGCTTGCCGCCAAGTCGGGCTACAAAGCCTTGTGGCTCACAGCCGTTCTACCGCTTTTGCTCATCGTGCTCTCGCTCGTGGTCACCACCTGGGTCGGTGCGAGCGAACTCGTCACAGGCCTCTGCGCCCTGCTGGTGCCTGTGATTTACTATATCCTGCTCTACTTCTACCGCGACCGGTTGAAAAAGCAATTTACATTCTTCCTGAAAAAAACATTTGTCTCATAACTTATGGTAACATCGATCATCATATTAAGTATTATCGGATTGGTCAGTGCGACCCTGCTCTACGTCATCTCCCGCAAATTCCACGTGGAAGAAGACCCGCGCATCGACGAAATCGAAGCGGTGCTCCCGGGAGCCAACTGCGGCGGTTGCGGCTTTGCCGGCTGTCGCAATTTTGCGGAACAATGTGCAAAAGCTACCTCGCTCGACAATCTGTTGTGCCCCGTGGGTGGCAACGCAGTCATGCAGAAGATTGCCCCCATCGTGGGAATGGAGGCCGTGGAACAGGCACCCCGCATTGCGGTGGTACGTTGCAACGGCTCGTGTGAAAACCGGCCCCAGACCAGCCACTACGAAGGGGCCCACAGCTGTGCGGTAGAAGCCGCCCTCTACTCGGGCGAGAGCAACTGCAACTACGGCTGTCTGGGCGAAGGCGACTGTGCGGCAGCCTGCGACTTCGGGGGAATCACCATGGACCCGGTCACCCGTCTGCCCATCGTCGACCCCGACATCTGCATAGCCTGCGGCTCGTGCGTAAAGGCCTGCCCCCGCAACATCATCGAGTTGCGCAAGCGGCAGGAGCCCCGCGTCTATGTGGCCTGCAACAACCGCGACAAGGGTATCATTGCTCGCAAGGTCTGCTCGGCAGCCTGCATCGGGTGCGGCAAATGTGCCAAGAGCTGCCCCAACGGCGCCATTACCCTCGCCGACAACCTGGCCTACATCGACGACAGCCTCTGCCTCTCGTGCCAGGCCTGTGTCGAAGGGTGCCCCACCCACGCCATTCACGTGGTCGGCATAGCTGAAAAGAATAGTACAATCAACGAAAAGGAATCTGCCCTATGCTAAAAACATTTCGTATCGGGGGCATACACCCGAATGAACATAAACTGACGGCCCACTGCCCCGTGACGCAGGTCGCCATACCCCGGCAAGTCTCGATCATGCTCAACCAGCACATCGGTGCTCCGGCAAACTGTATTGTCAAGAAGGGCGATACGGTCAAGGTGGGTACACTCATAGCCGAAGCCAGCGGATTCGTTTCGGCCAACATTCACTCGCCCGTATCGGGCACCGTATCGAAGGTCGACAAAACGGCCAACGCCTTCGGCCAATACGCCACGACAATCATCATCGACACCGAGGGCGACGAGTGGGAAGAGAGCATCGACCGCTCGCCCGAACTGAAAGAGGAGATTACCCTCTCGCCCCAGGAGATTATCCAAAAGATAGCCCAGGCCGGTATCGTAGGTCTGGGTGGCGCCACCTTCCCCACACATGTGAAACTGACACCGCCCAAGGAGTTCAAACCCACGGTGCTCATCATCAACGCCACCGAGTGCGAACCCTATCTGACCGACGACCATGCCCTCATGCTCGAATCGCCCGACCAGATTCTCGTCGGGTGCCGCATTCTCATGAAGGCCATCGGTGTGGAACACACCTGTATCGGTATCGAGAACAACAAACCCGACGCCATCGCCCTGCTCCGGGAACATGCCGCCCGCTATCCCGGCATCACCATCGTGCCGTTGCGCACCCGGTATCCGCAGGGTGGCGAGAAGCAGCTCATCGACGCCATTCTGCACAAGCAGGTGGCCAACGGGGCCCTGCCCGTCTCGACCGGAGCCATCGTGCAGAACGTGGGAACAGCCTTTGCCGTCTACGAAGCCGTACAGAAGAACAAACCGCTGGTCGACCGTGTGGTGACCGTCACCGGTGATCACTTGGCCAAACCGGGTAACTACCGGGTGCGGCTGGGCATGTCGATGCACGAACTGATCGACGTAGCCGGCGGCCTGCCTGCCGACTGTGCCAAAGTGATACTGGGCGGCCCGATGATGGGCAAGGCCGTGTCGAATATCGACGCCCCCGTATCGAAAGGGTGTTCGGGTATCGTGATACTGGACGAGCAACATGCTCACCGCGGAGCCATAGAGCCCTGCATACGGTGCGGTAAATGCGTATCGGCCTGCCCCATGGGACTCGAACCTTTCCTGCTGGCCAAGCTGTCGCAGAACCATCTGTACGACCGGGCCGAACGGGAGCTCATCACCTCGTGTCTCGAATGTGGCTGCTGTTCGTACAGTTGCCCGTCGAACCGCCCGATTCTCGACTATATCCGCATCGGTAAAAATGCCGTAAACCGAATCATACGATCCAGAAAACAATCATAACCTACTTTCTCGAAATGGAACTAACCGTATCACCTGCTCCTCACATACACGGCCGACTGTCGGCCTCGCAGTGTATGTACAGCGTCATCATCGCCCTGTTGCCGGCGTTCGCTGTATCGCTCTATTTCTTTGGAGTCGGAGCCTTAATCGTCACACTCACCTCGATACTCTCGTGTATCGTTATCGAATATCTCATACAAAAATTTCTGCTGAAAGAGAAACCCACCATCGGCGACGGCTCGGCCATACTCACCGGTCTGCTGCTGGGTTTCAACCTGCCCTCCAACCTGCCGATATGGATTGTCATCATCGGCTCGGTGGTAGCGATAGGCATCACCAAGATGGCTTTCGGCGGACTGGGCAACAACCTCTTCAACCCCGCCCTGGCCGGCCGGGTATTCCTGCTCATCTCCTTCCCCACCTACATGACGCAATGGCCGTTGCCCGTCTCCTCGCGATGGAGCTATACCGATGCCGAGACGGGTGCCACCCTCCTTTCCAAGTTGAAGGAAGAAGGCAGCCAGTGGATTGGTCAGGTCAACATCTCGGACCTGTGGATTGGCAACCAGGGCGGAAGCCTGGGCGAGGTGGGTGCCATCGCCCTGCTCATCGGGTTTGCCTTCCTGCTGTACCGACGCATCATCAGCTGGCATATCCCCGTGTCGATACTGGCCACGGTATTCGTGTTCAGTTTTGCCCTGGGACTGGGCGAAGAGCTGAGTGCCACGCAACCGGCGGGAGCCTGGCAACACGCCTTTGACTTTGCCCTGATCCAACTGCTCTCGGGCGGACTGCTGCTGGGAGCCATCTACATGGCAACCGACTACGTCACCTCGCCCATGACCTCGCGGGGTATGGTCATCTACGGGATAGGCATCGGGCTTCTCACCGTCATTATCCGTCAATGGGGAGGCTATCCCGAAGGGGTATCGTTTGCGATTCTTATCATGAACGCCTTCACCCCGCTTATCAATAATTATATCAAACCTAAACGTTACGGGAGGGCTTAACGATGAAGAAAAAAGAGTCTACATTCTGGAATATGCTTTGGTCGCTCACCCTCATCACGGCCGTGGCCGGCGGACTGTTGGGCTATACCTACCAACTTACCGAAGAGCCCATAGCCCGGGCCACCAAAGCCAGTCGGGAGAAAGCCATTCAACAGGTAATCCCCGCCTATGACAACTCGCCCATCGACGAGCAACTGACCTACACCGTACACAACGAATACGGCGAAACGACCGCTACCATCTATCCCGCCAAGAAAGGGGGTGAACTGGCCGGTGCTGCCGTCGAGTGCAGCAACAATACCGGTTACGGCGGCGAGATTCGCATCATCGTCGGGTTTGAGGCCGACGGTACCATCAAGGACTTCCGGGTGCTGAAACATCAGGAGACTCCCGGACTCGGAGCCAAGATGGGCGACTGGTTCCGCACCGACAAAAACAAACAGAACATCATCGGGAAATCTCCCGAAACCACCAATTTCCACGTAACAAAAGATTCGGGCGACATCGACGCCATTACCGCCGCCACCATCACCTCGCGAGCCTTCCTGGCCGCCGTGCGCACGGCATACGCTGCCTACACCGAATCGCTGAAAGGAGGGAATCATGAATAAGACAAAAATCCTTTTGAACGGGCTCATCAAAGAGAACCCCACCTTTGTCCTGCTGCTGGGCATGTGCCCCACGCTGGGTACCACCACCTCGGCCATGGGAGGCCTGGGCATGGGACTCTCCACCCTGTTCGTACTCATCTGCTCGAATGTCGTGATATCGATGGTCAAGAACCTGATTCCCGACAAGGTGAGAATACCGGCCTACATCGTCATCATCGCCACCTTTGTGACCATCTTGCAACTCTGCATGCAGGCCTACCTGCCCGACCTCTACGCCACGCTGGGACTCTTCATTCCGCTGATTGTCGTCAACTGCATCTTGCTGGGACGGGCCGAGGCATTTGCCGCCAAGCATACCCCCGGCGAGTCGTTCTTCGACGGACTGGGTATCGGTCTGGGCTTCACCGTAGCCCTCACCCTGCTGGGTTGCGTGCGCGAGTTCCTGGGTACCGGCCACATCTTCGGGTTCCCGATCTACCCCGAAGAGTATGGCTCGCTCATCTTCATTCTCGCCCCCGGTGCCTTCATCGCCCTGGGATTCTTAATTGCCATTATCCATACCTTTAAAACCCGGTAATCATGCTCACCTACGTATCTATATTTATCACCGCCATATTCGTCAACAACATCGTCCTCTCCCAGTTCCTGGGCATCTGTCCCTTCCTGGGCGTATCCAAGCGCATCGACTCGGCACTGGGCATGGGGGCAGCCGTCACCTTTGTCATGACCCTGTCGACCATCGTGACTTACCTGTTGCAGACCTATCTGCTCATGCCGCTGGGACTCGACTACATGCAGACCATCGTCTTCATTCTGGTCATCGCCGCGCTGGTGCAACTGCTCGAAATCATCATCAAGAAGATAGCCCCTGCGCTCTATCAGGCACTGGGGGTATTCCTGCCGCTCATCACCACCAACTGTACAATTCTGGGAGTTGCCCTCATCGTCATTCAAAAGGACATGAGTCTGCTCGAAGCCACGGTATACGCCATCTCGACCGCCCTCGGCTTCACGCTGGCATTGGTACTCTTTGCCGGCATGCGCGAACAGATGGCTCTCTCACGCATTCCCAAAGCCATGCAAGGCACCCCCATCGCCCTGGTAGCCGCCGGATTGCTGGCCATGGCCTTTATGGGTTTTTCGGGAATAAAGATAGGATAACTATCAATTTGTAAGCAAATGAAGAGTTATTCTTATGTTATAAAACATATTTAGCCAAAAATAGAACGATTTCTCACATTTCGCAATATTTTTAGCAGTCCTTATACAACTGAGAAACAACCACTTATCTGAATAGGCAGTTTTATAAAAAAACTGCCTATTTTACTATCAGTTTAAAAATTTATTCTTTATATTTGTGGAACTAAAAACAAGATCTTATGGCTAAAATAAAAGGCGCTGTTGTCGTTAACAAAGAACGTTGCAAAGGCTGCGAACTATGTGTGGTCGCCTGTCCCAGTCAGGTTCTCGCATTACAGCCTACCGAAGTTAATGACAGAGGTTATCATTATGCTTTCATGCAAAATCCCGATGCCTGTATCGGGTGTGCAAGTTGTGGGCTCGTATGCCCCGACGGGTGTATCACCGTATATAAAGTAAAATTGTAACCCGGTTCATTCCGATAAATCCGTTAATTATGAAAGAAGAGATAAAACTGATGAAGGGTAACGAAGCCATTGCCCATGCCGCTATACGTTATGGAGCCGATGGTTACTTCGGATACCCCATTACCCCGCAGTCGGAGGTGATGGAAACACTCATGGAAGAGCAACCGTGGGAAACGACCGGTATGGTTGTATTGCAGGCCGAGAGCGAAGTCGCTGCCATCAACATGGTGTATGGCGGTGCCAGCTGCGGCAAGGCGGTCATGACGACCTCGTCGAGCCCCGGTGTAAGTTTGATGCAGGAGGGTGTCTCCTATCTGGCAGGAGCCGAGTTGCCCTGCTTGATTGTCAACGTGATGCGGGGAGGCCCGGGTCTCGGAACCATACAACCGAGTCAAGCCGACTACTTCCAGGCTACCAAAGGCGGTGGTCACGGCGACTACCACCTGATTACGCTGGCTCCCGCTTCGGTACAGGAGATGGCCGATTTCGTTGCATTAGGCTTCGACCTCGCCTTCAAATATCGCAACCCCGCCATTATCCTGGCCGACGGTGTTATCGGACAGATGATGGAGAAGGTGGTTCTGCCCCCCTTCCGCAAACGTCGTACCGACGATGAGATACGCCAACAGAACCCGTGGGCCACGCTGGGAAAACCCAAGGATCGCAAACGGAACGTAGTTACCTCGCTCGAACTCGACCCGGCCATCATGGAGCAGAATAACATTCGCTTCCAGGCTACCTACAAACGCATCAGCGAAAACGAGGTGCGCTTTGAAGAGATCAACTGCGAAGACGCCGATTACCTGATTGTCGCCTTCGGATCGATGTCCCGAATCTGCCAGAAGACCATCGAACTGGCTGCCGAAGAGGGTATCAAGATAGGTCTGTTGCGCCCCATCACGCTGTGGCCCTTCCCCACGGAAGCCATCGCCCGGCAGGCCGCTCACGTGAAAGGCATACTCTCGGCCGAACTCAATGCCGGCCAGATGGTAGAAGATGTTCGCCTGGCCGTCAACGGGAAAGTGAAGGTAGAGCACTTCGGTCGCCTGGGAGGTATCGTTCCCACGCCCGATGAAGTTCTGGCCGCCTTGAAAGAGAAATTAATGTAAATACCCGAATCTAAATAAATGCATATGGATATCAACGAAATTATAAAGCCCGAAAACCTGGTTTACACGAAACCTCGGCTCATGAACGATAATCCCATGCACTACTGCCCGGGTTGCAGCCACGGCGTAGTACATAAACTGATTGCCGAAGTCATAGAAGAAATGGGTATTGAAGAAGAGACGATAGGTATCGCACCGGTGGGTTGCGCCGTATTTGCCTACAACTATATCGACGTCGACTGGATCGAGGCCGCCCACGGACGGGCACCCGCCATCGCCACAGCCGTGAAACGACTCAACCCCAAGAAGATGGTATTCACCTATCAGGGCGACGGCGACTTGGCAGCCATCGGTACCGCCGAGACGATTCACGCCTGCAACCGGGGAGAGAACATTGCCATCATATTCATCAACAACGGTATCTATGGAATGACCGGCGGTCAAATGGCCCCCACGACACTCGAAGGCATGAAGACCTCGACCTGCCCCTACGGCCGTAACGTAGCCTTGAACGGATACCCCTTGCGCATCGCCGAACTGGTAGAACGTGTCGACGGTACCTGCTACGTAACCCGTCAGAGCGTACACACCCCCGCCTCGATACGTAAAGCCAAGAAAGCCATTCGGCTGGCCTTTGAAAACTCGATGGCCGGCAAAGGTACATCGCTGGTCGAAATCGTATCGACCTGTAACTCGGGTTGGAAGATGACTCCTGTAAAAGCCAACCAATGGATGGAGGAGCACATGTTTGCCAAATACCCGATGGGAGACCTCAAAAACGTATAATTCAAAATTTGACAGAGATGAAAGAAGAAATTATCATAGCCGGATTCGGCGGACAAGGCGTACTCTCGATGGGTAAGATATTGGCCTACTCCGGACTGATGGAAGGCAAGGAGGTTACCTGGATGCCTTCATACGGACCCGAACAACGCGGCGGTACGGCCAACGTGACCGTAATCCTCAGCGACGAGCGCATCAGCTCACCGGTATTGAACTCGTTCGACGTAGCGGTGATTCTCAATCAACCCTCGCTCGAAAAATTCGAGAGCAAGGTGAAACCGGGCGGTATCCTCATTTACGACGGATACGGAATACACCACCCCCCCACGCGTACCGACATCAACGTGTACCGCATCAACGCCATGGAGGCTGCCATTGAGATGAACAACACCAAGGCATTGAACATGATTGTATTGGGAGGTCTGTTGAAACTGAAACCGATGGTGAGCATGGAGAATGTGCTGAAAGGACTTAAAAAGTCGCTGCCCGAGCGTCACCACAACCTCATTCCCCTGAATGAGAAAGCCATCATGAAAGGCATGGAGATTATTCAAAAGGCGTAATCGGCCCCAAGAATCTGAAAATAGTTGAAACGAGAGAAAAGATGCGGATCTTTTCTCTCGTTTTTTTTTATTTTCTTTGTAACAAAATTGTCGATTGTTCGTCCTCTATATGAAAACCGGTTAAAATAGCGCTATACACCAGATTTCATATTGCGAACACGAAAAAACGATTGATATGAAAACAAAAATCTTACTTGCCGCTTTGGTCCTGCTCGGCAGCACCTCTACCCTGCTGGCCGGGAACTGCATCGACAAGCTGTCCCGTTCAATCACCCGTCTGCCTAATGTCGAAAAAGTAACTCTCACCCCGCTGGTACTGAACCTCATCAAACCCTTCTCGCCCGAAATGAAGGGAATCAATTCGATGAACATTCTCAACGCCGAAGAGCTTGCGGCCACCGACTACAACCAACTGAAAAAACTATTGAACCAATGCAACGACAACGGCTATGAAACGCTCGTATCCACAAACGAAGAGGACGAGATGGCCCGTATCCTGATGAAAATCGAAAAAGAGAAAATCAGAGAGATCGTCATCATCTCACTCGAGAAGGACGAGGTCAGTTTCATTCGCATCAAGGGTGCGATAGACCCCGAGCAATTGAACGCAATCATTGAAAACAACAAGTAACCCCAAACGAACCATGAAATTCCGGATATTCACATTGTTCCTGACTGTTATGCTGGCCTCGTTCCTGCACACAGCCTTGGCCGACACGCCCATAGACGCCCTGTTCACACGAATCAAGAATCTGCCCGATGCCGAATACAGCGAGGAGAAACTGAACAAATCGGGTCTCAAAGGTGCCTTTGAAGGGGTCAAGAGCATCGAGGTGACCGAAGCCTCTCTCGATGAGACAACCTATCAAACACTGAGAAAGGAGATTGTAAAGGAAGATTACACCCCCCATGAACTATTGCTCGACACCCAGGACGGAGACGAACTGGTCAAGATTTTCATGCTGAAATCGAAGAAAAAGGTGTCCGAGGTTGTTATCCTCGAACTTGACAAGGAGGGAATCAACCTGGTGCGATTCAAAGGGAATCTGAAATCGGAGATTCTTAAAAACAAATAACACACCCATGACTCACCAAGAGTTTAAGACCAGATTCCTGCCCTACTATCAAAAGCTCTATCGCCTGGCCTTCCGCTACCTGGGAAACGAATGCGATGCCGAGGATATGGTACAGAATGCCTACCTGAAACTGTGGGAGAAACAGGAGTTTCTCGACGGACTCGATAGCGACGAGGCCTATGCCGTGACCCTGTTGAAGCACCTCTGCCTCGACAAACTGCGCAGTTCGACGCCCCCGACCGACAACGAGTCGACACTGGCCAACGAGATAGAACCGGCCCCACCACCCGACAGGGCCATGGAGCAGCGAGAGGATATGAAACGCTTGCTTCGCCTCATAGCCGAACTCCCCGAGAACCAGCGACAGGTCTTGCTACTGAGACATTTCGAGGAGAAGAGCAACGCCGAGATTGAACAGGAGACGGGATTGAGCAACGCCAACATACGGGTACTGCTCTCCCGGGCCAGAAAAACGATTAAAGAACTATTTACCCCAAAGATATGACTACACAAGAGTTACGAAAACAGATAGACCGTTTCTTTGAAGGCCAGCTGTCGGAAGCCGACGAACAGGCATTGCGAGACTATTTGGCCGCTCACGAAGTACCCCGGGAGTTCCTCGAAGAGAAGCGTATCGTCCTTGCGCTCGTCCCCCGCACGCCCGAGATTCCCGACGGGCTGGAAGAGCGACTGTCGGCCTTTATCGACCGCCTGCCCGCCCGCAAGCGGGCGACCCGCATCGCTCCGGTATGGCGATGGGTCAGCGGTGTGGCAGCCGCCCTGATACTGGCTTCGGCCGCCGGGCTCTACTTTACCCGCCAACCGGCTGCTCCCAAGCTCAGCGACCAGGAGATGTATGCCTGCGCCGAAGCCCAACGGGCCCTGATACTCGTCTCGCAGAAACTCAACAAGGGAGCCCGGCAATGGCAGGGGGCTCAACAAGAGATTGTAAAAACCAACCAGATTATCAACAAGCACTTAAAATTCAAATAATCATGAAACGACTCATCTATATCCTGTTAAGCGCAGTTGTCGGTATCCTGTCCGGCCAGGCTCAAAATACGATTTTCGACCAGTTCTCGGGCGAAAAGAATGTAACCTATGTCAACATCTCCAAAACCCTGCTGAACATGATGCCCGAGGGGCAGCTGGAAATAGATGCCCTCGACTTGAAAAGTGTACTCAACGAACTCGACCGCATTCAGATTCTCACCTGCGAAGATGATGCCAACCTCATCGCCCGTATCCGAAAAGCGTCGGACTCCATCTTCAAGAAGGCTCCCTACGAAGAGCTGATGAAGGTAAAGGACGACGGAGAAGAGGTCACCATCTACATCTATCCCCAGGCACAAAAGAAAATCAAAGAGCTGGTCATGCTGGTCAACGAGGAGAAGACCGAGTTTGTCATCATACAACTCACCGGGAACATATCAATCAGCCACCTTCAAAGTTTGACGAAAAACATGCAGTAAAAAAATGTAGCTCATATTTCTCATACGAACGAAGCGGCTATCGAGGGAATCCCGATAGCCGCTTCGTTTTTTCAGGCCCGGAGCATCTGCCCCGGTATCAATAGCAGAGGCCTATCAGATAACGACACAGAACATCTCCGCCAAAAGCACCGATAATAAAGACAATCCACAGATTGCGCCCCTTCAAGTTACAGGCGACCGATGTGGCCCGGAAGAGCCAATAGAGCCCCCAAATGGAAAGTAGCAAACTCACTGCCCCTATCCACACCAGCATGAGAAGCCAAGTGGTATCGGTGAGTAAGGCATCGACAGCCTGCGCCGACTGTATCGTAGCCACCTCGCTCATCGGCGGCAAAGCCATGAAGAGCGAGAGCACCACAAAGGGCAGTTGGGCAAAGGCGACGGTTCCCAACACATCGACGGGACGCACATGCGAACGGCTGCAAAACAACGCCGCAATATAAATCACCACGGCAGGCACCAGCCACACCACCAAATGTTCGACCACAAAACACCACCACGCTCCATTGGGTGCACCACCGTAGTGCAGCAGTCCATGAAAATGAACTCCACCCACAAAGGCTATCGCCGTCGCAACGACTATACCACCCACCCCCCATGCCAGCGAGGTGTAACCGGCCACCCGATAAAACGGGTTCTTCAAAAATTCAAAAAGCGTCTTCATGACTCCTCCATGTTATTCAGTTTCTCAATCAAATCGTCCAGATAGTTCCGCACCGTGGGATAGCTCACCCCCATCTGCTTGGCCATATCTTTGAGACTGCCACTCGCCTTCACAAATTCGAGCATAAAGCGTTGCTCCTCTTCGCTCAACCGCGTCAGGGCCGGCAAGTCGAATAACCCCGACACCTCGGTACCGCATTGGTCGCACACCAGTTTCGACACTTTGAGCTGAGCCTCGCAGGCGGGGCACCGCAACGGCAACCGTTTTTTTGTTTCACTCGTACTCATGGCTTGACAAATTTTACAATCACATTCAACAACTCCTCCACAACGGGCAACTCGGGATTGGTATAGGTAGCCTGCTGCTCACGAGCGTCGACCGACTCGCACCGCTTCAACACATGGTTCATGTCGGGTATCACCTGCAACGTGGCCCGAGGCTGTGCCGACTTCAACAACCGGGCATCTTCGACGGCCACCTGAATGTCCTTGTCGCCCTGCACAAGCAACACCGGCTGTGAGAGAGCGGCCACCACCTCCTGAGGATTATAGCGATACCACGAGATGAGATAGGGCTGCACCGACGGACGATACAGAGCCATCAACCCCATGGGTATATCGGCCACGGTCTTGCCGGCCCGCAACGAATCGTTGACCGTCTGCACCAACCGACGTACCTCGGCCGGCTGACTGCTCATCTGGGCCTCGATTAGTTCATAGGCCGGACGCCCGGCACCCGCCAAAGAGACCACGCCCTTTACCTGTGTATTGTCACGACTGGCCAACAGGCCTATCAGCGACCCTTCGCTATGCCCCAAGACAAAAACCGACGAGAAGCGGTCATCACCGCTCAACTGGTTGATCCAACCCTGGGCGTCGGCCACATAATCGTCAAATCGCAACTCTTTCTCCTCCTTACCGGCCGCGGCACTTGATGCAATGCCCCGCTTGTCATACCGCAACGAGGCAATCCCCTGCCGGGCCAATCCCTCGGCCAGCAGTTTCAACGAGTTGTTCTTGACAGTCACGGTACCCAACCGCGAGTTGCCGTCCATATCGGTGGGTCCCGACCCGGCAATAATCAGAACCACCGGCGGCCGGTCGGTATCGGGCAACAGCACTTTGCCTTGAATTGTACCCGTAGGGGTATTCAATGTTGCCGGGAGCTCCTCGACGGCCCAACTCGCCATCGGCCACAAAAGAGCAAGAATCGTTAATTTGACAGATAATCGTTTCATAGTTTTTTCTATTTTACATGAGCAAATATAGCACCAATATTTAATAAATCAAATATTCTATTTAATTTTATTCATTATACAATGAATTTTATTGATTCCAAAAACAAAAAAAGATAATTATGCGACAATGATTTTTTCGTACTTTTATCTGAAAAAGAAGCAGAAGCGACTTCGCGATGAAGCCTGTTTTTTCTTCTGCCACCAGGCACGATGATACACAACCAAAAACAAACTCATATGGACAAGTCTAAGGTTTTTTTCACCAATCTGCACACCACCCCATCGAGCAACCTGCTCGACAAGATGGAGCGGTTAATCAAACGGGCCGGTATCGAGACCATCGATTTCAAAGACCAGTTCGTTGCCATCAAGATACACTTCGGCGAACCGGGTAACCTGGCCTACCTGCGCCCCAACTATGCGGCCCGACTCGCCAACCTGCTCCGCTCATGGGGAGCCAAGCCCTTCCTCACCGACTGTAATACCCTCTACTCGGGTCGCCGCGCCAATGCCGTGGATCACCTGCAAAGCGCCATGGAGAATGGCTACAACCCTATCTCGGCCCAATGCCAGGTAATCATTGCCGACGGCTTGAAAGGTACTGAATACCGCGAGATACCTCTGAACGGAGAGTATTGCAAGGCTCCCAAAATTGGCTCGGCTCTGGCCGATGCCGACATCGTTATCTCGATGACTCACTTCAAGGGACACGAGCAAGCCGGATTCGGCGGCACGCTGAAAAACCTGGGTATGGGTGGCGCCAGCGTAGGCGGCAAACTGGAACTGCACTGTAACTCGCAACCCAAAATCGAGACAGAGAATTGCAAGGGCTGCAACGTCTGCGTGAAACATTGCGCCCACGATGCCATTCACCTCAATGCCGACCACAAAGCGGTCATCGACTATGACAAGTGCGTGGGTTGCGGACAGTGTGTAGCCTTGTGCCAGCACGATGCCGCCGTTATGGGCGAGAGCGATACCTCGGAACGGCTGAACTACAAGATTACCGAATATACCCAGGCCGTACTGAAAGACAAACCCAACTTCCACATCAGTTTCATCATGAACGTGTCGCCCGAGTGCGACTGCTGGAACCACAACGACGCCGCCATCGTGCCCGACCTGGGTATCCTGGCCTCGTTCGACCCTGTGGCCTTGGATCAAGCCTGTGCCGATCTGGTCATCGCCGCGCCGGCCATCAACGGTAGCCGCCTGGTCGAGAAGCACCCCCACGAACATCTCGAAGGGGCCGACAAGTTCCACCTGATGCACCCCGATACCAACTGGCAGGCTGGTCTCGAACATGCCGAAAAGATTGGATTGGGTACTCGCCAATACGAACTCATTACCGTATAACGGCAACCGGCAGACTACTGATTTCCTCTTACCCCGGCTGCGCCTTACCGATGACGCCTCGGGTTCATGCCCTCATAGATGACAAGAGAGCATAAGCCTGAATTCAAACGTATCGGAGCGCACGTCGGGGTAATATTTATAATCCGTTTTCCGACGATACCAGGCCGTCTCGGCGGCCACCGAGAGTTGCGGAGAAATTGAGTATGAAATCCGAAAGTTCAATTTATGCAGACGGGCGTTACTCACGTCGCCCTGTGCATTCAGGTAGTTCTGATCGATATTCTCATAGTCCTTTTGCTCATAGCCTTTCCAGGTAAAAATATGATAATTCTCGGTTGCCAGATAAAAGCCCAACCGTTGCCACAACGAAAAATAGCCATTCGCGCGCACACTGTAACCGCTACCCAGATTATAGTCCCTATCGTGAAACTGGAAATAGTCGCTCAACGAGCCACCCAGCACAATACCCGAAACGAACCCGTTCAAGACCAACATATCGTTGTTCCTCAGCCGGGCTCTGTACAGCACACCGGGTCCATAAGAGACCGTCTCGGCTATGCGGAAAGGCGTGTAGGACGACTCCGTGGCAAAACTCTCGCTATCGTAGTAGTTGTAGTTCTGGAAAATACCTGCAAACAAATCATTACCACTCTTGAACTCGTGTGCCCTACCCCATATCGAGGCACAGATATTGGCCTCGCCGATAGCCGGCTGCCGTGAAAAGAGATTCAGCAGCATACGGGCCGTGAAGTGCTCGAAGGGCTCATTCCCTCCGATTTCAAACGGGTCGTTATAGACCATATTGAACCCGACAAAGCCTATATGCCTGCTGCGGTCGGGCTGAGCATCGGTACAGCTGAGTACCCGATAACCGGCATCGAACTGGAAATAGAACGGGACCGTAGCCGCCCGGTCGACATATCGCGGACCTATGCGCCAAGCTTCGCCCGTAATCAACCGATTGACTCCCCGCACGGGATTGAGCACAAACCCCACGGCTTCGTGAGCAAACCGGTTCCACCCTCGTGCCTGCCCGTTCAAAGCGAGTGACGAAAGTCGGTAACTCACCTCGCCCAAGGCCATACCCCCCAAAGTTGTCGAGATGATATCGTTGGTCGAAGGAGGTTGCAACTCCAAAAAAAGTTCCCAGATGGAACTGCCGAACAAGGCATAGGGTGCCGACTCCCAAAAGTTCAACCCGTTGGAGCGAGCGCAGTTGAAATACAACCCTCCCTGATAGGGGTGAAAGAAGAGGTTGGTATTGAATTTGTCGTTATCCCACAGAAACCCCGTCCTGAAATTATTCTTAATCGACGACCAGGTAATCTGGGCATAATCCTCGTGAATGATATAACGGGTAATCACATGAAACAGGAGATTGGTACCCACCACCTCGACCCCCGACAACCAAGGGCGTTTCTTGGGGAGACCCGCAATATCGAGTCGCAACGAGTCTACGGTCTGGGGATACAGCGGCCGGACAGAATCTACGGCTACATAATCAACCAACAAGGAGTCTCGACAGGACAGATCCAACGAATCGAGTGCTTCGGCCGAGGCTCCCCACACCCTAAAAGGGAGAGTAATCCCCAAACAAACTCTTAAAATTTTTCTTCCTATTGTCATACGCTTTTACGAATGAGGCGGCAAGATAGAGAATAAACCAATACAAAAATCAACGATATGAGTTATCGAAAAACCTTCCCGCATTTCAGAACAATTTATTCCCGGTTTTTCTCTCGCAGTGAGATACTATTTCCTTTTCCGCCACAAGCCGTCGCCAGTATGGACAAGAAGAGGCCGCCCCGCATGGGGTGGCCTCTTCTATAATCAGGATTCGTATATTATCTCGATTAGCGCACTATGCACTTTTGCCCGTTGACAAAATATACGCCAGCCGGCAAACTGATCACTTCGCGCCCGGCAAATCGCCCGGTAGCGTAGCAGGCACCGTTCACATGAACAACCGAGTAGTCAACCTCTTCGTTGCTGAGTAACTCAATCTGATTCTCGCCGGCGATTACCCGCAAGCCGTCAAACTCTTCCGTATCCTGAATACTTGTCGGCTTATTCTCGAAGAGAATCGTAATCGCCACATCACCGTCGATATATTCGGCCGGAATCGTAATCAGGCCATCTTCTTCAAGCGTCACATTATCGACCTTCCACTGACGGTTTCCAAACACATACTCTTCACCCTCATGGTTATAGCCGTGTTTGATCTCGAGCCCCGTGATATTGTAGTCATTGTCCATGTCGATATTGAACGAGAAGGCTTCGCCAAAAGGTATCTCGGCTGGCAGATTGGATCCGTCGGCAGCCGTCACTTCGCACATTCTGGCTACTACGTTCAAAGCCACATTGTCGCGATGCACGTTGGCCAGATAATCAACAATACCACCACCATTGGCTACAATCGAGTTGTCGGAGTTAGGATTACCGGCAGCTACCGAACTGTCCCAGTCGACCTTGCAACGGATTCGGTAGAAGCCCGGGGTCATGTCGGAAGAGAGGGTAAATGCAGGAGGATCGGAACTCGTACTATTTAAAGCCGACGCACCGGTACTGTTATATCCCGATAAATAAGAATAGGCTACCAAATCACTGCTGGCTGTGGGAACATTGTTCTGTACATCGACATCGAAACGTCCGTCATTGCCTTTGTCGAGGTAGACATACCGGTGCATCCAACTACCCGTGTAACCGAATGAAACAGTAACAGACTCTCCCACTTTCAGCAAGATGGGATCGGCCGAAGTCTTATCGGCATACACCGTACTTACATCAGCCAAGTTCGATCTGTACATGGCTCCCATATTGCCCGAGACAGAAATACTGTCCAAATTACGTTCTTCTGTTGGACGGGTTTTCTCTTGCGTAGCCTCGAAATTCAAGGGATAGGGATCAAACGTAAAACGCTGTTGCGAATCGTCGTTAATCACAATTTCATCGAAATAGGCTACATAATCGGTCTCGGTAGCCAGGTGAGAATCTACATCGGGAACGATTACGAGGCTGTGCAACTCGGCAGCATCGTTGCCATACACACTGAATACGGCATCGACCCACTTGTTAGCATCGAGCTCTTTGGTCGCAGGGGTTACAAATTGCACGGTTGTAGCCGGCTGATCGGGCCAATCGTTACGTTTCCCGAGTCCCACGAGAGCTACCCGGCCCGATACCGGTTTGTACATCAACACGTGAATGTATTGCGGTGTAGGCGACAGAGCTATCGGAGTGGTCAGATCGATACGGGCTCCATACAGGTGGCTGCCATATCGCGAACGCTGGAAGGCCAGTACCTTTCCCGAACCGTTTATATCGTCGGAGTAAGGATTGTCTACAACGTCAATCTGACCGGTGAGTTTCCCCGTATTGAAGGGTGACTTGTCCCAATAATCATAGGTGGAGATGTCACTATAATCGGTTTCCTCAAACTGGCACAATGTTGTCTCGGCATATCCACCCAATGCCCAAAGCAACGCGGCTGCACCCATGAGATTCTTATATATTCTTTTCATCTTTTTCTAGTTTAGATATGGTTTAATTAATATACCGAAACGGTGCTGATAAGCGGACAGGCCTTGCTGTCGGTAATCTTCACACGGATATAACGGGCTTGCGTACCGCTGCCATAGGAGGTCGTATCGTCGTTCTTGGCCATAATACGCTTGTAACCGATGGTTGTACCGGTGGCAAACGGATCCCAAGAGCTGTTGTCACTGCTGGTTTCGATCGAGAAGCCTTTTACCCGTTGTCCCAGGGCAATATACTCTTGCAGGGTCACATAGTGAATGGTTTTCACCTCACCCAGGTCAATGACGAAGGTTCCGGTAATCTCGTCGTCGTTGGTGGCCCAATAGGTGTTTTTGTCGCCATCAGTCATGTTGGAAGCGGCAAAGTTGCCCGGGTTACGGGTCTGCTCGGCCGTTACCGTTTTATCCAAAGCCATATCGACGCTCAACCGGGCTGTCAACAACTCGCCCAAACCGCGAAGGCTCGTACATACGTTCTCGGGCATTACGCCATCGGTATTGGGTGCGCAGTTCATGATAAGGGTAGCGTTACGCCCTACACTTTCGAGATAGATCTGGAACAGTCTCTCGGCCGACTTGGCTTGTTCTTCTGCGGTCCAAAACCATTTGGAGGTTGTGCGTACATCGACCTCCGAAGGCATGAACAACAGGCCATCTTCGGCACCCACATTATTGGTAGTCTCGCTATTGATACTGTTTACATCGAAATTGGACCAGCAGGTCTTTCCCGAATAACCGTCCTCATTACCACACCAGCGGAATTCACGACCCCATACCACACAGTTGGGTTGCATCTCGTGAATGCGTTGCGTGAGGTTATCCCAGTCATAGTAGGTCTTCTTGTCAATCGTGCGGTTGACCAGAGAATTGCCGCCATAATAACCTTGACCGCCATTGGCCCCATCGAACCAGATTTCAAACAGTTCGCCGTAGTTGGTACAAAGTTCGGTTATCTGTTTCAAAAATACATCGGTCACATAGGTACTGGTTGCATAATGCTCATTGCTGGCGTCCCAGGGAGAGAGATAGACTCCAAATTTCATATTGCGTTTGCGACAGGCCTCGGAAAACAGCAAGGGAATATCGACCTGCGCACTCACGCCTGCACCGTTCAATACACTAAAATCGGTACTCTCGGTGGGCCACAGACAGAAACCGTCATGGTGCTTGCAAATAACTACGGCACCCTTCATACCGGCCGAGTGCATGGCCTCGACCCATTGGTCGCAATCGGGTATGGTTTGCGGAGCATACTCTTTCGGATTGGGTTTACGGTTATTACCCCACTCTGTTCCTACAAAGGTATTGGGGCCGTAATGTGAAAAGCCATAAAACTCCGTCTCCATCCAATTTAACTGTCGCTCGGTCGGAACCGGGAAAACAGGAGACGGGATGTTGTCGGGATTGGGAAGATTTTGCTCCGTAAAATCTTGGGATTTTACGGGCAAAGACAAACTTGTCAGTCCTAGAACAAGTGTGACAAAGGTTAATCTTTTGCAGATATGTCTCATCACTGCTGTCCGGAGAAGATTCTCCAAAGCAGCTATTATTAATTAATACTCAACTGGTTACGAGGATAATAAAATTTTTCGATTAGAAATCATAGTTTTGCAAGAAGGTATAAACAGCCAATTCTGCAAACTATGAACAAAGGAAAAACAATATTTGCACAGGTTATGTCTCTTATAAACACATACGAATTCACTAGTGTCCGGAGAAAAATTCTCCGACAAGGGTTTAATTATTAAACATCAATAATGTTATAAGCATTAGAAAATTTTTCGATTAGAACATCAGTAACTTTGCGGTAGCCATCAAGAGGTTATCCGCAAGCCATGAACAAAGGAAAAACAATCTTCGCTCAGATTATGTCTCTCATTAACGAATACGAGTTCAAGAAATGTGTCGACCGCTACAAAGGTGACCGGCATGCTATCAAATTCAATTGTCGTGACCAGTTCATGGTGATGAGTTTTGCACAGTTCACTGACAGAGCTGGTTTGAGAGATATAGAGACTACACTTAACCTCTGCGGCGACCTCTATCGCTCCGGAATCAAGGCAATACCTCGATCCACGCTTGCGGAGGCCAATGAGAAGAAGGATTGGCGTATATATCAAGACTTTGCGATGACTTTGGTAAAGGAAGCCACGATGCTTTACAAGGATGAAAAGCTGCGAATTGGTCTTGAGGAGATGATATATGCGTTTGACAGCAGTACCATTGAACTGTGTCTTAAGTTGTGTCCATGGGCCGAGTTTCATCATGGTAAGGGCGCGTTCAAGATACATACACTGATGGATCTGCGAGGCTCGATTCCCACATTTGTCATGCTCACGCCAGGCAAGGTTAACGATGCCAGGATGATGGACAAGATTCCTGTTGAAGCAGGTGCTTTCTACCTGATGGATAGGGGATATGTTGCCTTTGAGAAACTTTACAAGCATTTCCAGCAAAAGGGCGCCTACTTTGTTACACGCGCCAAGGACAATATGTCTTATGAGGTTATTGAGTCCAGACCTGTCAATAAAGACTCGGGCGTTCTTTCGGATGAGACTATCAGACTTGCTGGATATTACTCTACCAGAAAGTATCCAGACACATTGAGACTTGTTGTGTATGAAGACTTTGAGACTGGAAGAGTATATCGATTTCTGACCAGCAACTTTGCGATTGACGATCCGCTGACTATTGCGGAACTCTACCGTGAACGCTGGCTGATAGAACTGTTCTTCAAATGGATCAAGCAGCATCTTCACATCAGGACTTTCTACGGCACTTCCAAGAACGCCGTGTACACGCAGATATGGATAGCCATTTGTGACTATCTGCTGCTCATCATTGCGAAGAAGCGATACGGGTTGGATCCAAGTCTTCATTCTATCTCTAACTCAATCGGACAAGTCCTCTTCCAGAGGGCGGATATCCGTGAAATTTATAATCAGCCGACAACTCCCGTTTGTGTTCCGGAGGCGGGTTCTGTCGAGCAACCTACTTTATGGTAAAATTTCTCCGGACAGCAGTGATGTCTCATAATATTATAATTTTAACCCCACAAATATAAAACACTCTTTTTAATAATACAAAACTTAGTTTACATTTTATTAAATGTAATACTAAAATAAAGGGAGCAGATGATTCTGCTCCCCTTGTCTCTAAACGCCCAATACAAATCCATTTACTCGCCGTTTCCATACTGTTTTTCGATGAGTTTTTCGGCCTCGTCTTTCAAGTTTTGAGCCTGCTTTTCGGCCTCTTCGACCAATTTCTTACCGGCGGCCTGGGCGGCTATCTTGGCTAACGGATTCGAGGCCTTGGCTACCAGTTTTTCACTCTCCGACTTGGCCGTTTCAATCAGTTTGTTTCCGGCATCTTCGGCCTGTTTGCGAATGGCGGCTTTCTGTGCCTCCACGTCCTCGGCATCGACACCCAATACCTTCGAGGCTACCGTGCTGGTCACCACATTCTTCACCACCTCCTCAGTATTGAGCTTAATCGAGGGTTTCGTAAACGAGCCTCCTATCGTAGCCGACACATTGCTCAACGCTCCGGCTCCGGGAATATTGATTTTGGCCACATAATCGATTGTCTGGTCGAGACCCGTCTCACCCGAAAGGTTCATGGTGATGCTGCCCATCTTGATGTCAAAGGGCGAGGTCTTCACCTTGCCATCGGCTATGGCAAAGGAGATTTTCAAATCCTTGGCTTCGATATTCTTCAACTTGTCGTTCTTCAACAGGGTTGCCAGTTGGCTGAATACCTCGATATTCTGCAACCTGATATCGTTGGACTGAATCACACCCTGAGCGGTCAACGTATTCAAATCGGGCGACATCTGACTGTCGAGTGCCGATTTCAAATCGAATTTCACCGAATAGGTACCACCTGTCTTCTCAAAGATGGGGACAATCTGTTTTACCATATCGAGCTGGTCGAAGGTCTGTCCGAACGAGGCTTTCTGGATATCCAAATCGAAATTGACCTGAGGCCGCAACGCATTCTCGGCCGTGGAATAGACCCCGTTGGCCACCATCAATCCGCCGAAGGCATTGAGGCTGAGCGGGGTCATTCGCACGGCTCCGTCGGCCACGACCAGTTTACCCTTCACGTTGTCGAGTACCATCTTCTGGAAGAGAATCTTTTTGAACGAAGCGTTCAGGGTCATATCGATGTTCTTGGGCACCTCAATAGCCGAGAGTGCGGTGGTATCGGTTTCGGTCGCGGTCTCTTCGGTGGACGAGCTTTCGCCCATCAACTCGTTCAAATCGAGCAGCGACGAGGTGACCGTGAGCGTACCCTTTATCGTCTCATTCTTCAAAACATAGGCCAGATAATTCGAAAGCGAACCCTGAGCCTGAACATCGCTCTGCCCTACCTTCACGTCGAGTTGCGAGAGGGTCATGGCCTTGGCCGAAATCGATGCCTTTGCCTGCTTCACGGCCACGGCCGGCATATCCTTCATCGCCAGGTCCATATCGGCAATCGAGAAGGTTCCCTCGCCCTGTATCTTTTCGTAATTCTCTTTTTCGATGTCCGACATGCGACCGGCCAGACGCAAATCGGCCGTGACGATACCGCTCAGTTTGATAGAATCGCCCAGCGGGTATATATCCTTGACTTTACCCAAGTGTACCGTACCGCTGGCCGTTGCCTTGAAATTCAGGTCGGACATGGGGGTGGCGGCATAGAGCGTTGCCTTGAACGGATTGCCGGCCATGGTGAATCGGAACTCCGACAAGTCGATGACCGTCTTGTCCAGATCACCACCGGGATTGCTCACGGCAGCCGCGATGTTGATGCCGTTGACCGACGCCGGCATTCCTTCGTAATTGAAGGTAGCATCTTTCACATTCAGTGTGAGACCGAATTGCGGCATCGCGTCGCCCTCCATACGCCCTTTGGCAAAGGCGGTGAGCGACATGTTGCCGGTGGTGCGTAGTTTGTCGAAATTGTTCTGATAGATGGCCGGTACCAGCGACAACAACTCCTTGAAATTGATTTCGGTTGTGTTGAGTTTCAAATCCATCTCCATGGCCCCGTTGTCGAGCAAGGCCAGCCACCCGTCGAGATTCAACACAATTGCATTGAGGCTCAACGAGTTTTCCTTCAAGGTAAACTTATTGTTCTTCAAATCGGCCGACACGGTCAACTTCGCCTCGGCCCTGGCCTGTTTCAAATACGAAACGCCACCCATGGCCAGGTAGATATTCTCGCACGACAGCCGGCTGTCTATATCGGTCACATCGGCACTCATGTCGCCCGACAGTTTCAAATTGAGCTTGTCGGTATAGAACTGCATCTGGGTCGAGTCGTCCATATAGACGAGCGTGGCATCGGCGATTTTGAAATGTTTCAGTTTCAGCCGGAACGACGAAGCGATCTCCACCTCGGTCGTATCCTCCTCGACGGCCAGAGTATCGGGCTTCATGATGTCCCAGTTCACCCGGCCATCGGCCAGTTTCACCGCCTTGACCGACGGCCGGTCGAGCACAATGTAGTTCACATCGAACCCTTCGTCGCCAAACAGGCTCATCACATTCACGGCTACATCGATCGACCGTGCCGACACCAGCGTATCGCCCTCGAAATCGCCCACGCCCGAGAGCGACAGGCCGTTCAACTCGATAGAGGCACTCGGGAAGTGTGAGAAGAGGCTGATGTGGAGCGACTCGAAATCGAGCCGGGCATTCAACATCTCGTTGGCCTCCTTCTTCACGATGTTCATCACCTTGTCTTGGAACATAAAGGGCAAGACAAGCATCAATACCAAGATAACCGCTACGGTTATGCCGGTAATCTTCAATCCTTTTTTCAGATTTTTGTTCATCAGGGTCTCTATTTTTGGTTATTCTGTTGTCTCTCTTCCCGCAGCTCCTCGGCAATGGCCCAATGGCGGGCGGCCATGTCGGGCATGTCGAGCTTGATGAAGGTATCGCCCAGCCGGTCGTGTGCCGTGGCATGCCCGGGCTTCTGCTTGACGGCCTTGGCAAAATCGGAAAGCGCCGCCTCGTAATCGCCCTGCTTGTAGCGCAAACGGCCCCGGTTGTAAAGGGCCTTGAAGTTCAACGGGCTCAACCGAACGGCCTCGTTGTAACACCTCATGGCCTCGTGTTCGTCGCCACCATCTTCGAGCGTAATACCTTTTCGCACCCAGGCATCGACCATCGTGGGGTCGAGCGCCAGCGCCTTGTCGAAATTGGCCAGTGCAGCCCGCACATCCTTGGCCTTGGTGATGCACTCGTTACCCAACAGATAATACTCGCGGGCATACTTGCGCAACACGGTATCCTTGTCGGCCAGCGACTGGCGCAGCTCCCGGTTCTTCTCGCGCAGCTGATTGATTACATTCAGCTTGCGCCGAATATACCGTTGAATCACCGGTTTCTCAATATCATAACGCGTGTGAATGGCCTTGAAAAACGATTGCAGCATACGGTCGAAATCACCCTCGTCGAAGGCCTTGACCGTATCGGCATAAAGCCGGTCGGCCTGCGCCAGCTTCAACGACTGCTCGATGAGAGCCGGATTGTTGAACTCCCGGCTGAATCGCACAATATCGGGATTGACAAAAATATCGCGGTGCATGATGGGCTTTTTCAGCACAATCCCCTCCAACGACTTGCACCGGCTCAACGCCACGTAGGTCTGCCCACCGGCAAAGGCTCCGCCGGTAAAGTCGATGACCACCTTGTTGAAGGTAAGCCCCTGACTCTTGTGAACGGTGATGGCCCAAGCCAGCCGAATGGGAAACTGCACAAAGGTGCCCAGCACATTCTCCTCGATGCTCTTCTCTTTCTCGTTATAGGTGTATTTGATATTCTCCCACACACAACGCTCCAACTCGTACAACTCGCCCGATTCGAGCACGACCTCAATCTTCTCGTCGTCGGTAATGTCGGAGACGATGCCTATCGTACCGTTCACCCACCGGCGGTCGGGATCGTTCTTGATAAACATGACCTGCGCACCCGGTTTGATGACCAGTTCGAGCGAGGTGGGTAAACTGCCCTCGGGAAAGTCGCCCTTGATTTCGCCCCGGAAGGTGTGCTCCTCGCCCGGCAGACGGGCCAACCGGTTCTCGTTGATAAAGTCGACCTGGTCGCGACGGGTGGCCAGCGTAATCGAGAAATCGTTGTTGTCGCACTCATAATCCCTGATATAGCGGCTGTTGAGCAAATCGAGCTCCTCGCGCGTAGCGGTATTGTTGCGTATCTTGTCCAAGAGTTGCACAAAACGTTCGTCCTGCTGACGATAGACCGTCTGCAATTCGATGGGGACCAAAGCCATCTCGCGGAACACCCGGGCCGAGAAGAAATAGGCATTGGGATAAAAGCGGCCAAGTATGTCGCGCATGTCGGCCGTCACGACCGGTTCCAACTGATACACATCGCCCACCAGCAGCAACTGCTTGCCCCCGAACGGCAGACGCATATTGCCCGAATAGACCCGCAACACCCGGTCGATGAAATCAATCATGTCGGCCCGCACCATCGAAATCTCGTCGATAATAATCAACTCGACCTCACGCAAGAGTTGGCGCTGTTTCTTGTTGTATTTGAGCAGGTCGTAGATGCGGCCTCCTGTCAGACTCAAATCAGGGTCGTCGGGCAGCATGGGCCGGAAGGGCATCTTGAAAAACGAGTGTATCGTACTGCCCCCCACATGAATGGCGGCCACCCCGGTGGGGGCCAACACCACGTGTTTCTTTTTGACATGCTCGCACACATATTTCAGGAAGGTCGATTTACCCGTACCCGCCTTCCCGGTGAGGAAGACCGACTGGTGGGTATATCGAATGAGGCTCAACGCATCTTGGAACTCCTTGTTCCCAGTATCTATTGTCAAGTTATCGTCCATTCAATCTCAGCTTTTCGGCTTTTTCAAAGGTAATGATTTCTTTTTAAAAAAGAAAGAGCGGCTCTCAATCGAGTCGCTCTTCCCTAAAAATATAAACTTTATAGAATCAAAATTTCACACCCATCGTCAACACAAACGAGTTGTTGTGGTCGGTAAGGGTCGAAATCTGCGGAGTAATGGCCAACGATGGTTCCACTTCGTCGGGATTAAAGGGATTCTCCCCGGTCGAAGGTATCGGCGAGAAAGGGAAAAGTTCGCTACGACGATAGCGGTGCATGTAGGCGAGATCGACATAGACGTTGGAGAAGCGATACCCCAACCCTACGGTAAAGTAGTTGGTCGCCCGGTCGAGTGTAAACTGGGTCAACGTCCCGGCCGTGGGAATCTCATGCCCCGAACGATATTCCGACTTAACGGGAGAGGTCTGATAGGCATATCCCAAACGGGCACTGAATTGCGGCGTGATACGGAACTCGCCCCCCACCTTGAAGGTGTGCGTGGGCGAAACCATCTCGGAAATCTCCTGATTGGTATTGTAGAACATATCAATCGTATAAGGGTCGTCGAACGACATGCCGTTGCTGGCCGTATACTCGTAGTCGAAGCTCAAAATTCCACCTTGCCCGAACACATAGGCGGCACTGGCTATCATGCGCCACGGCGCCTGAAACTCATAGCTGTAACTGCCGCTGGGGGTCTCGGCCAAATCGTTATAGGAAGTACTTCCCTGCGTAAAATCATATTTTACCGATGCCGAATAGGTATCGGTCATCTTATAGTAGTTGGGCGTGTGGAAAGCAAACCCCAGGCGGAAGTTATTGGTAGCCCGCAAAATGACACCCAGATTGGCCTTGAAGCCCGAGCCATTGGTGTGCAACATATTCTGCATCAGGTACCAGCCGTTGGCGTTGGGCGAACCCATGATTCCATTTGCGTCGGGCAGATAACCGTTGGTAAGGTTCTCGCCATATCCGCTCTGTACATCATACGAAAAGTCGGTAACAGTAAGACCTATACCCCAATAAAAGACATTGTATATGTTCCCGCCGATATTGAAGTTATACTCGTCGATAGAGCCCTTTTCGCGCACATAGAGATCGCCGGTTGCCGTGGAACCATTCCCCACGATACTACCCCACGTATTGCTGGCCGTACTCTTGGGATTAATCAGATAAGACTGATAGCCCAACACGTTCAACCAGGGATTTTGATCATAGGGGTCGTAGCTCGAATTGTCGGAGTAGCCCAGGTTGTCGGCCGTATATCCTTCGGAGAGTTTGGCGATATAGCCCGAGAGCGAACTGGCCCCCGTGATACCCGAATAGGCGGTCTTGTAGGTGCGGTCGAACGATTTCTGCTTGTTGTAGGCAAACCCGAAATTCAGATTCTTCAAGGCCTCCTGGTTGAATCGCACGGTCCACACGAATCCGAAGTTGTTGCACGAGAAATTGAATTTATTGTCTGTCGACTTCACGCCGGCCGTATTGACCGAACTCACCTGATTGGAGAGGTCGATGGTGGCTGCAATGTCGGAGTTGCGATAGACCCCGATGCCGGCCGGGTTCTGACTCAGGGTGGTAATATCACCGCCCAAGGCGCCAAAGGCTCCGGCCATACCCATGTAACGAGCCGTTCCCCGTATATCCTGTTGAGAATATTTCAAGGCATCGACAACGCCTTGGCCGAAGAGCATCGGGCTGCTACAAAGAGCAGCCCAAGCCAAAACATATTTTACACTTTTCATATCGTTCACACTTGAAGATTCACATACTGTTTATCGACTTATCGACGTCCGCCACGACCTCCGCCGCTGGACCCGCGAGAAATCGATCCGCTGCTGCCTCGTGAAGAAGACGAGGGAGCCGAATAGCTGCTGGACGAACGACGACTCGACGAACTACCTCTCGAGAAACCCGACGAACGGCCCGACGAGGTGGTTCCCCGGTTATATGACGAACTGCCTCTTCTGCCACTAGTACCCACGCTGTTGTTGTAACTGTTGCGCGAAGGAGTAGTCGTCCGGTTGATTGTGGTTTGTCGACGGCTTTGCGAACTCGACGGAAGCGATACCGAACCCGACGAGGTGGTTCCCCTACGTGAGGTGTTGGCACTACCAAAACTGTATCCCCGGTTGCTGTTCGAGTTGGTGCTGTTGCTGATTACCGTTCCCCGATTGGTGCGTACACCGCTTACCGTACTGCTACCATTCGAAGACGAAACAGCACTGCTTCCTACCCGGCGGCCGCTTACATTCGAAGCGGAAGTAGTCCCTATGGTGGCACGACGACCGTTGACCGACGAAGAGGAACCCGACGAGACTACACTTCCGCCGTAGCGGTTGGGCCGACGACCATTGGGTGTATATTGCGGACGATTCCAGCTGTAATAGGGCCGATGGTAATACGGCGAATAAAAATGGTGATGGAAATAGGGTCGATGCCATGCACTCCAACCCCAATAGCCTCCCCAATAGCCACCCCAGTAACCGCCCCAGTAACCGCCCCAGCGGTAAAGCGGGTCATAGCCAAACGAGAAGCCCCACGGGCCCAGGTTCCAGCGCCACGACCAACTGGTGTAGGAATAGGGCGACCACATGTAGTCCCAGTACCAGGGATTGGTCCAGGTAGGTGTTACCCAAGCATAATCGTCGGAGATGTAGACATTCCAGTCGTTGTTATCGAGAAAATAGATATCGGAATAGAACGGGTCGCCTATCGAGATGGCAAACTTGGGGTTGTGGAACCGACGAATGCGCAAGGCATACTCATAGTCCCACTGAGAACCGTTGAATCCATTCAGATAATAACCGTCATCACCGTTTTCATCGACAATGTTATACTCTACATTCGGTTCGGTCTGGTTGGCAGCCACCTCTTCAATAGTCATTCCCGACGACGAACTGCCCCGACGATTGTATTCATCGACATCAAAAAAGTTCTTATCGGTCGTCATCACCAACGTCTTTTGGACTGGTGCTTGCTGAGCCACCGACAGCGTGTCTTGCGAAACAGTCGGCCGAACTTGTCGGGCTTGTTGCTCGGCAGCCTTCTCTTTTTCCTTTTGCTCCACGATAGGATTCTTGGCATCAGGATTATAATATATATCGTCTTCGATTACATACGAGCCCGCCCTGGCAAAGCTCACCAGCATCGGCAATATCATCAACAGGGCAAATTTTTTTCCTTTCATAACCATTTCTCCTTTGTTTGTATTACTCTATTGATCAAATTCATATTTACCTATTAGACTCTCCTTTGAAGGAATAGTTTAATAGTCTTTCTTATAAAGAAAACTAAAAAGCCGGCAAATACTGCATACCCGTTTCTTAATTTTCTACAAATATACTCTTTTCCTGCTTATACAAAATACTTGCCAAAGGTTTTAACGCACTTAAACAAAAAGCGCTTTCCCTTGCAAGAAAGCGCTTTGGCACATCAAACAGGCTTCAAAAATATTACTGAGCCCCAGGACGCAACGAGTATCCGAAAAGTATGAGCGTTATGCCCCAGTAAATGAAGGCGGCAGCACACAAAAAGACAATCGAAAAGGTGGCCATGAAGGGCATCGCCAGAAACAGGAAACCAAGCACGAGCAACAGCACGGCATTGATGAGATAGACCCACCAATACTTGTGCGTTGAAAACAGATAGAATGCCGATGTCAGGTTCGAGATACCCTTGTACAGGAAAATAAAGGCGAAGAAGAAGGGCAATATCGTTTCGCTGAACGAGAGATTCCCCACCAGAATAAAGCCGATGAGTATGTCGATGATCCCTCCGGCGAGCCACCAGCCCCACCCTTTCACCTTCTGTTTCACGTTACTCGAAACGATGAGTTGCACGATGCCGAAAAGAATCAGCAGCCACCCCAGCAGCATGGAGAGGACTTCGTAGCCCAGTGCCGGTTGCGTCCAAAGCCACAAACCGCAGGGAATCATGAGTAACCCAACGACAATCAGGGTCCACCAATACTTGGTCTTCCCCCAGAAATACATGGTTGAAATATCCATAATGAGTTGTAATTAAGTTTATATGTTCACATCAATTACAACTATAACACTCGGGAGAGTGCATTTGTTCCGGGAATTACATCTTCAAATAGAAATCGCGGGTAAGCGCCACATATTCGGGAGTATAGCCTTCGCCCCGTCGCTCTACGGCCAGCGCATCGGTCTCCAAAGGCAGGCGCTCCCTGCCCCACTCGCTCAACAGCCGCTTGGGCGCCCGGCCGGCAATGCCCGACACATAGGTGTAGCGCACCGGATAGAAGCCATGCAACAGGGCCACAAAAGCGAGATGCTCTTCCAGATCGGCCGGAGCGATGAGCGACAAACGTCCGCCCGGGCGCAGCAATACCGCCGCCCCCTCAAACAGGGCTTCGTAATCGAGCGAACCGGTGTGACGGGCATGCTCCCGCCTGCGGTCGGGTGGCAGAAGCGATTGCACAAAATAGGGCGGATTGGAGAGTATATGGTCATACAACGGCCGGGTGTACGGGCCGTAACTTTGCACGAAATCGGCGGCATAGACCGTGATGCGGTCGCTCCAAGGCGAAAGCCCGGCATTCTGAGCCGCATCGCAGGCAGCCCCGAAATCCAGCTCCACGGCATCGATTCGGGCCGTCGAACGCTGAGCCGCCATGATGGCAATCAGCCCGGTACCGGTACCCACATCGAGCACCCGTTCGGCTCCGTCCAGCCGGCACCAGGCCCCCAGCAGCACCCCGTCGGTACCTACCCGCATGGCGGCACGCTCCTGATAGATGGTAAATTGCTTGAATTTGAAATAAGAGTTTGCCATATCGCTCCATCGTTTGCGCTGCAAAATAAACAAAAAAACATAATAATTTCGACAATGCCCCCTTATTTGCGTAACTTTGGCACGCCTGTTGTAAGATTATAGGGAACAAGACAGTTTGGTAGGTCATATTGACCGGAAAGGGGTACCAGCCTGCCAAAATGTCCATACGGAATTAAACACCAAGAATAAGAAGAATTTTTATGATCTGCGAAAACGACGAAAATACACCTTCGATTATGCCACTGTTTACCGAAATATCCGGGCAAAACGACTCGGAATGCAAGACGTTAGACACCAAAGGGTTGCCTATACTCGCCTTGCGCAACATGGTATTGTTCCCGGGCGTAGCAATCCCGGTGAACGTAGGCCGGACCAAGTCGCTGCAACTGGTCAAGGACGCACAGAACAACCACACCCCCATCGGCGTGGTATGCCAGCGCGACGCCTCGGTCGAGGACCCGGGCCGCGACGACCTCTACGAGGTGGGTGTCGTGGGCGAAATCATCAAGATACTCGAAATGCCCGACGACAGCACTACGGTGATTCTGCAAGGGAAAATGAAACGGTTCAGAATCGACGAGGTGACCGAGACTTTCCCCTACATGCGCGCCAATGTGTCGCTCGAAAACGAAATCATGCCCGAGTCCGACGACAAGGAGTTCGAGGCTTTGGTATCGGCCTTGAAGGACCTTACCTTCGAGCTGTTGAAGAATATAGGCGAACAGGCCAAAGAGCTCATCTTTGCCATTCGCAACATCGACAATGCCCACTACCTGATTAATTTCCTGGGGGCCAACGTACCTCTGTCGGCCGCCCAGAAACAGGAACTGCTCAATATCGACCACATCAAGGACCGCCTCTACAAGCTCTACGAGATGCTTACCCAGGAAGCTCAGTTGCTGCAAATCAAGGCCGACATTCAGTCCAAGACGCGCGAAGACCTCAACCAGCAGCAACGGGAACATTTCCTGCAACAGCAAATCCGCACCATTCAGGAGGAGTTGGGCGGCAACATGCAAGACCAGGATATTCAGGAACTGCGCGAACGGGCCGAGAAAAAGAAATGGGACGCCAAGACGGCCGAAATCTTTGAGAAAGAGATGCGAAAACTCGAACGGTTGCACCCGCAATCGCCCGACTTTTCGGTACAATATACCTATCTCGACACGTTGCTCGAACTGCCGTGGAACGAGTACACGCAAGACAACTTCAACCTGAACCACGTGCAGAAGCAGCTCGACAAGGACCACTACGGTCTCGAAAAAGTGAAGGAGCGTATCATCGAGCATCTGGCCGTACTGAAACTGCGGGGCGACATGAAATCGCCCATCATCTGCCTCTACGGACCTCCGGGCGTGGGTAAAACCTCGCTGGGCAAGTCTATCGCCGAGGCGCTGAACCGCAAGTACATACGTATCTCGCTGGGTGGTCTGCACGACGAGGCCGAAATTCGGGGGCACCGCCGCACCTATATCGGCGCCATGCCGGGACGTATCATTCAAGGGCTCATCAAGGCGAAGAGCTCCAACCCAGTATTTGTGCTCGACGAAATCGACAAGATAGGCAACGACTTCAAGGGCGACCCGGCTTCGGCGCTGCTCGAAGTGCTCGACCCCGAACAGAACAACGCCTTTCACGACAACTACATCGACATCGACTACGACCTGTCGAAGATTCTGTTCATTGCCACGGCCAACAACCTCAACACCATATCGCAACCCCTGCTCGACCGTATGGAGCTGATTGACATCAGCGGCTACATCATCGAGGAGAAGGTAGAGATAGGTCGTCGCCACCTGGTGCCCAAACAACTCGAAAACCACGGGTTGAAGGAGGGCGACGTGGTGATACCCAAGAAAGTGATGGCAGCTATCGTCGACCGCTACACCCGCGAGTCGGGCGTGCGCGAACTCGATAAGAAGATTGCCCGCATCATGCGGAAGATTGCCCGCATGAAAGCCTCGGGCAAGGAGTACAACCACACCCTCTCGATCGACGACCTGCACGAGTATCTGGGGGCTCAGGAGTACACCCGCGACAAGTACGAGAACAACGACTACGCCGGTGTCGTCACCGGGCTGGCCTGGACAGCCGTGGGCGGCGAGATACTCTTTGTGGAGTCGAGCCTGAGCAAATCGAAGGGCGAAAAACTTACTCTCACGGGTAACCTGGGCGACGTGATGAAGGAGTCGGCCGTCATCGCCCTGCAATACATCAAGTCGCACGCCTCGCTGCTGGGTATCAACGAAGATGTGTTCGACAAGTGGGCCGTGCATATCCACGTACCCGAAGGGGCCATACCCAAAGACGGTCCCTCGGCCGGTATCACGATGGTCACTTCGCTAGCCTCGACCTTCACCCAACGCAAGGTCAAGGACCACCTGGCCATGACCGGCGAGATTACCCTGCGGGGCAAAGTGCTCCCCGTGGGCGGTATCAAGGAGAAGATACTGGCTGCCAAGCGGGCCGGCATACGCGAAATCATTCTCTCGGAAGAGAACCGCAAGGACATCGAAGAGATTAAGGATACCTACTTGAAGGGGCTCACCTTCCACTACGTGAAGAATATCGAAGACGTGTTGAAGATTGCGCTGACCGACGAGAAGGTAAAAAATGCCATCGAAATCAAATAAGGATACGGTTATGAAAGAGTGGAAAATCACCGAAGGATATAAAGTGAAAGAGGACGAAGTGTCGTGGGAGGAGATGAAAGGCACGACCGAAAAGACAACCGAAGCACACCGGCACGCCCACCGCATCGTGGCGCTCGACGGTTACGGGCTGAATCCCGGCGACCTGTCGTGGGAACAGATCGAGTCGCTGGGCGAGTTTACCGTCTACGACCGCACGGCCGTCGACGAGATTGTCGAACGGGCCGCCCAAGCCGACATCGTGCTCACCAATAAGACACCGCTCAACGCAGCAACCTTGGACAAGTTGCCCCGGTTGCGTTACATCGGGGTATTGGCTACGGGCTACAACATCGTCGACATCGAGGCCGCCAAGGAGCGGGGTATCGTTGTGACCAACATACCGGCTTACAGCACCGACTCGGTGGCTCAGATGGTATTTGCCCACCTGCTCCACATCGCCAACGACGTGGCTGCCTATGCCCAGAGCGTAAAGGCAGGCGACTGGGCCAACTGCAAGGATTTCTGTTACCTGAAAAGTCCCATATTCGAGTTGGCCGGCAAGACAATCGGTATCGTAGGCTTCGGCCATATCGGCAGTGCCGTGGCTCGCATCGCCCATGCCTTTGGCATGAAGGTGCTGGCCAAGACCTCCAAGAGCCGTGAAGCGCTGCCCGACTATGTGTCACCCGTTTCGTGGGGGACGCTACTGGCCGATAGCGATGTCATCACGCTGCACTGTCCTCTCACCGACTCGACCCGCAACCTCATCAACGCCGACTCCATCGCCCGCATGAAACCGACCGCCATCGTTATCAACACGGGGCGCGGCCCACTCGTCAATGAGCACGACCTGGCCGAGGCGCTGAACAGCGGCCGCATCAAGGCTGCCGGAGTCGATGTGCTGTCACAGGAACCGCCACGGGCAGACAATCCGCTTATCGCCGCCCGCCACTGCTACATCACCCCCCACATTGCCTGGGCCACCTTCGAAGCCCGCGAACGGTTGATGCAGATTGCCGCCGACAACATACGTCAATACATCGACGGTCACACCGTCAACCAGGTGAATCGATAATCACCCCATCATACGCCGTCCCCATCGAGGGACGGATCCCATTTGAAACCCCGCCGACCCTTTTGAAAAAAAGAGTCGGCGGAGTTTTTTTATCCGATTTCATCGAAAAAACTCGAATCGGCAACTCCTCGAAAAACATCACTCCCGCAGTGCCCCCGCAAACCACAACAGTTCTTCCCGTTCAATTTGTAAGCGCCCCAAGTCACGAGGAAATAAAAATCGCGAAAATTTCAGTGCAAATCATCGTCCTTTACAAAAGAATAGCTAAATTTGTAAGGTACTATTTACTGTTGACCTGATACCTATGAGATATATCGCCCTGCCGGATCAAACCGTTCGCCGTCTATCGTTCTATCTGGCTATGGAAGAATACATTGCCCGCACGCGTACCGGCGAAGACTGTTTCTTCATGTGGCAGGTGAATCCCACCGTTATCTTTGGCAGAAACCAGTTGATGGAAAACGAAATCAACATGGACTACGTGCGTTCGCACGGCATCGAATACTACCGCCGCAAATCGGGCGGAGGGTGTGTCTATGCCGATTTCAGCAACATCATGTTCTCCTACATCACCGACGATTTCAACGTCAGTTTCACCTTCGACCGCTACCTGCAACTCATTGCCCACACGTTGAACAAGCTGGGTGTCAAGGCTCAGGCCTCGGGGCGAAACGACATCACGGTCGAGGGGAAAAAGGTATCGGGCAACGCCTTTTACCGGGTGGGCGGCCGCAGCATCGTGCACGGCACCATGCTCTTCGATACCAATCTCGAAAACCTGGTTCTCTCCATCACCCCCAGCAACGAGAAACTCATCACCAAAGGGGTAGAATCGGTGCGGAAACGGGTGACCAATCTCAAAGAGTATCTCGACATCGACATCGAGGAGTTCAAGCAATTCATGCGTTCGTCGCTCTGCGACAGCGAGGAGTGCCTCCCCCCCGACGACATTGCACGTATCGGTGAAATCGAACAGGAATATCTCAAAGAGGAGTGGATCCTGGGCAACAACCCGCGCTACACGCTGGTGCGCCGGGGATACGGCTCGGCCGGTGAGATAGAGGCCCGCATCGAAATCAAGAACGGTATCGTCAAGGCGTTGAATCTCATGGGCGACTATTTCCCCGTGGGCGAAATCGACGCATTCCTCCACCGCTTCCGCGAAGTGCCCTTCACCCGCGAAGCCTTTGACCGGGTGCTCGACGAGGCACCTATCGAGAACTACATACACCGGCTCGACCGGGAGGCATTCACCCGCATCTTATTCAACGACCCAACATAGAATGATCATAAAAACACCTGTTGACTATGGAAGATATCTTAAAAACGTGCCTGCATCAGAAACACCTCGACCTGGGTGCCAAGATGATGCCTTTCGGCGGATTTGACATGCCTATTGAATACACCTCGATTATCGAGGAGCACAATGCCGTGCGCCATGCCGCCGGCATATTCGACGTGTCGCACATGGGCGAAATACTCATCACCGGCCCCGACAGCGAGCGCTACATCAACTACATTTTCACCAATAACATACGGGGTGCCGAGCCGGGGAAAATATTCTACGGCATGCTGCTCTACCCCGATGGCGGCACCGTCGACGACCTGCTGGTCTACAAGATGGCCGACGAGCGTTTCTTCCTGGTGGTGAATGCCTCGAACATCGAGAAAGACTACCAATGGATTGTCGAGCACAGTGCCGGATACAACCTGAATATCGAAAACCAGTCGGACTACTACGGCGAGGTGGCCGTGCAGGGTCCACAGGCCGAAGCCTGCATCGAAGAGCTGCTGCACCTCGACGTGAAGGAGCTGCAATTCTACACCTGCAAGGAGATTGCGTGCGAAGGCGAGACCATCATCGTATCGCGCACGGGATATACCGGCGAAGACGGTTTTGAGATTTACGGCAGCCATGCCTTCATCAACCGGGTGTGGGACGTGCTGGTGGGCTCGAAACGGGTAACTCCCTGCGGACTGGGTTGTCGCGACACCCTTCGCTTCGAAGTGGGATTACCCCTCTATGGACACGAACTCGAAAAGGATATCACCCCCATCGAAGCCGGCTTGGGCATGTTTGTCAAACTCGACAAGGACGATTTCATCGGTAAAGAGGCTATCGCCCGCCAGAAGGCCGAAGGAGCCAAACGTAAAATCGTAGGCATCGAACTGGCCGACAAGGCTATCCCCCGCAGCGGTTACGAAGTTTATGCCGACGGCAAGGTCATCGGCCACGTCACCACAGGCTACAACTCCATATCGACGGGCAAGAGTGTGTGCATGGCTCTCATCGACAGCGCCTACGCCACTCTGGGTACCGAGGTAGAGATACACATTCGCAAGAAATTTTTCAAGGGAACGGTCGTCAAGAAACGCTTCTACGAAAAGAACTATAAAAAATGATTTATTGATAAACCTAAAAATAGCAAGATTATGAGTACAGTATTGGACGGACTTTATTATTCCGAATCACACGAGTGGTTAAAAGTTAAAGGCGAATTCGGTTACATCGGCATCACCGACTATGCCCAACACCAACTGGGCAACGTGGTATATGTCGACCTGCCCGAGGTAGACGATGAGCTGAACCAAGGCGAAGAGTTCGGAGCCGTCGAGAGCGTGAAAGCCGCCAGTGACCTGCTGTCGCCCATCAGCGGAACCGTCGTAGAGATAAACGAAGCCCTGGAAGACAAACCCGAACTGTTGAACGAGGACGCTTTCAACAACTGGATTTGCAAAGTGAAGATCAACGACACGGCCGAGTTGAGCAACCTGATGGACGCCGAGGCTTACAAAGCTATTTGCGAATAATCGACGAAGGAGGAACTCATGTACAAATATTTTCCGCATACCGAATCGGATATTGCCGAAATGCTGGAACGGATAGGCGTATCGTCGCTCGACGACCTCTATGCCGAGATTCCCGAAAGCATTCGCTTCGACAAAGATTACAACCTGCACCAATCGATGTCGGAAGACGAGGTACGAAGCTATTTCAAGGAGTTGGGCAACCTGAACCACCCGCTCATCTCCTTTGCCGGCGGTGGAGCCTATGACCACTACTCTCCCTCGGTCATTGCCCAGCTCATCGCCCGCTCGGAGTACCTCACGGCCTATACCCCCTACCAGCCCGAGATTTCGCAAGGCACGCTGCAATACATCTTTGAATTCCAAAGCATGATCTGCGAGCTCACCGGCATGGAGTGCTGCAACGCCTCGATGTACGACGGTGCCACGGCCACGGCCGAGGCCATGCTCATGGCCATCGCCCACGCCAAGAAACGCAACAAGGTGATTATCTCGCGTACCGTGAGCGAACGGGTAATTGCCGTCGTAGAGACCTACGCTCGTTTTCACGGTGTGGTACTCGACTACATTCCCGAGAAGGAGGGTGTGACCGACAAGGCCGCCATGGAACAGATGCTGGCTGCCGACGACGTGGCCGGCGTGATTGTAAGTACTCCCAACCGCTATGGTATCATCGAGGACTTCACCGGCTTTGCCGAAAGCACGCACGCCCACAAGACGCTCTTCATCGTCAACGCCGACCCCTCGGCCATGGCCGTACTGAAAACGCCCGGCGAATGGGGTGCCGATATTGCCTGCGGCGACGGTCAGTCGCTGGGTATGCCGTTGAACTTCGGCGGTCCCTACGTAGGCTATCTGGCCGCTACCCGCGACCTGGTGCGCAAGCTGCCGGGCCGTATCGTTGGCGCCACGAAAGATGTCGACGGCAAACGGGCCTTCGTGCTGACGCTGCAAGCCCGCGAGCAACACATACGCCGCCAGAAGGCCAACAGCAACATCTGCTCCAACCAGTCGCTCATGGCCCTGTATGTGACCATCTACATGGCACTCATGGGCAAACGCGGTTTGCAGGAGGTCAACGAGAAATCCTACGCCGGAGCCCACTACCTGTGCGACAAGCTGCTGGCCACGGGCAAATTCTCGCTCTGCTTCGACAAACCCTTCCTCAAAGAGTTTGCCGTGCGCACCACCCTCAATCGGGAGAAACTGCTGAAACATCTCGAAGAGAAAGGCTTCCTGGCCGGTATTCCCGTCGAGGGAACCGACGATGCTCTCCTATTCTGCGTGACCGAGAAACGCACTCGCGAAGAGATTGACAATTTGGTTTCACTAATCGAACAGGAGGGATAAGCCATGAAATATTACAACAAACTTATTTTTGAGATTTCAAAGCCGGGACGCGTAGGCTACTCCCTACCCCAATCGGACTTTGGCAACTATTCGCTGGCCGACCTGCCCCAATCGCTCAGAAGAACGGCTCCGGCCGAGCTGCCCGAGGTGAGCGAACTCGACGTGGTGCGCCACTATACCAACGTATCGAACAAGAATTTCGGCGTTGAGACCGGCTTCTATCCGCTGGGCTCCTGCACCATGAAATACAACCCCAAGATCAACGAAGAGATGGCGGCCCTGCCGGCCTTCACCTCGCTGCACCCGCGGCAGAGCGAAGAGTCGGTACAAGGGGCCCTGCGGCTCTATTATGAACTGGCACACGCTCTGGCCGAAATTTCGGGTCTGGCCGAGTTCACCCTCAACCCCTTTGCCGGAGCTCACGGCGAGTTGACGGGCCTCATGCTCATGCGCCAGTATCACATCAAACGGGGCGACCTGAAACGAACCAAAGTGATTGTCCCCGACAGTGCCCACGGTACCAACCCGGCCAGCGCCGCCGTGTGCGGACTGGAAATCGTCGAGGTTCCCTCTACGCCCGAAGGTACCATCGATGTGGCTAAACTCGAACCGCTGCTCGACGACACGATTGCCGGTATCATGATGACCAACCCCAATACGCTGGGTATCTTCGAGAAAGAGATTCCCCAGATTGCCAAACTGGTACACGGTTGCGGCGGTCTGCTCTACTACGACGGAGCCAACCTCAACCCGCTGTTGGGCCGTTGCCGCCCCGGCGACATGGGTTTCGACATCATGCACATCAACCTGCACAAGACCTTCTCGACCCCGCACGGCGGCGGTGGTCCCGGTAGCGGCCCCGTAGGTGTGGCTGCCGCACTGGTCGACTATCTGCCCCGTCCCCGCGTGGTGAAACACGGCGACCGCTACGCCGTCGAGGGTAGTGCCGACAGCCTGGGCAGCGTATCGGGATTCTTTGGCAACTTCGGGGTGATGATGCGGGCATACGCCTACATTCTCTCACTCGGCAAGGAGAACCTCAAACATGCCGGTGAGCTGGCTACGCTGAATGCCAACTACGTGAAAGAGTCGTTGAAAGATTGCTACTACCTGCCCATCGAGGGCATCTGTAAGCACGAGTTCGTCTTCGACGGCCTGCTCGACAAATCGACCGGCGTGACGACTCTCGACGTGGCCAAACGTCTGCTCGACTACGGATACCATGCACCGACCATCTACTTCCCGCTGCTGTTCCATCAGTCGATTATGATCGAGCCCACCGAGACCGAGTCGAAAGAGACGCTCGACGAGTTTATCGAAGCCATGCGCACCGTGGCCCGCGAAGCCATCGACGACCCCGAAATGGTCAAGAGCGCTCCACACGTAACACCCGTACGCCGGCTCGACGAAACTACTGCGGCCAAGAATCCTATCTTGCGCTTCAAAGATTTGAATTATTAAAACCACATCTGTACGGAGAGGGGGAAGGCGTCCTGCGCTTTTCCCACTCCGTTTTTTATTTCTCATGCACATGAACAGCGATATTATCATCATCGGAGCCGGTCCCGGCGGATACGAGACGGCTCTATATGCTGCCAAGAAGGGATTAAGCGTCACCCTGTTTGAAGAGCGCCGGGCGGGCGGTACCTGCCTGCAAGAGGGGTGTATCCCCACCAAATGCTTCTGCCGCAGCGCCGAGGTGGCCGACACGGTGGCCGACAGCCAGACGATGGGAATCATCACCTCGGCCCCCACGGTCGACATGGCCCGCATCGTGGCCCGCAAGAACGAGGTGGTAGACCAACTGACCGCCGGTATCGAGTTTCTGTTGAAAAACAAACTGATTACCTACGTACCCGAACGGGCCGAACTGCTCGACGCCCACTCGGTGAAGAGTGCCTCGGGCGAGACCTACACGGCCCGTCACATGCTCATCGCCACCGGCTCGACGGCCAAGATCCCACCCATCGAAGGGAGTGGGTTGCCCGGGGTAGTCACCTCGACCCAACTGCTCGACATCGACCACGTTCCGGCCCGACTCTGCATCGTGGGCGCCGGGGTCATCGGGCTTGAATTTGCCTCCATCTTCCGCAGCCTGGGCAGCGCGGTCACCATGCTCGAATTTGCCAAAGAGATTCTGCCCAACTTCGATACCGACATCAGCAAACGGCTGAAACAGGTACTCGGCAAGCGGGGCATCGAATTTTTCAACCAGGCCGGTGTGAAGAGTATCGAACCAAACGGCCCGGCTCTGACCGTACGCTACACCTGGAAAAATCAGGAGCACACCGTCGAGGCCGACACCGTGCTGATTGCTACCGGACGCGCTCCCCGCGTCGAAGGTCTGGGACTCGACCGAGTGGGCATACACTACTCGCCCAAAGGTATCGAGACCGACGACAACCTGCAAACCAACGTGCCCGACATCTACGCCATAGGCGATGTGAACGGTCGCTGCATGCTGGCCCACGCCGCTTCGTTCCAGGGACGAAAGGTCATCGACCACCTGCTCGGCGAGAAGAGCAACATCGACCTGCATATTATCCCCTCAGCCGTATTTACACGTCCCGAAGCCGGTATGGTGGGACTCACCGAGGAGGAGTGCAAGCAACGAGGCATCGCCTTCACGGCCAAAAAATCGCTCTTCCGGGCCAACGGCAAGGCGGTGAGTATGGGCGAGCCCGACGGCTTGTGCAAACTCATTGCCGACGAGAACGGACGAATCATAGGCGGGCATATCTTCGGAGCTCATGCCGCCGACCTGGTGCAGGAGGTATCGGCCCTGATGAACCGAGGTACCACCATCGCCCAACTGAAAGAGATGATACATGCACACCCCACCCTTTCGGAGGTGCTGCAAGAGTGTGCCCGGGAATTTTGACTCCCCGGCCAGCCAGTCATTTCCTCGGGAAATACCCATTAGCTTATCGGCTCAACTCATGAGTCGCACCCCGATGCAACACATTTATCGGTGTTGTACCAGTTGTTTTTTGTCTCGTAATTATTTATCGGACAGGGATTTTACAGAGAGATACAAAGGGTTTAAAAAAGGAAAGGTTGTCTCACGACAACCAATCTTCATTAACCTTAAATCTAATACTATGAAAAACACGTGACAAATGTATCTCTTTTTTGTGTCGCCCGCAAGAATTTATGCTACAAAAAACTGTTATACAACATTATTTAATATACCCATTGAATTTTTTAGCAAAATCCGGCCCCCAAAGAGAGAACCCAGGCAATCGTTTTTCTCCTATGAAAAAAGTAAGATACCACGAGCCATTATCGTAAAGAAATCGTTATCTTCGTGGGGCAAAAAAGAGAGTAGATGATAGACCAGGCAACCATCGATAAGATTATGGCCGCGACCGACATTGTCGACGTCGTCTCCGACTTCGTCAGCCTGCGCCGACGGGGAGCCAATTACTGGGGGTTGTGTCCGTTTCACGACGACAAATCGCCCTCGTTCAGCGTCTCTCCGTCGAAAGGGGTGTGCAAATGTTTCAGTTGCGGGAAAGGCGGCAGTGCCATACACTTTATCATGGAGCACGAGCAGCTCTCCTATTACGAAGCGCTGAAGTACCTGGCCAAGAAATACAACATCGAGGTTCATGAAAAGGAGCTGACCGACGAAGAGAAACAGAAGCGAACCGAACGCGAAAGCATGTTTGTGATCAACGCTTTTGCCCAGGAGTTTTTCAGCCATTCGCTGTTGGAGACCGAAGAGGGGCGCTCGGTGGGTATGGCCTATTTCAGGGAACGGGGCTTCAACGAAGATATTATCCGCAAGTTCGGGCTTGGCTATTCGCCCGAGAAGCGTGACGCACTGGCCCAGGAGGCCAAGAAACGAGGCTACAAGACAGAGTTCCTGCTCAAAACGGGACTGTGTCGCGAAGGCCAGCACGGAAGCATCTACGACCTGTTTGCCGGCCGGGTAATGTTTCCCGTATACAGCGTGTCGGGCAAGGTGGTCGCCTTTGGCGGCAGGATACTCAAATCGGGGGTAAAAATAAGCAAATATTTCAATTCGCCCGAGTCGGACATCTACCACAAGAGCAACGAGCTCTACGGTATCTACCAGGCCAAGCGTGCCATCGAGAAGGAGCGCTGCTGCTACCTGGTCGAGGGCTACACCGATGTACTGTCGATGCACCAGTCGGGTATCGAGAATGTCGTGGCCTCGTCGGGTACGGCCCTCACCCCTGGACAGATACGGCTTATCCATCGCTTCACCGACAACATCACGGTGCTATACGACGGCGATGCGCCGGGTATCAAGGCCTCGCTGCGAGGTATCGACCTCATTCTTCAAGAGGGGCTCAACATCAAGGTGGTGCTGCTGCCCGACGGCGAAGACCCCGACTCGTTCTCCAAGAGCCAGAGTGCCGAATCGTTCAGAAAATACATCAAGGAGCATGAGACCGACTTTATCCGGTTCAAGACCCAGCTCCTTCTCGAAGATGCCGGCGAGGATCCCATCAAGCGGGCTGCCATCATCTCGAATATCGTCGAGAGTATTTCGCTCATACCCGACGCCATTGTCCGCTCGGTATATGTGCAGGAGTGCAGCCGATTGCTGCAAATCGACGAGCAGGTGCTCTTGTCGGAGCTGAACAAGCGGCGGCAGAAACGGGCCGAGCAGCAGTCTACCCGCGAACGGTACCAGGCGGCCGGGCACCGACCTGCACAACCGGCCTCCACTCAGCAACCGGCCGTTGCAGGCGGGAACGAAAGTCCTGCCGAAGGAGGCGAAACTCCCCCTCCCCATGCTCTCACCGACATACCTGTCGCACCCGATGCGGCCGAAGTTGCCCCTATCGCCCACGACTCGCTGACACAACGGGTAGCCAGCCGTTCGCCTCTCGACAAATACGAGCGGGAAATCATTCGTTACATCGTCCGCTACGGGTACCGCAACCTGTTCGAAACGAGCGAAGGGTCGTGGCAAAAAGTGTGGGAATACATTACCGATGAGTTGTCTATCGACCATATCGAACTGAGCAATCCCCTCTACAAGCAAATCATGGAGCTCACGGCTGCCCAACGCGAACACGAGGCGCAGCAGGCATCGGCCCTGCGCAGCGAGTTACAGGCGAAGAGCCGCCAACGCATCGACGAGGCTATCGAACAGATTCGCCTCGAAAGTGGCGACATTGCCGACAAGCAACGCAAAGAGAGCGAAGCGCAGGAGCGTATCCTTGGCGAAACAGACGAGGAGTTGCAGACCTTCGAGACCAATTTTCTCGAACGCTATTTCACCACCTACCCCGACACGACCATCAGCCTGCTGGCCGTCGACCTGGTGAGCGAGAAATACCAGCTCAGCAAGGTCCACACCAAATTTCAAAAAATCGAGTCGGAGACCGACCGCTTGTGGGAACTCATTCCCCGGGCTATCTACGAACTGAAAAATGCCATTCTCGACCAGGCTATCAAACAGATACAGGAGCAAATCAGAGAGGCCTCGCGCAACAAGGACGACAAGCGGGTCGACGAACTCATTGAACAGAATGTTGAGCTGAACCAGGTGAGAACCACCCTGGCCAAACAGATAGGAGACCGCATTGTATCGCCCAAATAAGGTCTATTCAATATTTATTTATCGAAAAACAATAAAATTTTATCATTTTACTTGTCCATTTCAAATTTTATACCGTTATTTGTCCTATCAATATACCTATTAACGAAATACTATGTATTACCTCGAAGCGAACCACATCGTCAAGCAATATGCCTCTCACCGGGCCCTCGACGATGTCACCGTGCACGTACCCCGCAACGGCATTTACGGACTGCTGGGGCCCAACGGTGCCGGTAAAACGACCCTGATCCGCATCATCAACCAGATAACCGCTCCCGACGAAGGCGAAGTGCACATCGACGGGCGTCCGCTGCACCCCTCTGACGTCGAGCACATCGGCTACCTGCCCGAGGAGCGCGGTCTCTATAAAAAGATGAAGGTGGGCGAACAGATTCTCTACCTGGCCCAGCTCAAAGGCTTGTCGCGCAAAGCGGCCAAAGAGAGCATGGACTACTGGCTCAACAAATTTGACATCAAAGGTTGGGAAAAGAAGAAAATCGAGGAGCTTTCCAAAGGTATGCAACAGAAGATACAGTTCATCACCACAGTGATGCACAACCCGCAGCTGCTCATCTTCGACGAGCCGTTCAGCGGCTTCGACCCGGTAAATGCCAACCTGCTCAAACGCGAGATTCTCGAAATGCGCGACAAGGGTGCCACCATCATCTTCTCGACCCACAACATGGGTTCGGTAGAGGAGTTGTGCGACGAGATTACCCTCATCAACCGCTCACACGCCGTATTGCAAGGCAAGGTGGACGACATTCGCCAGCAGCACAAGAAACACCTCTTCCAGGTCGAGGTACAGCAGGGCGAATTGCAAAGCAACGACCTCTACGAGATAACCGATTCGCGCGCCATCTCGCGAGGTCACGCCTACACCCTGCGCAAACGCGACCCGCACATGAGCAACAACGAACTCATCGGGCTGCTCACCCAACAGTGCCAGATTGCTGGGTTCGAGGAGATACTCCCCACCATGAACGAAATTTTTATCGAAACCGTGGGCGAATCGGCTCTCGAAGAGAAACAAAACTAAGCTAAAAACACCTGTATCATGAGTAAAATATCGCTGATTATAGAACGCGAGTACCTCACCCGAGTTCAAAAGAAGTCGTTCATCTTGATGACGATTCTATCGCCCATCATCATGGTGGCCCTCGTCTTTGCCCCCATCTGGCTGTCGAGTCTGTCGAGCGATGAGACGCGGCTCATTGCCGTCATCGACCAGACCGGACTCTATAAAGATGTCTACCACAGCTCCGACGAATATCGCTTTACCTATACGCAAGGGAGTCTCTCGCCCGAACAGATGCGTATCGACGGCGACGAAAGCACCACCCCCTACGCCTACGTCATCATCAAGGACAACCTGCTCGACAATCCCCAGGGCATGACCATCTATTCGCAGAAACAGATTACGGCCAGTTGCGAATTGGAAATCATTTCGCAGATGGAGGATTATCTCAAAGACGAGAAACTACTCTCTTACAATATCCCCGACATCAAGCGCATCATCGACGAGTCGAACATCAGCCTCCGGGTCGATACCATTCGGCTCGAAGAGGACGGGGCCGAGACCCAGACCTCGACCGAGGTAGTGACCATCATCGGCATGGCCATGACCCTGATTATCTATATGTTCCTCATGCTCTATGGCGGGCAGGTCATGTCGAGCGTGATGCAGGAGAAGACCAATCGCATTGTCGAGGTGATGGTCTCGTCGGTCAAACCGTTTGAACTGATGATCGGCAAAATCACCAGCATCGGACTGGTGGGCCTCACCCAACTGGGCATCTGGATTATCTTCCTGGTCGGCATCTTCCTCTCGGCCGGAGCCTACTTTTCGATGAGCGGAGGCGTAGACCCCTCGCAGATTAACGACATGGCTGCCATGACCAGCGGTATGAGCACAATCGACACAGCTCAACTCACCGGCGAAATGGGTGCCATGGCAGAGATACAGCAGATGCTGGGCAGCATCAACATCACGCAGTTGCTCATCTGCTTCGTACTCTTCTTCATCGGGGGATATATCCTCTACGCTTCGCTGTTTGCCGCCATCGGTTCGGCCGTCGACAACGAGTCGGACACGCAGCAATTCATGGTGCCCATTACCTTTATTATCATCTTTGCCCTCTATGCCGGCATTTTCAGCGCCGAGAACCCCGATGGACCGCTGGCCCTGTGGTGCTCGATGATACCCTTTACCTCGCCTATCGTGATGATGGTGCGCATTCCCTTCGGGGTATCGACCTGGGAGTTGGTTCTCTCGATGGTTATCCTCTACGGCTCGGCCATCGGGTTAGCCTGGGTAGCTGGACGCATCTACCGCGTGGGCATACTCATGTATGGCAAGAAACCCAGCTACAAGGAGATGATCAAGTGGATACGCTACAAAGCCTGAAAAACGATCTTCATATGAAAACGATACGTAACCTCATCGCCCTGCTCTGCGGCGGAATGCTGCTGCTTTCGTGTGGCAGCAGCCGATATGTAGTAGAGAAGAATCCCGCCCGGCACAACCCCGTCGACGAAATCGCCTGGTTGAAGGAGCAGAAAAAGAGTCTCTCGCAAACCGAGTGCCGCATCACGCTCTATGAAAAAGCAGGCGAACTCTACTACGCCATCTACATGCCTACACCTGGAGCATTTGACAAGAATATCACCACCGTCTATGACAGCCAGGGTGAGATATGTCTCAAATACGGGGGCCTCATGCCTCCGGCCCGTCGCAAAGCGGTCGAACAGTTTTTCGAGGGGGCAACCGACAAGGGTATCATCTGGGAATGCCGGTTGCGTGAGACGGAGAAATCACAACCTCAACCCTGAAACCGATACGATTTTTACACATTATACACAATAACCACACATGGCAGAGGCTCGGGAGGGTCGCTGCCATTTTCTTTTCGGTCTCTCGGCGTACCTGACACAATATACCAAAGACACCCCCAGCTTCCACAGGATAGCGGGGAAACGGATTATCATGAATCTTCGGGGAGGGACAACAAGAGTGGGCGATTACTCCAACGAAAAATTATCGGCATCTTTCCACACCGGGAATTTCTCTCTGAAACGGCGTACCTTCGACAGGTCCAGCTCGACCTCGACCACCTGCTCGGTAAAGGGTTCGGCCTCAGCCAAGATTTCGCCCTTTACCCCCACGGCCATCGTGTCGCCCCGATAAACCATTGAGGTGGAATCTTTCCCGGTACGGTTCACCCCACACACATAAGCCGCATTCTCGATAGCTCGGGCTATGAGCAGGCTGCGCCACGCATAGCCCCGCGACTGGGGCCAGTTGGCCACGACCAGCAACAGGTCGTACTCGTTGTTCACGTTGCGGCACCACACCGGGAAACGCAGGTCGTAGCACACCTGCAAGGCGATGTTCCACCCCCGGTAATTGACTACCAAGTGACGGTTACCCGCCGTGAAATGGCGCCCCTCCTCGCCCATGCGGAAGAGGTGACGCTTGTCGTAGTAATGCGCTTCGCCATCGGGTGTGACGATAAACCCTCGGTTGTAACACCGCTCACCCTCCCGGGCCATGAAGCTACCCGCCAAGGCCATGCGATACTGCCGGGCCCACACGACAAGAGCCTCGACCGTAGGCCCCGATACCGGCTCGGACAACTCTTCGGCCCGCATCGAGAATCCGGTTGTAAACATCTCGGGGAGCACTGCCAGGTCGCAACGGCCCGAAAGCCGCTCCAACACTTGGGCACAACGCTCCCGGTTACGCGACTTGTCTTCCCACACGATATCGGTCTGCACCAGTGCGACCCTCAGCAAATCGTCCATCTCGCTCAATTTTACATACTGAAAAAGCCGAACGGGTTGTACCCCGTTCGGCTCACAAAAAGAACAGTTATAATCCGGTTACAAAATTCTCGGGCCTGCGGGCATGAAAATCCTTGTAATAGGTCTTGATGGCCCGCATGTCGGCCTCGACATCGCCCGTAGGGGTAAAGGTACGCTCCATGCCAACCCGCTTCGCCCGATAGTCGATATAGGCCAGCACGATAGGGACATTCGCCCCCTGGGCTATGTAATAGAACCCCTTCTTCCAGTCGGGGTTGGCCCGGCGGGTAGCTTCGGGTGTAATTGCAATGGCAAAGCGATCGCGCGAGTTGAATATCTCTACCAACTGTGCCACCATATCGGTGCGCCGGTCGCGCGACACGGCCACCCCGCCCATCGAACGTAACAGCGCTCCCAGCGGCGGGAAGAACCACTCCTTCTTCATCATGAATCCCGCAAATCGGCCTACCGACAGATAGGCCAGTTTACCGATGAAGAAATCCCAGTTGCTGGTATGGGGAGCCACACAGATGACACACTTGGGATAATCGGGTATCGAAACCGTCACCCGCCACCCCATGACCTTCAACAGGAAGGAACTCAGGGCCCGTTTCATCGCAGTCATCAACCGTTAAGGGCGGCCAGATCTTCAAACACGCCGTCGATGGCCTTGTCGAAATCGGCACGCAGCTTTCTATAATAGGCTTTTACCTTCTTGGGCTCCTTGTCGCCGTTGGCACCCACACGGCACAGGAAATCGTCTTGGATACCGGCAATCTTGCCCACCAGTTCATCGAGTTTACCGGCATCGACCCCGGGCACGTAATATTTATTGAACAGGCACTCGGCCAGCAATTCGCCAGCGATGTAGTTAATCTCTTTTTTCAATGATCTTTTGTTAGCCATAGCTTATCGGTTTTTAAAGTTTCTACGAACAAAGATAGCAAAAGGTTAGAGCCAAAGCAAATGAAAACCGATTTTTCAATTTGATGATGCCGGACTGCATCTTGTTTTATGGAAAGACAATGACTAATGTCAATAAAGGCAAGCAGAAAAACTCGGTTTTCAGCATTTGGATTAGATATAACAACGCGGATCAAATTCTACTTTTTCAATAAAAAGAGTTTTTTATCTCTGCGGCCCACAAAATTGTCCACACAAGAATTTGCAAAAAATCTTTTTTCATGCTGTGTTACAAAATATTTTCTCTAAATTTGCACTCTCATTCCCAGGAACAAGCGGGAGTGATTTTACAAGAATGGAAAAACAACTCATACCTGATTATATTTTTGAAGTAAGTTGGGAGGTTTGCAACAAGGTAGGCGGCATATACACCGTGCTATCGACCAAAGCAAAGACTCTGCAAAAACAATATAAGGATAAAGTCATCTTTATAGGCCCCGATGTCTGGGGCGATAAACCCTCACCCTATTTCACCCGGTCCAAAACGCTTTTGAAGGAGTGGCAGCACGAGGCTTGCCTGCCTCAAAACATGAAAGTCAAGGTGGGACGCTGGAATGTACCGGGCCGCCCCATCGTGATATTGGTCGATTTCAAACCGCTCTATGCCTACAAGAACGACTTGTATGGCGAGATGTGGAACCGCTACGGGGTAAACTCGCTGCCGGCTTACGGCGACTATGACGAGTCGTGTGCCTTTGCCTACGCATCGGCCCTGGTCATCGAGAGTTTCTACAAATTCATTCACGGCGAGAAATACAAGGTAGTGGCCCACTTCGACGAGTGGATGACCGGCATGGGACTGCTGCACATCAAATATACGCTGCCTCAGGTGGCCACCCTGTTCACGACACACGCCACCTCGATAGGCCGGTCGATTGCCGGGAACGGGAAACCACTGTATGACTACCTGGCCGGGTATAATGGCGACCAGATGGCCGAAGAGCTGAACATCGTATCGAAACACTCGCTGGAAAAGACGGCGGCTATCGAGGCCGACTGCTTTACGACGGTGAGCAAAATCACGGCCAAAGAGTGCACGCAACTGCTCGACCGCAAGCCCGACGTGGTAACTCCCAATGGATTTGAACGGAATTTTGTCCCCTCGGGCGAGGCGTATGAGGAGCGCCGCAAGACGGCCCGCCAACGGCTCTTCGACATTACCGAAGCGCTCACGGGCGAACGGCCCAACAAAAACGCCTTCCTGGTTGCCACCTCGGGACGATATGAATACAAGAACAAGGGTATCGACCTCTTTGTCGATGCCATCAAGCGAGTAGCCAAAAGTCTCGACAGGGGTCGGGAAATCGTGGCCTTCGTATTGGTACCCGCCTGGGTCGATGCTCCCCGCACCGACTTGCAGGAACGATTGAAACAACCGGCTCATGCGACAACACCCCTGCCCGAGCCGTTTATCACCCACACACTCCACAACTTCGACCAGGACAATGTGGTGAATCAGATACACTATCTGCAACTCGACAACCAACCCGGGAGTCAGGTAAAAATTGTATTCATTCCCTCGTATCTCACGGGCGACGACGGTATCGTAAACCTGTCGTACTACGACCTGCTCATCGGTCTCGACGCCACCGCCTTCCCCTCATATTACGAACCATGGGGCTACACTCCGCTCGAAAGCATTGCCTTCGGGGTACCCACCATCACCACCGACCTCTCGGGATTCGGCCAATGGATAAACTCCCGTCAGGAGCAAGGTATGAGAAAATCGGGTGTGAAGGTGCTGCATCGCAGCGACTTTAACTTTGTGGAGGTATCGGAAGAGTTGGCCGACACCATTCTCGCCCTGAGTCACTGTGGCAAAGCTCAACGCGAAAAAATAGCACAAGCCGCCACTGCCGTTTCGCTCGAAGCCGAATGGAAAAACTTCATCGAATATTACTCGCAGGCCTTCCATCTGGCACTGGAAAAGGCCTCGCAACGTAAACCCAAAGAAAACAACGACTTGGAATACTAATTCAGACAAGACTTAATAATAAATTCAATATTCTATTATGAAAGTACAAGTAAGCAACACAAACACTCCTAACTGGCGTGATATTACTGTTAAATCGCAAGTTCCGGCAGAGTTGAGCTGTCTGGCTGTCTTAGCAAAAAATCTATGGTGGTCATGGAACAGTGAGGCCAAAAACTTGTTTAAATCGATAGATAAGGATTTGTGGAAAGCGGTTCACGAGAACCCCGTTCTATTCCTGCAACGCATCGGGTATGAAAGACTCGAAGAAATAACGAAAGACAAACAACTCATGCACGACATCAACGAGGTGTATGAGCATTTCGAGAAATATATCAACGTCGAAAAACGCAAAGACGTGCCCTCTATCTCCTATTTCAGCATGGAGTATGGGTTGAGCCATGTATTGAAAATCTATTCGGGCGGTCTCGGTATTCTGGCCGGTGACTACCTGAAAGAGGCCAGCGACAGCAACGTCGACATGACGGCTGTCGGGTTCCTCTACCGCTATGGCTACTTCACCCAGACACTGTCGATGGACGGCCAACAGATTGCCAACTACGAGGCTCAGAACTTCAATCAACTGCCCATCGAGCAGATGACCGAGAAAGACGGTCGCCCCATGGTACTCGAAGTTCCCTACCCCGGTCGCATCGTCTACGCACACATCTGGCGTGTCAACGTGGGTCGTATCAAACTCTATCTGCTCGATACCGACCTCGACTCGAACAGCGAGTGGGACCGCTCCATCACCTACCAGCTCTACGGCGGTGACTGGGAAAACCGTATGAAACAAGAGTACCTGCTGGGCATCGGCGGTATCCTGATGCTGAACAAATTGGGCATCAAGACCGACCTCTACCACTGCAACGAGGGTCACGCGGCCCTGTTGAACGTTCAACGGCTGGTCGACTATGTACAAAATGATCATCTGAAGTTCAGCGAGGCCCTCGAAGTGGTTCGCGCCTCGTCGCTCTACACCGTACACACTCCCGTGCCGGCCGGACACGACTACTTCGACGAATCGCTCTTCGGCAAATACATGGGTGAGTTCCCGGCCAAATTGGGCATCGAATGGAAAGACCTGATGAACATGGGTCGCGAAAACCCCGATACCAACGAGAAGTTCTCGATGAGTGTATTTGCCTGCAACTCCTGCCAGGAGGTGAACGGCGTAAGCTGGCTGCACGGCAAGGTGTCGCAAAAGATGTTCCAACCCATCTGGAAAGGATACAGCCCCGACGAACTGCACGTGGGTTATGTGACCAACGGCGTGCACATGCCCACCTGGGCCGCATCGGAGTGGAAAGAGTTCTATGTCAAGACCTTCGGTCCCGATTTTATGGACCATCAGTCCGACCCCAAAATGTGGGAAAAGATTTACGACGTAGACGACGAGATTATCTGGAATATCCGCCAGACGTTGAAAAACAAATTTGTGAAATTCGTTAAGGACGACTTCCGTGAAACGTGGCTGAAAAACCAGGGCGACCCCTCGCGCATCGTATCGGTGCTCGAAAAGATCAATCCCAACGCCCTGCTCATCGGTTTCGCCCGTCGTTTCGCCACCTACAAACGGGCACACCTGCTCTTTACCGACCTCGACCGTCTCTCCAAGATTGTCAACAACCCCAACTACCCGGTACAGTTCATCTTCTCGGGTAAGGCTCACCCTGCCGACGGCGCCGGTCAAGGCTTGATTAAGCGGATTGTCGAAATCTCGCGCATGCCGCAGTTCCTCGGCAAGATCATTTTCCTCGAAAACTACGACATGAAGGTGGCCAAACGGCTCATCTCGGGTGTAGATATCTGGCTGAACACGCCTACCCGTCCGCTCGAAGCGTCGGGTACGTCGGGCGAAAAGGCCGAAATGAACGGTGTACTCAACTTCTCGGTACTCGACGGCTGGTGGTACGAAGGTTACAAAGAGGGTGCTGGCTGGGCCTTGACCGACAAACGTACGTTCCAAGACCAGAACCAGCAAGATCAACTCGATGCCGCAACCATCTACTCCATGCTCGAGAACCAAATCGTACCCCTCTACTTTGCCAAGAACAGCAAGGGCTACTCTCCCGAGTGGATTCAATACATCAAGAACTCGATTGCCAAAATTGCTCCCCACTTCACCATGGAGCGCATGTTGCACGACTACATCGACCGCTTCTATATGAAAGAGGGCAAACGTACCAAGCTGCTCAAAGCCGACCATTATGCCAAAGCCAAAGAGATTGCAGCCTGGAAAGAGGAGTTTGTATCGAAATGGAACGACATCGAAATCTGCTCGGTTTCGATTCCCGACGGCCTGCTCTACAATCCTCATGTAGGCGAAGAGTATGAAATGACCGTGGTTATCGACAACAAGGGCTTGGGCAACTGCCTGGGCGTAGAGCTCGTTATCGCCAACGTAGAAGAGGGTAACACCGAACCCTACAAGACGATTGAAATGAAACCGGTACAGACCGACGGCACCAAGGTAACCTACAAGTTGCGTTACCTGCTCAACGACTCGGGCGTATTCCGCTATTCATTCCGTATGTTCCCCCAGAACCCCGATCTGCCTCACCGTCAGGATTTGGCCTACGTTCGCTGGTTCTAATCGGGACTGTCATTCCAAGAAATATGAAGAGGAGGAAAAGGGCAAGCGAGGTTACTCGATTTGCCCCTCTTCCCTCACATGAAAGCTATCTATCAGGCGCCAAGTTCTCTATTAGGGAACCTTGGCGCTTTTATTGTTAAAACACGTTAAGTTTTCCACCAAGGCAAACATTCCTCCACGACACGTGTTTTACCCCTAAACTACTACTCTGTATATCAGATGATCCGGTGCAGGCCCAACGACATCTTCGGGCTCTGTACCGAGTCATCTTTTCACCCCTGTCCTTCCCGAAAATCGAGCGAATTTCGTATCTTTGTCCCCAAAGCAAATATTCCCCGAATGAGCGAACAATCTTCACTATTAGAAAAACTGGAAGGACTGCTTATCCGATTTGAAGAAATAGGAACCTTGATTACCGACCCCGCCGTCATAAGCGACATGAAACGGTATGTCAAGCTGACTAAAGAGTATCGAGAACTCGAAAAAATATCGGAAGCGGCCAAACGATACAAACAACTGCTGAACGGAATCGACGAATCGCGCCGGTTGCTCGAAACCGAGAACGACCCCGAAATGCGCGAAATGGCCAAAGAGGAGCTCGAATCGTGTTCGGCCCAGCTGCCCCAACTCGAAGAGGAGATAAAACTGCTGCTCGTACCGGCCGACCCCGAAGACAGCAAAAACGCCATTGTCGAGATACGGGGCGGAACAGGTGGCGACGAGGCTGCCATCTTTGCCGGCGACCTCTTCCGCATGTATACCAAATATTGTGAAACCAAGGGGTGGAAAACCGAGGTGAGCAGTTACAGCGAAGGGGCCTCGGGCGGATACAAGGAGATTATCTTCACCGTAACGGGCGACAACGTGTACGGCACACTCAAATACGAGTCGGGCGTACACCGCGTGCAGCGGGTGCCTGCCACCGAGACCCAGGGTCGCGTACACACCTCGGCCGCCACGGTAGCCGTGCTGCCCGAAGCCGAAGAGTTCGACGTGGAAATCAACGAGGGCGAAATCAAGTGGGATACCTTCCGGTCGAGCGGGGCCGGCGGCCAGAACGTAAACAAGGTAGAATCGGGCGTGCGGCTGCGCTACAACTGGAAAAATCCCATCACCGGCGAGACGGAAGAGATTCTCATCGAGTGTACCGAGACCCGCGACCAACCCAAGAACAAGGAGCGTGCCCTCTCGCGTTTGCGCTCGTTCATCTACGACAAGGAGCACCAGAAATACATCGACGACATTGCCAGCCGGCGCAAGACCATGGTATCGACCGGCGACCGGTCGGCCAAGATACGCACCTACAACTACCCGCAGGGGCGCATCACCGACCACCGCATCAACTATACCATCTACAACCTGGCTGCCTTCATGGACGGCGACATACAGGACTGTATCGACCACCTCATCGTGGCCGAGAATGCCGAGCGGCTCAAAGAGAGTGAACTATAATCCCCATATATCATGAACAAGAAACAGCTATTTGAAAATATCAAGCGGAAGAAATCGTTCCTCTGCGTAGGGCTCGATACCGACATCAAGAAGATTCCCGAGCATCTGAAATCGGCCGACGATCCCATCTTTGCCTTCAACCAGGCAATTATCGACGCTACGGCCGACCTCTGCGTGGCCTACAAGCCCAACCTGGCCTTCTACGAGAGTCTGGGAGTAATGGGCTGGACCGCCTTTGAGAAGACCGTCAGCTATCTGCGCGAGAATTACCCCGACCAGTTTATCATCGCCGATGCCAAGCGGGGCGACATAGGCAACACCTCGGAACTCTATGCCCGCAGCTTCTTCTGCCACCTCGACCTCGATGCCGTGACCGTGGCCCCCTACATGGGCGAGGACAGCGTGAAACCCTTCCTGGGCTACCCCGACAAGTGGGTCATTCTGCTCGGCCTCACCTCCAACAAAGGGTCGCACGATTTCCAGCTGACCACCGATGCCAACGGCGAACGCCTCTTCGAGAAGGTGATGCGCGTGGCTCAAACCTGGGCAACCGACGAGCAACTGATGTTTGTCGTAGGAGCCACCCAGGGCAAACTGTTTGAAGACGTGCGCCGCATCGCCCCGAACAACTTCCTGCTGGTGCCCGGCGTTGGCGCCCAGGGCGGCAGCCTCGAAGAGGTAGCCACCTACGGAATGAACAGCGAGTGCGGCCTGCTTGTTAACTCTTCGCGCAAAATCATCTACGCCGCGGCCGACGAAACGTTTGCCCAGGCCGCCCGTGAGGAGGCCTTGAAAGTGCAGTACGAGATGGAACACCTGCTGCACAAGAAAGGATTACTCTGATTTTTAGAGAAAATAGCATTTAATAGTAAAAAGATAATCGATTTTTACCTAAATTTGCCAAACAGAAACGAGTTACATACTAAATATTAAACGATATGCAAACAATTGACAATTACAATTTTGCCGGCAAAAAGGCATTTGTACGCGTAGATTTTAATGTTCCCCTCGACGAGAACTTTAACATCACCGACGACACTCGTATGGTAAAAGCATTGCCTACGTTGAAGAAGATCCTGGCCGATGGCGGTAGCCTCATTATCGGTTCGCACCTGGGCCGCCCCAAAAAAGGTCCCGAAGATAAATTCTCGTTGCGTCACATCGTAGCTCACCTGAGCGAACTGCTGGGCACCGAAGTAAAATTTGTCGATGACTGCGTAGGCGACAAGGTAAAAGCTGCTGCCGCTGCCCTGAAACCGGGCGAAGTGCTGCTGCTCGAGAACCTCCGCTTCCACGCCGAAGAAGAGGGTAAACCCAGAGGCTTGGCCGAAGATGCCAGCGACGAGGAAAAAGCTGCTGCCAAGAAAGCCATTAAAGCCAGCCAGAAAGAGTTTACCAAAGAACTCGCCAGCCTGGCCGATGTATATGTAAACGACGCCTTCGGTACGGCTCACCGTGCCCACGCCTCCACGGCTTTGATGGCCGAATACTTTACCCCCGAGAACAAAATGTTCGGTTACCTCATGGGTAAAGAGGTAGCTGCCGTAAACAAAGTGATGAAAGAGATGGTTCGTCCCTTCACCGCTATTATGGGTGGCTCGAAAGTTTCGTCGAAAATCGACATCATCGAGAATCTGTTGACCAAAGTCGACAACCTCATCATTGCCGGTGGTATGACCTACACCTTTACCAAAGCTCTGGGTGGCAAAATCGGTAACTCGATCTGCGAAGACGACAAACTCGACCTGGCACTCGAACTGATTGAAAAAGCCAAAGCCAACCACGTGAACCTCGTACTGGCCGTCGATGCCAAAATTGCCGACGACTTCTCGAACGACGCTCACACCGACTTCTGCGATGTAGACAAAATTCCCGACGGTTGGGAAGGTATGGACATCGGTCCCAAATCGGAAGCTCTGTTTGCCGACGTTATCAAAAAATCGAAGACTATCCTGTGGAACGGCCCGACAGGCGTATTCGAATTCGACAACTTTACATCGGGTTCGCGCGCTGTTGCCGAGGCTATCGTAGAGGCTACCAAGAACGGTGCATTCTCGCTCGTAGGTGGTGGTGACTCGGTAGCTTGTGTCAACAAGTTCGGCTTGGCCGACCAGGTATCCTACGTTTCGACGGGCGGTGGTGCCTTGCTCGAAGCTATCGAAGGTAAAGTATTGCCCGGTATCGCCGCTATCCAAGGCTAATACCCCGACGATATAAATCACATACAGAGAGGGCCCGAAAGAAATCTTCCGGGCCCTCTTATTTTCACCTGCCCTACCGCCAGCAAGAACAAGGATTGGGGTACAAGATTCGAAGATTTGTCTACAAAAAGGGTACATGGCTCATTATACTTTTGTATCGAGAAAAAAGAGATACCTCAACGTATATCACTAAGATTAAGACGCATGAAGACAAAGTTTTTTATTTTCCACCTGTTTCTAACCCTTTTTACAATGAATACGATTCAAGCACAAGAGAACGACAAGACGTTTGCCCCGAGCGACCGGGTTACCGTCGAACGGGTACATTTCAAAAATCGGTTTGGCATTACCCTGGCCGCCGACATGTATAAACCCAAAAACGCAGAGGGAAAGCTGCCGGCCATTGCCATTTCGGGTCCCTTCGGCGCCGTCAAGGAGCAGGCATCGGGCCTCTATGCCCAGGCCCTGGCCGAACGCGGATTCCTCACCATTGCCTTCGACCCCTCCTACACGGGCGAAAGTAGTGGCGAACCCCGGTACGTGGCTTCGCCCGACATCAATACCGAGGACTTCTGCGCGGCCGTCGACTTTCTGTCGATACGCGACGACGTGGACCCCGAACGCATCGGTATCCTGGGCATCTGCGGCTGGGGCGGTATGGCTCTGAATGCAGCGGCCATCGATACCCGCATCAAGGCTACGGTAACTTCGACCATGTATGACATGAGCCGGGTGAGCGCCAACGGTTATTTCGACTCGATGGATGCCGACCAGCGTTATGCCCTGCGCCAAAAGCTCAATGCCCAGCGCACCATTGATGCCCGCAACGGCTCCTATGCGTTGGCCGGTGGTGTGGTAGACCCGCTGCCCGCCGATGCTCCGCAATTTGTCAAGGATTACTATGCCTACTACAAGACGCCGCGGGGTTATCACAAATGCTCGCTCAACTCCAACGGCGGCTGGAACGTGACCTCGGCCCTCTCGTTCATCAACACGCCTCTGCTCACTTACAGCAACGAGATACGCAGCGCCGTGCTCATGATTCACGGCGAGAAGGCCCACTCACGCTATTTCAGCGAAGATGCGTTCAAGAAACTCACCGGCGACAACAAGGAGCTGATGATTATCCCCGGCGCTTCGCATGTCGACCTCTACGACCGTGTCGACATCATTCCGTTTGACAAAATCGAATCGTTCTTCCGTGAATACTTAAAATAAGGTACAATCATGACACTTCAAGAATTTCTGCAACATACAGCCGAACGCAAACCGCTTCGAGGAGCCGAAATCGGACAGTTCATGAACGAGATGAGCGACGAGGCCCGGCGCATCACCTGCCAAATGAACAACGCCTATCATACCCCCGACGAGATTCGCGAACTGCTTGCCCGACTTACCGGACAGCCCGTACCCGATACGGTGCGGGTATTTCCTCCACTCTATGCCGACTTCGGCAAGAACATACACTTGGGTGAGAATGTCTTTATCAACGACTGTTGCCACTTTCAGGACCATGGTGGCATCACTCTCGGCGACGGCTGCCAGATCGGACACGGCGTGGTATTTGCCACCCTCAACCACGGCCTTGCCCCCGAGGACCGACAGACTACCTACCCGGCCCCTATCGTACTGGGACGCAACGTGTGGGTAGGAGCCAACGCTACCATTCTGCAAGGGGTAACCATCGGCGACAACGCCGTAGTGGCTGCGGGTGCCGTGGTGACCAAAGATGTGGCTACCAATACGGTAGTCGGTGGTGTTCCGGCCCGGTTGATTCACGTGATTGAAACCAAACCAGAGACCAAATAACAATTCATGATGAAACCGCTGATTGCAACCGCCCTTGCCATACTTTTTGCCATGAGCTCGGGCTGGGCCTTCACCGCTTGCGACCGTAACGACGAACCTACGTCCGTATCGAGCAACTCCGGGAATACTCCTGATGACAATGATAATGATAATGACAACCCCGAAACACCCGACGCCATGACACTGAATATGACAATAGGTAACTCTACGTTTACCATTACTCTGGCCGACAATACTACGGCCCTGGCCTTTGCCGACCTGCTGCCGCTGCGCCTGAACATGAGCGAACTGAACGGCAACGAAAAGTATATCTATCTCGACCAAAGTTTGCCCTCTCAGCCCACATCGCCGGGCACCATACAGACGGGTGACCTGATGCTCTACGGCTCGACGTGCATCGTGCTGTTCTACGAGAGCTTCTCCACCTCCTACCGCTACACCCGTATCGGACGCGTAGACAATCCGGCTGGACTGGCTGCCGCCGTAGGTTCGGGCTCCGTAACGGTATCGTTTGAACGCTGACCCCGGGTTTCACCTCTACAAAAGAAGAGCGTTCGGTCAGGAGCAAGACTCCGGCCGAACGCTCTTCTTATTTCGTAAAGACAAGATGTAATCTACATCTGTTGCTGCAAAGTTTTATCAACCGCCTTGCGGTCAAGCAACTGCTTCCGATAATCCTTCAACATGGCCACATCGGTATTTTCATGTCCGCCCTTCTCCTGAAACAAATCGAGCGACTTGTCTACCCATTCGATGGCCTTGTCATACTGATCGTGCAACTCGTTATAAACCGCCAGATTGGCAGCGGCCATAGCCCGATCGGTCTTGTTTTTCTGCTCCTCATAGACATATTCCCACAGATACGAAGCCTCGGTAAACCGTTGCTGTTGCCAATAGTCGTTCGCATCTTTCATGGCCGGATTGGTCGACGTGTACAGGTAACGCTCCACCTGATCTACATGCGGGACAAGCAAATCGCGCACCCGTTGGGAAACATGCTGCATGGCGGCTTGAACAAAACCGACGGTCGACGGTAAATACCCGTGAGCTTCGACGGGGGTATATCCAAAGGTCTGCCAATAGACGGTATCGACCACAAGTTCAGTGGTAGGATCGACCCGATCGGGCCAGTAAACCCGCAACCACAGCGTGGTAGCCACCGACAGATTGGTCACGAACAACGTTTCGCCATAATCGTCGTACAACGGCTGGTCCTCCATGGTCACGGCCATATTGGTCTTGTCGAGAGAGAGCACGGCCGTATGGGAGGCTCCTCCCCTGATGGTCTCTAATTGACGATCGTCCAACAACGGATAGAGGCTCTTGGGCAGCGTGATGGAATCGTCATAGAAAATGGTTATCTCGGGGAAATAATGGGCATTGTCCAACTCAACGGCGATATTCTCGGCCAACCGATAGGTGGTACTATCGTGCGGAACGACAAGCGTGAACTCTTTTGCCGAAATATCCTTATATCGATTACCCTCCTTCTCCTCGGGCTCAGCCGAATTATTGACCACCATTAACCTCGTGACAGTGGGTGGAAAAGTTACCTTGGCCGGCCTCCATACATCGAGCGAAAGAACCGATACCGACCGGCAACCCGTCAGCAACAACGCAGCGGCCACGATAAAAAACAGACTCTTTTTCATATTAAAACCTCCCTTTCATCACAGGTTTTCTCTACAAATGTAATCATAACAACAGCTTCTCGGGGCAAATCACCTGTATTTAAGCTATTTTAATGATTTGCGCATACGCTTCAACAGGGCCCTCATGCCGGGCGAACGGTCGGCATCGTTCATCTCCACGATTTGCCGCAGCATATCACCGGCCCACTCGACCTGACCGGAAAGATGATTCAGGATAGTGAGATACCACACCAACTCCGACACCTTGCCCCCTGGCTCTATACTCCATGCACAAAGGGTTTGTACCCACCTCTCGGCCTCTTCGTGAGCAGGGAGATATTCGCCCTGTTCAAGCATGCGGTACAGCAGATGGGCATATATGCGCCTTACGCCCCGATGCGTCACCTGGCTCCCATCGGACAAGAAGCGGCTCTTGTATTTCAAGAAGAGGGGCCGGTCCCGTTCATATACGATTTCCAGACAGCGTGCCGCCCGAAAGGCCTCGGCCCCACTACCCCGTACCCAGGACAGCAACTCGTCGAGACACGGGTAGCACCGCATTTGCTCGACCACCCATTCGGTCATGTATTCCTTTTTACAAGGCTTTGAAACAACCGCCAGCCAATCATTCGGTATCATTCACCCCACTCTTTTGACAAGTAAATGTAGCGATTCATTTTTGTTTTCACAACTGTGCTAACAAAAATTAGAATATCGATTTGCACCCTTCAAGAGAGAGATAAAAAGATAAAAAAAACGGAGTCGTTGAAAAACGACTCCGGACTGTTATGCAGGCTATTCAATCTTGTCATCTCACTACTACCCGAGTTACTTCCGTACCACAACGCACGATATAGATACCCGGTGCGGGAACCGACAGGAGCGCCCGTCCATTGACATCGGTAGTCACAACGGCTTGTCCCATAAGGTTGATTACCTCTACCGGCAGAGCCGATTCATTCTCGACCACGATACCACCTTCGGCGGCGTAAACCCGATGGTTTACTTCAAGTACATCACAGATACCCGACGGAGCATCTAACTTCACTTTCACCACATTGGAGTAGGCACTCTCCTCTCCCTCGGCCGTAACGGCCTTCACTTGATAGGTGTAGACATATCCCGGTTCAAGATCGGTGAACTGATGGGAGGTTGAGGTAATACCTGTCAAGGTCAAGGGCCACTCTCCGTCAACGGTTTCCGAACCCATTCCGTCCGATTGCACTTCGCCGCTATATACCACGATGTTGTCGATATAGGATCTCTTTCCACTGGTGGACACCACTTCAAGCACGATGCGACTGTTGGCCGTTCCGCCGGTAAAGGTCAACGTATAAGTATTCATCTCATCGACAGGCAACATATCGGTGGTTTGGGCGTTATCTTCGTCGTCTTCGAGATAGACCTTCATCACAGACTGCTCTTTTGAGTTATACCGCGAAGCATCGAAACAAACCGTAAATACACCACCGCACGACGAGAGGTCAAGTGCGGGTGTACACAAGGCCCCGCTATTAGCCGAGTTGCCCAGTTTTATCTTACCCACCTCGGGATAAACATATTTTCCACGCCAACCCGGTGTTTCGAAATATTGGTCGGCAATATCTTTCATCGACCCGATTCCGCCCACATTGGTCGTGCTTGCAGTCGAAATGTTGTTGAAACTTTCCGATAACAGGATATCCCCCCCGGCCGACGGATCTCTGCGTCCGACCTTCAACGTGTAGCTGGCAGCATTCTCAACAGGCGACCAACTGGCCGTAAAGCCGGTTGCCGAAACTTCGGTAGCCTCGTTGGCAACCGGGGCTATTATGGCGGGGGTTCCCCCCATGAAATCGAAAGTTATCACGCCATTATTGGCAGCAATATTGGTCACCGGTTTTCCCAACAGTTCACCCGTGTTGGTTCGTGCCGCAGGCCGACTGCTGTCGGTAAACGAGTTGTTACCCCCATAGGGATACAAATCGCCATACTCATTTCTTGAACTATACTGGTTATCGGCAGGCATGATGGTCATGCGCTGGCGAGTCGACTCATTGTTAACCGTATTTCTATCCCAAACCGACTGGTTGTAATCGACCTTCAATATCATCAATCCCGAGGAGGCCATATACTGGTCCCACCCCTTTTGCTGACGGTTTTCGAGGGTAAAATACTGATTCTTGTCGCTCGACACAATCTTGTAGGCCTTGTGACTGTCGGCCAGATTTTCAAGTGTAATCGATGCCGGCGATGTCAACTCTTCAATCGTGAGCCAACCGCAGAACTCGCGTTCATAAGCACTGTACCCTACGGGAACCGAACCATCGCTATACCCGTCGCCATTAGCATCGGGCCCATTGTAACACCCATAATCCATAAGGCTCCATGAACTCATTCCATAATTGGGATTATACGAACCGCTCGTATCATAGAAATCGGGCAATCCCAGCGTATGACTATACTCGTGACAGAATGAACCTATGCCATCGCGATAGGTTCCCCGATTGCCCAGCAACTCGGCCGAGCAGGCATAAGCATCAATGTACTTACCGTCGACAAGAACGGACCTCCTTGCTCCTTGATAAACATACCAGGCATGCGGCCACACGGTATCGTCGAGCGAACCTTGCGCATCGTTGGCCGATTCGCCATAACCGGCATAAATGACATAGACCAAATCGACAAAGCCATCATTGTTGCGATCGTACAGGGTGAAATCGACCATCGACTCGGCCTTCCGGCAGGCATCGATAATCATTTCCGACGCATTGGGGTCAGTGCTGCCATCACTGCCGTTACCGCCATAATAGGCCATCTTCTTATCGAGTGTTATGGGCCCTACTACATCGAAGATAGGTTGAAACGCACCACCCGACTGAGCGATAAAATAGTCTCGCGCACTGCCTATGGCTCCCTGATAATCATACCCCTCTTTATTCATCATCTCGTCGAAAGCATCACGACCGTTCGTGGCGGCAAATTTCGTGTCGCTGAACTCGACCAGAAGCACCAGGCCATGTACCTCTTCGCCGGTAGTCGCTTGTGTAACCCGGCGGGTAATGTGGCGCTGTGCCTGTTGTTTTTTCAGATTTCGATGAGCCACCAATTCTTGTGACACCCGGCGGGAGGCCAACTCACTGAGATAGGCCTTGTCCGAATCGCTCCGCAAACGGGCATCACGAGCGATAACCGAACCGGCAACAGCCGCTCCACTCGACGACAACTCGGCATACCGATAAAACCCATCGGCACACCGTACCACGGGAATGCCATCGGTTGTCACACGATAGTGATAAAACTCGTCACCAACCAACCGCACGGTAATTTCGGTCCCATCGGGCTGAACAACCGTCTGGGGGATAGACCTTGCCGGTATGGCAGAAAGCGAGGTTATTCCCAATAAGGCACTCGCGCACAAGGAGATAAATATCTTTTTCATACTAAGGAGGTTTAGAAAAGTGTAAATATACGAATTAAACGGGAATAACAAACTTTTCCCCTATCTATAATCTGAAAAAATTGTATTCCTACATCTCTATTCTCAATCTTCATGAAAGCAGAAACCGGGTAGATCCCTTTTCGAGATCCACCCGGTTTCGAGAGAATATCTTCCTGAAAACGGATTATTCGTCGAGAAGAATTTCAAGAATCTGGCAAGCGGCTTTGGCTACCGAGGTACCGGGACCGAATATGGCGGCCACACCGGCTTTGTAGAGGAAGTCATAGTCTTGCGGGGGAATTACACCACCGGCAATCACCACGATGTCTTCGCGGCCCAACTTCTTCAACTCCTCGATAACCTGCGGAATCAAGGTCTTGTGACCGGCAGCCAGCGAAGATACACCCAACACGTGCACGTCGTTTTCGACGGCTTGGCGGGCAGCCTCGGCCGGAGTCTGGAACAACGGGCCCATATCTACGTCGAAACCGCAGTCGGCATAACCCGTAGCCACTACTTTGGCACCCCGGTCGTGACCGTCCTGACCCATCTTGGCAATCATGATACGCGGTTGACGACCTTCTTTCTTGGCAAATTTCTCGCACAATTCCGTTGCCCGAACGAAATCGGCATCTTGTTTGGTTTCTGATGAATACACGCCTGATATAGTTCTGATTACTGCTTTATAACGTCCTACTACCTTTTCGCATGCATAAGAGATTTCGCCCAACGTAGCGCGTACCTTGGCGGCTTTGACGGCCAGGTCGAGCAGGTTGCCCTTCTTGGTCTCCACACACTCGGTGATGGCATCGAGGGCAGCCTTGACGGCATCGTTGTCGCGGTGCGATTTGAGGTACTGCAAGCGCTCGATTTGCTCTTTGCGCACAGCCGTGTTGTCGACTTCGAGGATATCGATGGGAGCCTCTTTTTCGAGACGGTATTTGTTCACGCCCACGATGGTCTGTTTGCCCGAGTCGATACGAGCCTGCGTGCGTGCGGCAGCCTCCTCGATACGCAACTTGGGCAGACCGGTTTCGATAGCCTTGGCCATACCGCCCAGTTTCTCGATTTCCTGGATATGCTCCCACGCTTTGTGTGCGAGTTCGTTGGTCAGAGCCTCTACATAGTACGAACCGGCCCACGGGTCAATCTCCTTGGTGATGTAGGTCTCTTCCTGAATGTAGATCTGAGTATTACGGGCGATACGTGCCGAGAAATCGGTAGGCAGTGCGATGGCCTCGTCGAGGGCGTTGGTGTGCAACGACTGGGTATGACCCAGAGCGGCCCCCATGGCTTCGATACAGGTACGACCCACATTGTTGAAGGGGTCTTGCTCGGTGAGTGACCAACCCGACGTTTGCGAGTGTGTGCGCAGAGCCAGCGATTTGGGATTCTTGGGGTTGAACTGTTTCACAATCTTGGCCCACAACATACGGGCGGCACGCATCTTGGCAATCTCCATGAAGAAGTTCATGCCGATGGCCCAGAAGAACGACAACCGCGGCGCGAACGAGTCGATGTCCATACCGGCATTGATACCGGCACGCAGGTATTCGAGACCGTCGGCCAAGGTGTAGGCCAACTCGATGTCGGCCGTGGCTCCGGCCTCCTGCATGTGATAACCCGAAATCGAAATCGAGTTGAACTTGGGCATATACTGCGAGGTAAACTCGAAGATGTCGGCGATGATTCGCATCGAGAATTCGGGCGGATAAATATAGGTGTTGCGCACCATGAACTCTTTGAGAATATCGTTCTGGATCGTACCGGCCATCTCTTCGAGTTTGGCACCCTGTTCCAGACCGGCGTTGATGTAGAATGCCAGGATAGGAAGCACGGCACCGTTCATGGTCATGGATACCGACATCTTGTTCAAGGGGATTCCGTCGAAGAGCACCTTCATGTCTTCGAGCGAGCAGATAGATACACCGGCTTTACCCACATCGCCTACCACACGCTCATGATCGGCATCGTAACCGCGGTGTGTGGGGAGGTCGAATGCAACCGACAGACCTTTCTGACCCGAGGCCAGGTTGCGACGATAGAATGCGTTGGATTCCTCGGCTGTGGAGAAACCGGCATACTGACGGATTGTCCAGGGGCGTATGGCATACATGCCGCTGTACGGGCCACGCAGGAAGGGAGGTATACCGGCTACGTAGTTGAGGTGTTCAAGACCTTCGAGGTCTTCTTTGGTATAAATGGGTTTAACGGGTATCTGTTCTGGCGTAATCCAGTTCTCACCCTCGCTGACCACTTTCCCTGCCGAGTGAGTGAAAGCGTCTTTTGTAATATCTATATTCTTAAAATTAGGTCTCATTGTTTTTTTGTTTTTCTTGACGTGATACAAAATGGTACGACTTTAAATCGAGAGTTTCTCGTTAAACGATCTCAGCGTATCGAGAACGTTGGAACGCACGTGGATAAACTCGGTAATACCCTGAGCTTTCAAATCGTCCATGCAGGCGGGGGCACCGGCTACGACAAACAGGGCACGGCCGTCGAGCAGCTTGAAGGCCTCGGGGGCGTATTGTGCATATTCGTCGTCGCTCGAACAGAGTACCACGATATCGGCCTTGGCTTCGAGAGCGGCATCGATACCGGCCTGTACGGTTTCAAATCCGAGGTTGTCGATAATCTTGTATCCGGCACAAGCAAAGAAGTTGGCCGAGAATTGCGAACGGGCCAGACGCATGGCCAGGTTACCGATGGTGAGCATGAACACCGACGGACGTTTGCCCGAACGCTCGGTAGCCAAACGCAGAGCTTCAAAGTCGCTGGCGGCGCGTTTGGTATTCAGCACGGGGAATTCGGGTTCGCAATGGTGGTCGTCGTGTTTGCCACAACCGCAGCCGCAAGCCTCGCCTTTGGTAATCTTGTCGCCGGCCACTTCGTTGAAGTTGGGGTACTGGTTGGTACCCAGCAAAATCTCCTTGCGACGGGCTACATTGGTGTGACGGGTTTCGGCCGAAGCGTTTACCTGATTTTGTACGAAGCCCTCTTTCACGGCTTTGTAGAAACCACCTTTGTCCTCAACTTCGAGGAAGAGTTTCCAGGCCTGCTCGGCAATCGAAACCGTGAGGGTCTCTACATAATACGAACCGGCACCCGGGTCGGTAATGCGGTTGATATGCGACTCCTCTTTCAGCAGCAGTTGCTGGTTGCGGGCCAAGCGCTCCGAAAAATCATCGGGTTCCTTATAGGCCTTGTCAAAGGGAGTCGTGGTGATTGAATCTACACCGGCCAGGGCAGCCGACATGGTCTCGGTCTGCGAGCGGAGCAGATTGACATAAGCGTCGAAAACGGTTTGGTTGAATTCCGAAGTCTGGGCATGAGCCTTCATCTTGCAGGCGCAATCGCAAGCCGGATTGTATTGTTTTACAATCTGAGCCCACAACATGCGGGCTGCCCGGAATTTGGCCAATTCCATAAAGTAGTTGGACGAGATTCCGAAATTGAATTTGATTCGATTGGCCACCTCGTCGACGGTCAAGCCCTTTTCAGTGAGGGCAGCCAGCCATTCGTTACCCCAGGCGAGGGCAAAGCCCAACTCCTGCGAAATGAACGAGCCGGCGTTGTTCAGCATCACGGCATCGACAGCCAGCACTCTGAACAGGGGCAACTCTTTCACGGCGGCGATGATGGCAACAGCCTGATCGGCATAGTCGGCAAAATCGCGACCTTTGGTCAACATGCGCTTAAACGGATTGAAACGGATAGAACCCGAAATCTTGGTCAAATCGGCACCTGTCGTTTTGAGGTAGGCGGCTACCGTCTCGGCAAGTTTCACTGTGCTTTTCATGCAAGAGGAGAAGTTCAACTCGACTTTCTCCACATCGATACCATGCAGCAAAGTTCCCAGATTTTCCACCGAAATCAAATCTTTCGAGAGCTCGAATCCCAGCGACTCGACACCCTTCGTGAGGATATCCAAAGCCTTGGCATTGGCCTCCTTGACATCGGTCACTTTAATATCCTGACGCACCAGCCAGTTGTTGTCGGTACGCGTACCCCGTACGTAGGGATATTCGCCGGGAAGCGAATCGGTCGTGTGCAGACCGGCAATGTCTTCGGCACGATACATGGGGTTTACATTAAACCCTTCGTTGGTCCTCCATACGAGTTTCTTGTCAAAATCAGCCCCTTTCAGGTCGGCAATGACCTTGTCTTTCCATTCTTGCGTGGAGACCGGCGGGAACTGGTCAAACAGTTTTTCTTTACTTTCTGCCATAGTTGTTATTAGTTAAGTTGTTTAAGCCAAACTATTTTTTATTGGTTTATTTATAAAATGTGTCAAGCACCAAATCTCTATGCCCGACAACCGAGAACAAAAGTAGTATAAATAGTTTGAAATAAAGAATTTTTTCTGTAATTTTTATACCTGTCATTCCCCTCCCTGCAAAAGACTTTTCCACAAATAAGGGAGAGCTCTCGAACCCCTTTTGTATAAAGGGATTCGGGTAACCCGATTCTCATTTTTTTTGTATATTAGTAACAGGCAACCTACCATAATAGGTTGTTCAGATTTAATCATTTACACATCGATCTATATGAATGAGGGTAAAAAACTGGTCTATTCTGGCGATCTGCTGCGAAAATTTCTGCATCAGAAAAAGCTTACATACAAGGAAGCTGCCAAAGAACTGGGATTAGACAAGAATACCATAGGCAAGGCTGTAAGAGGTGGAAACATGAATATCAATGTGTTACTGAATATAGCCAACCACTGGAAAATTCCTATTACCAATTTCTTTACATGGGTCAATAATGAGGAGTGCGGAGAATCCTATTTTATTAGTTCGGCCAAATATCAGGCATGGCAGGAAGATGAGGATTCAACTGTTTCCGAAGCCTCTAAAATCTATAAAAATATTAAAAATTCATCAATCGAAAAACCTGATTTGATTGCTTCCAAACGACAGGAAATCGAACTCCTGCAAGAGCTTATTCAAAACTATCAGAAGAGAATCGAGTTGCTCCAACAAGAGCTACAACATCAAGGACAGTAGTCCCTACCCTACCATCTCTATTTCGTAAAATCGACCGGCGCTATTTTCCCCATCAACGACACGATTTGAGACTGACGCCTTAACATATACCCCGAAGGTGCAGCCGAATTGAAACGTCGAGGATTGGGCAACGTAGCGGCAATAAGAGCGCATTGCGAGCGTGTGAGCCGGGATGCCGACTTGTGAAAGTGCTGCCGGGCTACCGACTCGACCCCATAGATGCCCCTGCCCGTCTCTATCGAGTTGAGATAGACCTCCATGATACGCTCTTTCCCCCAAAAGAGTTCGATGAGTACGGTAAAATAGGCTTCCAATCCTTTGCGCACATAGGAGTGACCGGGCCACAGAAATACGTTTTTGGCGGTCTGCTGCGTAATGGTGCTGGCGCCGCGCGGACGCTTGCGGTGCTTGTTCTCCTCGATGACTTTCTTCAACTCCTCGAAGTCGAAACCGTGATGGGTCATGAACCGATTATCCTCGGAGGCTATTACCGCCATGGGCATATGGCGCGACATCTTTTCGATGGGGACCCACCGATGATGCCACTCGACCTTCTTGCCATCGGCCAACTGCTCGACTGTCCGGATTACCATCAACGGGGTAACATACACGGGGATAAACCGGTACAGCAGCACAACGAAGACGGTCGACAGGAAGAAGAAGAGGACTATGCGTTTTGTCCAACGCCAAATGGTACGCATCATAATTTCATCAATCTTTTATACACTCGACCCGGGCCCATCGGTTTTTCTCGGCGTGACCGGCCAGGCGCAGCCCCAGCCGCTCGGCCTCGGCCTGTATCGCGGGAATGTCTTCCACATAAAATCCGCTCATGAACAACCGCGACCCGCTCTTCATGTGTGCGACGTAGGCATGCATGTCGGCCAACAGGATATTGCGGTTGATGTTGGCGAAGATAAAATCGAAGGTCTCCGGCTTCAACGCCTCGACACCACCCAGGCGCACCTCAATATCGGGCAGGTGATTCAACCGCACATTCTCCACGGCATTCTCGGTGGCAAACTCGTCGATGTCGACCGCCACAATAGGCGAAGCTCCTTTCATGCCGGCCAGTATGGCCAACACAGCCGTACCACACCCCATGTCGAGTACCGAACGACCGGTGAAATCGGTAGCCAGTATGGCTTGCAGCATGAGGGTAGTCGTTTCGTGATGTCCAGTACCGAACGCCATCTTGGGGTCGATGAGTACATCGTAGCGGGCCTGAGGCACATCTTTGTGAAAGGTGCTGTGTATCACACATTCATCGCCCACGACAATGGGCTTGAAGTAGTTCTTCTCCCACTCTTCGTTCCAGTCCTTCCCTGCCACGAAAGTGACTTGCCGAGAAAGTGAAACGCCGTCGAGGGGAAAGCGGTCCAACACGGCTTCAAGCTCTGCTTCGTCGTATTTTCCCTGCGGAACAAAAGCGGTCACCCCCTTCTCGTCGGGGACAAAACTTTCGTAACCGATTTCACCCAGCATGGCAGCCAGCACATCGGTGACCACCTCGCTACACGGCTCTGCATCGAGCCGCACCTGCATATAGTCGTTCATAGTTTATCGTTTCTCCCGCATGGCTTTCTGAGCACGCGGATAGAGCACATCGCGCACAAAAGCATAACCGGGATATTTATTCATGATAGTTTTATACATGGACAACGCCTGTTCGTAGTGCTCATTTCGTTCGTTGACCACCCCGATGGTTACCAGCAACTGCACATAGAGCCAATGATGTGCATTGAGCGAAGCATTCTTCTCCATACTCTGACGGGCATGCTGATAGCATTTCAACCCTTCGGCCTTATCGCCGCCAAACATACCAGGCATGTAGAAGAGTATGTTGCCATACAAGATAGAGACCCAACTGTCGTTGGGAGCGAGCTTGTAGGCCTCACGTGCCGAAGAGAGCATGGAGGGTGCCAACGTGGTCGCCTTCAAGGGGGAAAGAGCGATTTTAAGACCCAGCAAATTGGCATACAGGGCCTTGAATCGGGCATCTTGCGGATATAGCTTCTGATATTTTTCCGAGAGAGCCAATGCGGTTTTCAGATAGTTCTGCGCCTCGGTTTTCCGCTTTTTGTCGACCAGATGGCCCACCAGTCCGTAATAACCGCACAAGATTTCATGACGACCGTCGAGGGTCGCACACGACTTGTCGGCACTCATCTGTGTCAAGACGGCGCCCCACTGCGGAATCTTCTGCTCGATAAACAGGTCATACAACTTCTCGCGATAGTCAGCGAGCGAAGCTCCCCTCACGGGCAATTGTGCAAAAGCCACGCAAAGGAGCAGCAGACATACGATTCGTTTCATAATTAATCCTCCTCTGTACGAGGGTGCAAAGATAGGCAATAAAACCCGAAAGTGAATATCCTGCGGAGCAAAAATAGGGTTTGCCTCCCTACCCGACTGCTCGAAAAGGCCTTAACGGGCATCGGTGATGCCATACATGAGCTGGTCGAGCAAGATGGGTATATCGCTCGACGAGATACCGGCCGAGACGAGGTCGGGAATATCCTGCTTGAAGTTGGCCAGGAATTTGGCCGTATTGCCACCGTCGAGTTCGATGCTGCGCCGATAGTAGTCGATGGCCTGCCGGATATGCCCCAGCGAAAACTCTACATGCCCGGCATTGAGGTAGTCGAGGGCGGTGGGTTTCCCGGCCAGAATCTTCGCGTAATAGCGACGGGCCTGCTCCTTCTTCCCCACCAGGAACGAACACCAGGCAATCGGCTGCCAAGCCTTCCCGCCGTCGGGGTCGAGGTAGTCGACCTTGAAATAGTATTTCAACGCCTCTTCATAATCCTTCTGCTCGACATAGCAGTGGCCGATATTCATCTGCACCGACAGGTTATCGGGCTGTATCTTCTCGGCCCTGTGATAATACGAGAGGGCCATCTCGGGCTTCTTCAAATTGCGATAACAGGTTGCTATGCGGCGAATGGTCCAGAAGTTGTCGGGGGCAATAATCTCGGCTTTGAGGAAGGCTTCGAGGGCCTCGGCATATTCGCCCTGCTTCTGGTAACAGAAGCCAATCTTCTGGTACACCTCGGCGTCGGAGTGATAGGTAGCCGAGAGTCGTTCGAAGAGTTCGAGGGCCTCGTCGTAATATCCCCGACGAAAATAGTATTCGCCAATGAGTCGCAGGCTCTCCTGCCCGCTTAACAGCGGTTCCAGAACCGACACATGCAGCAGGTTGATGTGGCCGGCAAAGGGGTCGGTAAACTCCGAGCGGCGGATATAGAGCTTAAAGAAGCGGTAAAGGTCCTGGATATACCGGTTGGAGATGTTCTCGCGGCTCTTCTCCTTTTTCATCAGCTCCTCGTTGGCCATCTCCTGCATGGCAGCATTCTCGGCACCGAACTGGCCCATCATCATCTGACGTTGCGACTCGGGCACCTGCGACAGACTCAGGCAGAACGAGTATTTGTCAGAGTTGCACAACAGGGCCGAAGCCGAGAGCATCTTCTTGAACCGCTCACCCCCCTGGCCGTCCAACAACCCCGACAGCGCCGTGTGCTCGGGATTAAACGGCAGGAACCAGTTCTGTATCGACTGGAAGAAAGGGAAACTTTTCAGGTGCGAAAAGGTGCTCATGAAGACATCGGCACCCTCCATCTGCAAGTCGGTCAACTCCTTCAACTTGTCGGCAATACCGGTCTTGTCGAGCATATCCTGCCACTCGGGATTCTCTTCGAGGGCATTGATGTCGTTCATCAAATCTTCCTGTTTGATTTTTTTGTAGAGCGACGGTCCCAGCTTCATCATCTCGGGCAGCAGCTCCTCGGTCATCTTGCGGGTAATCTTCTCGGTCTCCTGGGTCTTGATCAGTTGCAGAAAGACGGTGCGCACGTCGCCCTTGAAACGGGGCTCCTCACCCAGCGCATCGATACGGTGCTGCACCCGGGGGAAAAGCGACAGCCGCTCGCGATAGATATACATCACAATCAGTGCCGCACAGAGCGAGCGCATCTGTATCTCGGGCGACTCCTGCCGGTAGCCGTCGAGCAAGAGGAGCAACTTCTCCTCATCGAAACGGTGCAGCAGATTCAGCAACAGGGCCGAAATCAACAGCCCCACCAGGTCGTCGGGGAAACGGTTGGCATAGAGGGCATCGCGCAACGTGGCGTAGTCCTCTTCACGAGCCGGATAGTTGGTCCACACGTCCATAAACAGGATACCGGCCTCCTCTTCCACCCGACGTTTCAACGATTTCAACTTGGCGGCGTCCTGCTCCTGCCCGCTCAACAGCGAGGCCAGCGAGAGGTCGTTGAGCGCCTGGTCGCAGCGGTCGCACTGCGAAGCTAGTGTCTCGTTGGCCCGACTGGCCGTCGCGTAACGTTTCCAGCCGTAATACTGGGTAGGCGACACGGGGGCCGCCAACTCGTCGGAGACCCGATCGGTGAGCGCATAGGCCGATACCACCAGGTGGTCGTAGATGCGCTTACGCTCGGGGTCCTCCACCCCGTCGAGCATGTATTGTATCATGTATTTATACGACGTCTCCATCTCGTTGAGCTTGTCACGGCTGAGCCAGTCTTGCAGTTCGGTAATCAGCACAGCCAGTTTGCCGAAGGCATCTTTCAAACGGCGCTCGGCCAACAAGGCGTATATCTCGTATTGTTGTTTGGCAATTTCGGTTGTAATCATCGGTGCAAATCTAAACGGTAGTAAATTTACGGAGCTTTCTCCAATATAACAAACTTAGCCTGCAAATAGTGTGCCGCAAAAAGGTTATTTCGTTTTTACATTTTCAGGCCCCACGTTTTCCCGAAAATCGCCTGACGGCCTGCCATTTTTGCATCGGCGTCATCGCTCGCCAAGAATCTCGTCCGTCCAAAATTTGTTTCTCCCCGGGCTTTGCACTATCTTTGTCAACATCATGCAGCATTTTGCATGACTCAACCGATTTATACACCTATATTATGATACAACGCATTCAATCGATTTATCTGCTGCTGGCCGCTGCATTGATGGCCACGTTCCTCTTCTGTCCCATCGCCCAGTTCGATACTCCCGACGGGCTTTACAGTTTCACCGCGCAAGGGGTATCGACCGTCATGGCCGAGCCTGCCGCACAAGCTGCCGAAGCGGGTGCTACGATTGCACGCACCTCGGTATTCACACCCACATGGGGTGTATTTGCCCTGGGGACGATTATTGCCGTATTGTCGATTATCGCCATCTTCCTTTACAAAAACCGACCTACACAGGCCCGCATCTGCATGATCAACGCCTTCTTCCTGGTGACCTTCTACGTTGTCATCTTCCTGAGCGGTTATACCTTCCACGGCGACCTGGCTGCTACCCACACGTCGTGGACGGCCTACCTCATCATGCCTTTCGTCGCTCTCGTGCTTGATGTTCTGGCCTACAAAGCCATCAACAAGGACGAGCAACTGGTGCGCAGCATGGACCGCATTCGCTAAATGCCGAGCTTCTCTTTCAGGAACCGCCCCGTGTAGGAGGCCTCGCAACGGGCCACCTCTTCGGGTGTGCCGGTGCATACGACGTATCCGCCCTCCTTACCCCCTTCGGGCCCCATGTCGATAATGTGGTCGGCACACTTGATGACGTCCATGTTGTGCTCGATAATCACTACGGTGTGTCCGCGCTCGATCAGCTGGTTGAATGATTTCAGCAACGTGTTGATGTCGTGGAAATGTAACCCCGTAGTGGGCTCGTCGAAGATGAAGAGTGTGGGTTCCTGCCGCTCGTTGCTGAGGAAGAAGGCGAGCTTGACCCGCTGGTTCTCACCGCCCGAGAGGGTCGACGACGATTGTCCCAGCTTGATATATCCCAAGCCCACATCTTGCAGCGGCTTCAACCGCTTGACAATGCGCTTCTCCTGACTGCCGTCAACCTCCGAGAAGAACTCGATGGCCTGATTGATGGTCATGTCGAGCACGTCGCTGATGTTCTTGCCCCGATATTCTATTTCGAGCACCTCCTGTTTGTAACGTTTTCCATGGCAGGCCTCGCATTCGAGCACGATGTCGGCCATGAACTGCATCTCGACCGTGATGGTACCCTCGCCCTTGCACTCTTCGCAGCGTCCACCCTCGGAGTTGAACGAGAAATACGAAGGCGAAAATCCCATCTGCTTGGCCCCCTGCTGGTCGGCAAAGAGCTTGCGTATCTCGTCGAAGGCTTTCAGATAGGTGGCAGGATTGGAACGGGTCGATTTTCCGATGGGATTCTGGTCGACAAACTCGACCGCCTTGATGCGGTCCATGTCGCCCGTGAATCGGGAATAGGTCCCCGGCATCTCACCCCCCTCGCCATAGTAGCGCAGAAGTCCGCGATAAAAGACATCGCGCACGAGCGACGATTTGCCAGAACCGCTCACCCCCGTGACCACCGTCATGACCCGGAGCGGGAATTTCACGTTGACCGATTTCAGATTGTTCTGGGCAGCCCCTTCGACCTCGATATACTGGTTCCATTTGCGACGGGTAGCTGGCACCTCGATCTTGCACTCGCCGGTCAGGTAGCGCATGGTGTAGCTGCGGGTGGCCTTGGGCAACCGGGAGAGGTCGCCCTGGTAGACCACCTCGCCTCCCAGCCGACCGGCCAACGGACCGATGTCGATGATATAGTCGGCTGCCCGGATTATCTCCTCGTCGTGCTCGACGACCACAACCGTATTGCCCAGCTCCTGCAACTCGCGCAGCACTTTGATGAGCAGATGCGTGTCGCGCGAATGGAGCCCGATGCTGGGCTCGTCGAGGATATAGAGCGAACCCACCAGACTGCTGCCCAACGACGTGGCCAGGTTGATGCGCTGGCTCTCACCGCCCGAGAGGGTCGACGACAGCCGGTTGAGCGTGAGGTAGTCGAGCCCCACCTCCTGCAAAAAGCGTATACGATTTCTAATCTCGGTCAACAATCGCTTGGCGATGGCCGAGTCGTGCTCGTCGAGTTGCAGTTCGTCGAAGAAGGTTTTCAGTTCGCCGATGGGCAGATTCACCAACTCGGTAATGGAGCGGCCCCCCACCTTCACATATTCGGCTTCGGGTTTCAGACGGCTGCCCTTGCACACCGGGCAGGTAGTCTTGCCCCGGTAGCGGGCGAGCATCACCCGGTACTGTATCTTGTACTGGTTGGCTTCGAGCATGGCAAAGAAACCGTCGATTCCTTCGAAGTCGCCGGCTCCGTGCCACAAAATATCTTTCTCGCGGTCGGTGAGCTTATAGTAGGGGCGATGTATGGGGAAATGCAACGCCTCGGCCCGACGAATGAGTGCGTTTTTCCACTCGCTCATCTTCTCGCCCCGCCAGCACATCACGGCATCGTCGTAAACCGAGAGGGTCTTGTTGGGCACCACCAGGTCCTCATCGATACCGATGACCCGCCCGAATCCCTCGCACTCGGGGCAGGCCCCCACGGGGTTGTTGAAGTTGAACATCAAGTCGCTCGGCTCGTTGAAGGTGATACCGTCGGCCTCGAAACGTTTCGAGAAGTTGAACTCCTGCACCCCCTCGGGCGTGTGCATCTGAACGGTACACTCGCCATTCCCCTCGAAGAAGGCGGTCTCGACCGAATCGGCCAACCGACTGACGGTGTCGTTCTCGTGCGACACGCTCAACCGGTCGATTACCAGGCGCACCTTCGAAGCTTCGGGCAGAGTGTCACCGCCCAACAACTCTTCGATCGACACAAAGCAGCCGTCCACCTCGACCCGCGGGAATCCCTCCTTCTGCAAGATTTGCAACTGTGTCTTCAAGTCACGCCCTTCGGGAATCGACAGGTTGGTGAGCAGGGCAAAGCGCGTACCGTCGGGGAATCCGAGGGCACAGTTTACCACGTCGTCCACCTGGTGTTTCTTGACCAAGGTTCCCGACACGGGCGAATAGGTCTTCCCGATACGGGCATAGAGCATGCGCAGGTAGTCGTAGATTTCGGTCGAGGTACCCACCGTCGACCGCGGGTTGCGCGTGTTGACCTTCTGCTCGATGGCTATGGCTGGCGGTATGCCCTTGATGTAGTCGCACTCGGGTTTACTCATACGTCCCAGGAACTGCCGGGCATAAGCCGACAGGCTCTCGACGTAGCGGCGCTGCCCCTCGGCATAGAGTGTGTCGAAGGCCAGTGACGATTTTCCCGAACCCGAGAGCCCCGTGATGACAATAAAGCGGTTGCGAGGTATCTCTACATCTATATTTTTCAGGTTGTTGACTCGTGCCCCTTTGATGAAGATTGACTGTTCAGACATAATTTCAGGAATTCTTTTGACTGCTCTGCCTTCTGTCGCACGGGCCCAACGGCTCTCTTCCATTACCGCCCCGACACGCCACAGATTGAAGGGATACCCCCTTCCCCGCAAAGCGACTGCAAAGATACGAACTTTCGCGATACGTGATTCGGGTACCTACCCTCCTTTATAATTTTTTGTAAAACAATTCATAAAAGCAAAATTCCCGGGCCGTCGGCTAACAAAATTCCAATTCTTTTGTTATCTTTGGAGTAGATAGGACAGGACGTGGAACGGCCTACACGGAAAAGGTATTTTTCGTTTGCCACTCGCCTCCTCTTATCTCTTTATAGTCTCATTAAAAAACAAAGATTATGAAAGGTCTTAATTTACTGTTTGCATTCCTCGGCGGAGCTGCCGTGGGTGCCATGGCCGGTATCTTGTTTGCCCCTGAAAAAGGGTCCGACACAAGAGCTCGCATCTGCAAGATGCTTCACGACAAGGGAATCCGTCTGAAAAAAGAAGAGATGGAACAACTCGTCGACCAAATTGCCGAAGAGGTAAAGGGTGTGAAATAATTCGCACCGCTGCAACGATGAGGATATCAAGGCTCACCTACGCCGGTGGCTTTGATACTCTCATCGGTATGTATTATTGATTACTCCTCTAATCCCAGTCATTATGCCCGATACTACCGAAAACGCATTGAAGAGACTATTCGACGAAGGCAAGAAATACCTCACCCTGCAAATCGATTATGCCAAGCTCACGGCTACCGAAAAACTATCGGTAATCCTGGGCATGTCGGTGCTGTTTATCATTATCCTGGTCCTCGCCGTAGGAGCCGGCATATACCTCTCCTTCGCGCTGGTCTATCTGCTGGAACCGCTCGTGGGCATCGTGGGCAGCTACGCCCTGCTCGGTGCCCTGTTCCTGTTGCTCATCGCCCTTGTGGTCATCTTCAAGCAACGGCTCATTCTCGCCCCCATCACCCGATTCATCTCACGTGTCCTGCTGGACAGCGACAACGACTCAAAGCCTCAATAACATGAACAAACCGACCTCACATTCAAAAGGGCTCACGCTCGAAGAGATTGCCACCCGTCGGCAGGCTCTCAAAATCGCTATTGCCGACCAACGAAAGGCTGTGGACGAAGCCTATCGCCAAGTCGTGTCACCCTTCACCGAAGCCAAGTCGGTCACGAAATATATCGGCAGCAACCTGCTGAGCGGATTCACGCTGCTCGAAAGTGCCCTGTGGGGATTCCGACTGGTCTCCCGCATCGTCCGCATGTTTCGTCGATTCCGCTGATTGATTCCCCGTTATCCCCAAACACAGTCCCAACCCTCTGCGGCCTAATTCCCCAGTCCGAATTTCCACACACCGACCGACTGTCAATCCATCGCCCCCCCCTTTAATTAACGCCGCAAGCAGGTGTTAATCCCCCACATCGGCTAAACCTTGTTGAAAATCTTCTGTTTATACCATATAAACGGAAATGTGCAACAACCATGAAATTAGTACGATTAATCGGATACATAGCCCTCGGATTGAGTTTGGCCGGCTGTAACGGGAAATATGAAATTGCGGGGGAAACCAGCCTCCTGCCCGACGGGACCCTCCTCTTGCTGCAAAAGTTGAACCAAGAGCATTTTGAAATCATCGACAGCGCCGTGGTCAACGGTGGACACTTCGCTTTTCACGGTCGTCAGCGGGAACCGGCCGTCGCCATACTGGTACCCGACAACGAGCGGGCTTCAACCTTCCCCCCTCTGCTGCTTGCCCTTCAACCTGGCACAATACAGGTTTCTATCGATTCGGTGACTCAAATAGGCGGAACACCCTTGAACGACCGACTGCAAGCCTACGAAGAGAGGCGACAGTCGTTCGACCGGCAAATGCAGACGATTGCCCGGCAATATCTGAACGATTACCTGTCGGGGCAACTGACCGACAGTGCCTTCCTCGCCCTGAAACAAGATTTTGAAATCGAACAGAAGGGTCTCGAAAAGATTACCCGGGAGTATATCGCAGCCAATACCGACAACGTGACATCGGTCTATCTCTTCCTGCAAAACAGTTTTCTCTTTACTCCCGACGAGCAACGGCAACTCATCGCCAACGCAGCACCGGCCTTCCGAAAGAATGTGGCCATACGCAAAGTGGCCCGCATGCTGGCCCGGCTCAAAAACGTGGCCCCCGACATGCCCTACATCGACCTGCCCCTGCAAACACCCGACGGACACGAAGCCTCACTCTCGCAATATATCGGGAAAGGGCGCTATGTACTGCTCGACTTCTGGGCCTCGTGGTGCCCGCCCTGCCAACGGCAAACGCCCTACCTGAAACAACTTTACAACCGATATGACAAACAGCGGTTCTCGATTGTAGGCATCTCGCTCGATACCGACCGCAGCGACTGGCTCGACTACGTGCGAGCCCACCAGATGAACTGGCCGCAACTGGGCGACCCCAAGGGGTGGGACTCCGAAGCCATTCTCTCGTATGTAATCCAGGGTATCCCCCACCTCGTGCTTATCGGCCCCGACGGAAGAATCGTGGCCAATAACCCTTCGGAATCTGAACTGAATACTCTGCTTTCAACCCGGCTCAAACCATTATAAACGGATCAACTTATCTGTAAGTATATTAAAATTTTTCATTATATTTAATCCACTGAAAATCAGTATACAACATAAAACACCTTGCAATGGTTCATTCCATTAATAAAAAACAGAGAATATCCATCTATATCCTTATTCCCGATTCAATTTCGGTTACAAACCAGAAATGCGTATAACGTTATACATATGATTTCTATTCCATGTAATTCCGTCAACGGGTATACAGCATTATTTCGTTTTTTAAAAACAATTTTAAAAAATAAATTTCTAAATTTGCATGCTTATTAAAAGTAATATATTGTTATGTGGAAATTTATATGCACAGCGATGTTAATCATCGCCTTGGCAGCTTGCCACACAAATAAAAGTATGTCAAAAACAGAGCATACGGTCGTGACGACCGATTACACCCTGCCGCAAGAGGTATCCGCATCAGCCTCATTCCGCATGTTTTGGGATACCTGGACCGCCGATCTCAAACAATCGGGTAAGACACTCGACGAGTATGTCCCCTCGGAACGGCTGATTCAGCGATTCGTATTGCGGCCGCAAAACGGAGAATATCTCGTGACGGGATTTCTGCACACCAACGACGAATTTAACGTCGACGCACTCACCCAATTGGGAGGATACGGCGTGAAATACAACAACTCGATGTATAGTTTCGCCATTCCACTAAGAAGCCTTCCCCAATTTGTGACCCTGCCGGGCATTACCTATATCGAGGCAGCTTCGCCCGTGCGCAACCGATAACCTATTGAACCAACAACTATAATCACTAAATCGATGAAAAAGGTTTTACTTTCGTTTTGTTTATTAGCGGCATTCTGCCAACCGGGATTGAATGCCGATGTAAAAATGTCGCCATCGACCCAAAACTTTTTGCACAGTTACGAAACTACAACAGCGGCCAAACGCTCGATGTTAAAGTCGGTATACGCTGTTTCACAAAACAAGAATCAGACCGTCGTATCGGCCTTCCTCCATCTCAACGATGAAAACAACCTCGAAGGGCTCGAAGAGAACGGCGTAGTCATCAACGCCCAATATGGCACCATACTCTCGGTTCGTATTCCGGCCGACAATCTGGAAGCCGTATCCCAGTTACCGGCTGTAAAATATGTCGAAATCGGTCGTCCCGTGCGCAAACTCATGAACAACGTGCGCAGCGCGGCATTCACCAATGCCGATGCACTGCATGCCGGAACCGGACTGTCGCAGGCCTACACGGGAAAAGGTGTCGTAGTGGGTATAATCGACGGCGGGCTGCAATACAACCATATCAATTTTTATGACTCGCAGAGTAACGAACTGCGTCTGAAAAGAGTGTGGAATCAAAACGTGATCGGTAATGCTCCCCAAGGATATCATTATGGCACCGAATATACCACTCCCGAGGAGATTGAGGCAGCCCAATACGATGACAAGGAAGAGACCCATGCTACCCATGTGACCGGTATCGCTGCCGGTGCCTATAAAGGAAACAGCTACTACGGTATCGCTCCCGATGCCGACCTGGTATTCGTGAGCTACAATCTGGCCGACAACAGCAGCAGCAACACCAGCATCACCGACGGTATCAAATACATCTACGACTACGCCGAATCGGTAGGAAAACCCTGCGTCATCAACATGAGTCTGGGGCACCACTTCGGTCCTCACGACGGTACGTCTACCTTCGACCGCATCTGCGACGAGTTGCAGGGCGAAGGCCGGCTGCTGGTCGGTGCCGCCGGTAACGAAGGCGAGATGCCCATACACGCTCAAAAGACCTTCACGGCCGATGACACAACCATGAAGAGTCTGGTCGAAATTACTCCCTATTACGGATATTGGATAAGCTCCATCGATATTTGGGGCGATGCCGACAAGGATTTCACCGTTAAGGTAATTGTCTACGATAAAGTCAATGACAAAGTGGTATATACCTCCGATGCCTTCTCAACAACCACAGGCATAAGCAGAGTAATCAAAAACCCCTCAGGCTCTCTCGGCGAAGTGACTGTTGGCGCAGCAACCGACCCCAACAACCACAAAGGGAACGTGACCCTCGATATCGTATTGGAATCGTTGAAAAACAACTACTACATCGGGTTCGAGGTATCGGGCAGCGAAGGGACCACCATAAACTCCTGGACCGATGCCTCTTATTCGTGGTTCTACGACTCGGGTAATGACGAGTTTACCAGCGGCGACACCCACTCGACCATGGGTGAAATCGGTGGTACCGGCAAACGAATCATCTCGGTAGGAGCCTATACAAGTTGCAACAACGTCGTGCACTATTACAGCTCCTTGTACAACCGCTCGGGACGAACCCTAAACCAACTGGCCTCTTTCTCGAGCCAGGGTCCCACAATCGATGGACGTATGAAACCCGATATTACTGCCCCTGGCACAATGCTCGTATCGTCGCTCAACAGTACCACTTGCCAACGTGGAGGATCGGAATACGAACATGTAGTTTCTATAGAGAATATAGACGACACCAAATATTACTACGGCTCAATGGAAGGAACCTCGATGGCTGCACCTGTCGTGACAGGTACGCTGGCTACCTGGTTGCAGGCCCGACCGACCCTTACCCCCGAAGAGGTGCGTGAAGTCTTTTCCAAAACGGCCAAGACCGACAACTATACCGGTGAGATTGCCGGTGTGGGCGACAACCGCTGGGGCTACGGCAAACTCGATGCCTATAACGGGTTGATTCAATGTATCAATCTCTCGGGCGATGTCTCGGGCTTGGACAAGGTGGGTGCTCCTACCCACCCGATGGTCTATCCCAACCCGGCCACAACCGAATGCCATTTCCTGTTGCCGAACGACGACCAAGGGGTGAGCGTGGCTCTCTACTCGCTCAACGGCTCGGAGGTTTATCGCCAGTATGTGGGCGATGTACAGGCCGGTGAGCAGACGGACGTCGCCCTGGACGGTATTGCTCCGGGCATCTACCTCATGCGCATTACGGGCGAAAAGGGTCTCGTCACAACCAAGTTGACCGTGAAATAACAACCTGGGGCAACCATAACGAAGAGGGGGCGGAAAGAATCTTTCCGCCCCCTCTTCGTCTCTATTTATTCCGCAACCAGACTACCGGTCAAACTCCCGCTGAAAAGCGATACGCTCGTCGCCGTTGGCCAGATAAATGATACCGCAACGGCTGAATCCGTGACGAATGAGCAACTCCTGCATCACCCGGTTGTCGCGGTGGGTGTCGATGCGAATGTTATCCACGTAGCCTCGGCACCAATCCAAACAGGCTGCAAAGATACCGCCCACCTTACCGGCCGATGCAATGCGATGAATTACCCCGTAGGGCTTGTCGTTGAGCCAGGCCCCATCGTAGATGGTCGCATAGGTGGGTTCGGGTGCCGTCCCATAGCGAAAGCAGAAGGTTCCTACAATCGACTGCGTGTCGTCGAGGCAGACAAAACTGCTGTCGGTGGCGATGTCGGCTTCGAGAATCTCGCGCGAAGGGTAACCTCCCGTCCACTGGTGCAAATTGCCGTTCTGCCGCATGAAGCGCTTGGCCTGCTCATACACGAGCATTACCTGCTCGATGTCGTCGATTGTCGTGGGTCTTATCCTCATATTGCCATGGTTTATAGGTTATCGCGACGCCAGGTCGTCATAGAGTTTTTGCAAATAGGCCTTTCCACGCTTCAACCGCACCTCGTTGCTGTCGTTCCGCTCGATGAGTACCGACTGTGCGGCACAATCGTAGACGGCAGCCCCGTCGCGGTCGATGTAACCGAAACCGTCGGGGAAAGTATAGTAGGCAAATCGGGTACGAGTCGTATCGGCCACATTCTTGCTGAATGTGAAATCGTCGTAAGGCACATGCAGCTGAGCCAGAAGCGTGGCGGCCAAATCGGTCTGCGACATGTAATCATCGACTACCCGCGGCGCACGCACGGCTCCACCCGTCCACACCAAGGGAATATGGTGATACTCGATATCGTGATTCTGCACGTTATAGGGGTAACGGAAGGCGTGGTCGGCCACGAATACCACCAGCAGGTTGTCCCACACGGGGAGCTGTTTGAGCCGGTCCACAAAGTTGCCCAGACAGCTGTCGGTATAGGCTACCGAATTCAGGTACTTGTCTTCGAACCGCTGCATGGGGACATCGAACGGCTCGTGGCTACTGAGCGTGAGAAACATCTTCATAAAGGGCTTCCCCTCGGGCTGCTCCTTGACGAGGCGATACACCTCGTCGAAGGTCACGTGGTCGGGAACTCCCCATTTGCTCAACCGCTCGCTCAACGGGAAATCACTGTCGCACACGATGCGGTTCATACCCATTGATATAAAGTAGGAGCGCATGTTGGTAAAATCGGCATCACCGCCATAGATAAACTGGGTATCGTAGCCCTGCTGCCGCAGCGATTTCGATATGGCCGGGAGCGACTGCGACTTGGAGGGATATTTCATAATCGAGGCCGTGGGCTGCGCCGGATAGCCACTCAAAATCGAAGTGAGCCCCCGGTCGGTCCTGAAACTGTTGGCATAACAGTGGGTAAAGAGAATACCCTCCGACGCTATCTGTTCGAGCCGGGGCATCACCCCCGAGAGGCCGCCCAGACTCTCCATGGTGGCTCCCGAGAAACTTTCGAGCACCACCAGCAACAGGTTGGCTCCGGGCTTTACCCATTGGGCCGAGTCGGTAGGGAAGACCGAGGGTCCCCCACCCTGCAACGGCTCGAAAAGGGCATCGGCCTCGGCATCATCGAAAAAGCGATATTGCGACGAAAAGTCCTCCGACTTGGCAAGCGACGACATCAGGCTGAACACCGGGTTGATGGCGGCATGATTCAACTCCATGCGGTCACTGAAATAGGCTTTGCCCACATTCATGGTCGAGACCGTGAACCCGCCCCGTATGGGGATAAACAGGGTCGCCGTAAGCAGCAACAGTGCAACCAGCGAGAGCCAGGGCCTGCGCGGTTTTTCCCATTGCGGAATCCACCCCGACCAGCACCACAAGGGCCACACGAGCAGCAGTGCATAGACCACGATGAGCAACAGAATCACCGCCGTCTGCCAGACCGGAATACTGGCCACGGCATCGGCCGGCGAAGCCAGATAGAAAAGCGGCGTGGCATCGATGCGGAATCCCCAGAAACTGTACAGCACGGCATCGCCCAGGGTGATGGCCGAAACGACCACGGCTATCAGCACAAAATAGATGCGGAACACGGACTTCCACCAGGTGCCCCGCAGACAGGCCGTCGCGGCGGTGAACAGAGCCGGCAATACCGTGAGATAGGCCGCCATCGACAAGTCGAGTCCCCGCCCGTGCCACATCACCGCCAGCCACTGCGACAGTGGCGTATCCCCGTAGAGGTCCCAATGATAGAGCATGAAAAGGGGCTTCTGCACGACAAACATGATGAAAAACCAGCAATAGATACCTATCAGGAAATAGAGGCGTCGTTTCATATTCGGCTAAAATTTATGGACTGTAAAAGTAATATAAAAATGCCCCCCGAGGCGAAAACAGAACCTTGAAACCCATTGTTTAATATTTATTAAGGGTCGAAGATTAGTTAGAATGATTATAATTCGTGAACTTTGTTACCGTTACCAATTGTATCACCTAACACAGTAGTAATGAAAAAATTTTTATTCGTATCAGCCTTAACTGTTTTTGCAATCATGGCACAAGCTGCTAATCCCTTTTTCGGGCCCTACAAGACGCCCCATCAAACCGTTCCGTTCGACAAGATAAAGCTGTCGCACTACGAACCGGCTTTCAAGAAAGCCATTGAAGAGAATCAAAAGGAGATCGACGCTATTGTGAACCAACGTTCGACCCCCACGTTTGAAAATACCATCGAAGCGCTCGATCGCAGCGGTCGCATGCTCAACCGTGTGGCCAACGTCTTTTTTGCCGTGCTGAGTGCCGAGGGTAACGACGAGATGATGGAAATCTCGCAACGCGTACAACCCATGCTGTCGGAACACAGCAACAACATCAGTTTGAACGAGAAGCTCTTCGAGCGCATCAAGTACGTGTATGACCACCGCGACCAACTCGACCTCACCCCCGAGCAACAGACGCTGCTCAAAGAGACCTACGAGTCGTTTGCCCTGAGCGGTGCCGAACTGCAAGGTGCCGACCGCGAGAAATACAGAGCCCTCTCGTCGGAGTTGAGCCAGCTCACTCTCAACTTCGGGCAAAATGTCTTGAAGGATACCAACCTCTTCTCGATGATGCTGACCGAGGACGAATTGGACGGTCTGCCCCAAAGCGTGCGCGACGCCGCTGCCGCCCTGGCCAAGAGCAAAGGGAAAGAGGGTTACATGGTCAACCTCTCGTACCCCAGTTACAGCGCCTTCATGAAATACTCGTCGCGCCGCGACCTGCGCGAGAAACTCTATCGCGCCTACAACACGCGCAACCAGTCGGGCGAATACAACAACATTCCCATCTTGAAACGTATCGCCGAGGTTCGTCTCGAAATTGCCAAGCTCTTCGGTAAACCCACCTTTGCCGAGTACAACCTGCAAACGACCATGGCCGGCAACAGCGCCAACGTGTACAACCTGCTGAACCAACTGCTCGACGCCTACAAACCGGCTGCCTTGCAGGAGGTCAAGGAGATCGAAGGCTTCGCCATCGGTAAAGAGGGGAAGGACATGACGCTCATGCCCTGGGATTTCAGCTACTACTCCGAGCAACTGAAACACATCAAATACGACCTCAACGACGAGATGCTGCGTCCCTACTTCGAGGTGAACAACACCATCAAAGGGGTGTTCGGCCTGGCTACCCGCCTCTACGGTCTGCACTTTACGAAGAATCCCAAAATCCCCGTATATCACCCCGAGGTCGAGGCCTTTGAGGTAACCGACAACGACGGGAACTACGTGGGTGTTATCTATACCGACTTCTTCCCCCGCGAAACCAAACGGGCCGGCGCCTGGATGACCGAATTCAAAGGCCAATGGAAAGAGGAGGACGGAACCGACAGCCGCCCGCAGGTAACGATCGTGATGAACTTCTCACGCCCCACGGCCGATGCTCCGGCGCTGCTCACCTACGACGAGGTAGAGACTTTCCTGCATGAGTTCGGCCACGCACTGCACGGCTTGCTCTCCGACGTAACCTACTCGACCCTCTCGGGTACCAACGTATATCGCGATTTCGTCGAACTGCCCTCGCAATTCAACGAGAATTTCCTCTCCGAGAAAGAGTTCCTCGACAGCTTTGCCGTACATTACAAGACCGGCGAAAAGATGCCTGTCGAGCTGGTAGAGAAGATTAAGGAATCGAGCCAATACCTGGCTGCTTACCTGTGTGTGCGCCAGCTCACCTTCGGCTTCCTCGATATGGCCTACCACACCATCACCGCTCCCGTCGACGATGCCGTATCCTTCGAGAAACAGGCCGTTGCCAAAACCCTGGTATTGCCCGACGTAGAGGGTACCCTCACCGCGCCTCAGTTCGGACACATCTTCTCGGGTGGTTATGCAGCCGGATACTACGGTTACAAATGGGCCGAGGTGCTCGACGCCGATGCCTTCGCCGTGTTCAAGGCTCACGGAATCTTCGACCCGGCCACGGCTGCTTCGTTCCGCGACAACATCTTGAAACGCGGCGGTACCGAGAATCCCATGACACTCTACAAACGCTTCAAAGGCAGCGAGCCTACCATCGAGGCCCTGATGCGCCGCGACGGTATTATCAAATAAGCATTTGATTCTCCCATAGGAAACGGAGTCGGCACTTGGTGTGGGCTCCGTTCTTTTTTGAGCTTATGGAGATCTTTCTACGCCCCCTCCCACGAGGCCTCTCTTCTTCACTCCCGCCATCGCCGTCCCCTGCTGTATCACAATACGCACCTGGAATATCCAAGGGGGAAAACCGCCCTTGACCACCCGGTCTGTACCCCTCATCAAATGCAGGGAGACATTCGCCCCTCCAACCTAACGAGAATGCGGGTCGATACAGCCGACAGACAGAAGAAAGAACATAAGAATAAACAACAAGGGCCGCCTTGCACGGAGCAAAGCGGCCCTGTCGTTATCGGTTTGAATATATCGGAATCCTGTCTACCAGCCGGAACGACCATTGGTTAGAACGAGAAGTGCAACGAGATGCGCACACCGCTCTTGCTCACGTTGGGATTGTCGCGGTAGGTCAACCGCCACACATAATCGACCCGCAAGATGGTGAAGATGTTGTCGAGACCTACACCGCACTCCATGTAGGGCATTTTGTCCATCTCGGTACTGCCTTTGGGGAAGACGAAGAGGTCTTGATTGTAGAGCGGGTTGTTCTTCTTGCTGAGCGAACCATAGAGTCCACGGAACGAGAAGACCTCGCGCAGCTTCATGTATTTGAGCAGCGGAATGCGGTTGAACAAGGCTCCGTTGGCGTTGTAGGTAAAGTCCCACGACACATACTGGTCATTGATAAATTCAAGCGCATTCATCAACGCATACGATTCGGGCTGAATCGTGTACGAGAGGTTGGCGTTGGGGAGTATCAGCATGGGGAAAGGCACCTTGTCCCACACCTTGCCAGCCTTGACAATACCGTCGAAATAACCGAAGGCCGAGAACCAGAAGCGTTTCTGAATGCCAAACTCGGTGCGGTTGTAGGAGTAACGGCTGCCCAGCACATCTTTGAAGGCAAAGCTGTGCGAGAGGGTGAGCACCGGCGCATCGAGGTTGATGGGATAACGGTTGCTGCGGGTCTGGTAGAACTTCTCGTTGGGAGCAAAGCGCAACTTCACGTCGAAGTAGGTCTGCATGTAATCCTTCATCTCCTTGCCATACCCGTCGATAAAGGCAATACGGTCGGTCGCCATCTGCTGAATCTCGTTGCGAATACCCAACCCGAACGAGAAACCGCCCTTGCGCTCCTGCAAATAGGAGAGTTCGGTTTTGCGCAGATAGGTCGCCTTGTTGTCCGATTTGCGCTTCAACGAAAGGAATACGTTATCCTTGTTGGTGTACATGTACTGCTGTCCCAACTGGTCGATGTCGTAGGTATGGTTCAGCTTAATCGAATGAATCGGGAACTCCCGGGCGTGGAATTTCTTCTTGTTGAAGGAGTATTCGACCTCGCCCGAATATTTTATCTTCTCGTCTTTCGTACCGTAGGCCACATATCCCCGGGCAAACCAGTGCGGATTGAGTTGCGCAGTAGTGACACCACCCACCCTGAAACGGGCTCCCTCCACCTCGTTGGCACTGATGGTGGTGTTCATGGGGCCGAAATCGAATTTACTATCCTTGCTGGTTTCGACATAACCGCCTATAAGTATCCCGATAAATTTCTCGGTATAGTAGAAGGCCGGTACCTCACGTAGCCGGGCCAACAGTTTGTCGACAGCGCCCTCCTTCTTCTTCACCGGCACATGGCGGTTGTCAATCCAGAACTCCTCGGGCTTGGCCTGCGCATCGATCTCGACCCGCTCGCGCCCCTCGAAATCGTAGACCGACAGATCATCGGGCGGCGTGAACGAGAATTTGTCGTAAGTGGTCATACGCCGGGCATACAACCCCTGCGTAGCAGGCATCACCTTGAACTCGATGATGGCATCGTCCTTCGTCTTGATACGGGTACCGTCGTCCAGTTTCTTGTAATCCTGTTCGAGATACATGTTCTCGACATAGTTGAGGTTGATGTCGCGAGGCACATTCAACTTGACCTTCTTGATGAAATAGGTCGAATCACCCTCGGGCACATAAATATGCCCCGTAAAACCGAACGACTCGGAATTGAACGGTACAAAACCCAGATCGATGCATTTCACCCCGTCGACGGCAATCGTGTCGAGCAGATAATATTTGTAAAACGAGGTACCGATGTTGGACAAGGGGCTCACAAAGCGGTTGTTCAACAGCGTGATGTCGTTCCCGAAAATATCGATTTCACGGAACAAGTCGTCGCACAACATCTGCACGCTCTCCTCGTTGAAAATCTCGTCGATGCCGGCCCGCTTGATACCGGTCACAATCGACTTCTCGGTCTCGGGACTGCGGCGATAATAGTTCTCGGCAATCTTCTCCTTGATCGAAACGGTGAGGATAGGCTTGCCCGAGACCTCCGACGTGTCGACATAGTCGAAGATAAACTGGAATTTCTTGAACAGCCACTTTTTCTTCTGCTCCTCCGAAAAGTCGTTGAGGGCAAAAGTCATCTTCTCGTATTTCTCGTAATTGAAAAAGTCGTGATGTTTGGGATTTCCCACGTCGCGCCGATCGATCAGCTTCTTGACAAACTCCACCGCCGGGTTATTCTTCTTGCTGTACTTCTCTTTCTTGGGCTTCACCACCACCTCCTGCAAGGTATAGTCCGAAGGCACCAAATCGATTTCCAGGTTATTCTCGGCCCCCTTTTTCACAAAGACCGTCTTCTCGCGGTAGCCCAATGTGGAGATGCGTACGTTCAGGAAGTTATCCCGCACGGAAACAGCAAACCGACCCTCATCATCAGTCATGACGCCTTTGTCACTGCCCACGAAAAAAACCGAAGCATAGGAGATAGGTTCATGAGTAATAGAATCCCGCACAATCCCCTTCACCACAGTTGCCTTTTGTGCCATAACCGAAACAGGCAGACCTATGCACAACAGGCAAAGAGTCAGCGCCACATATATCTTTTTTGCCATAAAAGTCTCAAAAACTGTACAAAGTAACCGGTACTTTCATTCGAGTCGCTCGAATTTTTCTCGGTCACAAAAGTACAAAAAAAGTCCCGCCCGCCGGGCTTTTATTCCCAACAGTTCACGGGTTTAACAATGTTTAATAATGGTCTCGATTTTATTCCATTTCTTAAACCAAATAATTGTACTATATTCGCCCCTCTGTTTACATTTGTTAAATCATGAATCTGGAAATCGAACGCAAATACCGGGTAACCGACCGGTCGTACCGAACGGGAGCAACCCGTTGCACCTACTACAAGCAGGGATACCTGTCGACTAATCCAGCCGCAACCGTGCGCATACGCATCGCCGGAGGCCAGGCTTTTATCACGGTCAAAGGCACCACCACGGGGTGCAGCCGACAGGAATATGAATACCCCATTCCCGTGGCCGACGCCGCCGCCATGCTCGACGGGCTATGCCAATCGGGCCTCATCGAGAAAAAGCGATACCTCTATCCCTACGCCGGGCACACCTGGGAGGTAGACGAATTTATGGGCGACAACGAAGGGCTGGTCGTGGCCGAAGTCGAGTTGCAATCCGAATCGGAAAGCATAGCCCTCCCCCCCTTCATCGGTCGCGAAGTTACCGGAGACTCTCGTTACTATAACTCCAACCTGGCCAAGACCCCCTATCGTGACTGGGTCGAAAAAGAATAATTCCGGCATTTAGCTTTTTTTTACAATTAAAATAACTGCGTGTCGAATCTTTTCCATACCTTTGCCCCCGTCAAAAACGAAAGACCCTTGGAAAGATGCCGGAGTGGTCGATCGGGACGGTCTCGAAAACCGTTGTACCCTTACGGGTACCGAGGGTTCGAATCCCTCTCTTTCCGCAACAAACAGAGCCAATCAGCCATCGCGATTGGCTCTGTTTGTTTTTAGTTTTATTTGCTACTCATTTTTACGCTACGTCTTTTTTCTCACTGCAACAAGATGGTAAGATTCTCTTCTTTCAAGCTTATCGTCTGACAGGTTTCGGTAAAAATGCGGCAACCCTTAATCTCGGGGAAACGGGTAGTACTCTCCTTGTGAATGGGGATAATACCCAGTCGGGGAGCCAACGTGGTACAAACTTGTTGCAACGTATCGATGTCGGCATGCCCACTTGTGTGAAAACCATCGCGGGTACCCTCCTTGACACAGGAGCCAAACATCGATCGCAGCGAAATCACAGCCTCGTTGCTATAATCTTTCCCAATCTCGGCATATCCCTGCCACAACGAATAAATAAGCCACGCCGGTTCATCGTCATAGAGATGAAGCATGGCTTGTATAAGAGCCCGGTGACTGGGACGCACGGGCATGAGAAATCCCTGACGCTGCAATCTCTCCCGCACACGACGAGTTGCGAAATTGACCAGCAAAAAGGCATCACTAAACTCGAAAAGCCTACTCGACAACTTATCGCCTGCATGAGCCGTAAACGTATCGAGTATTTGTCGTTGATATTTATCGACACAAAATACCCGCCCCACAGCCCGGCAAGCCGCATGAAACGAGGCAAGCCGCTCCATATCGGTAGACGAACAGAGTGCAAAGACATACTTATGGTCCCGAAGCATGCGAATCGTATTTTGTTGTATCTCGCGTTCATTCACTACCGTCTCGGCCACACGCCCCAACAGGGTTCCCTCGACAATCAACAGGTCTATCGGCCCCACCCGCTTTTTCAACATAGGGAGCAAACCTTTGCCCAAATAGCCATGACGACGAAAATCACCGGTATGCAAGAGAACCTTGTCTTCACACTCGATTTTAAGCATATAGGCATCGAAAGCCGAGTGACTCACCCAGTACGGTGTGACAAAAATTTTCCCCTTCCCTCCCACATCGATACGATGAGCGGCGGTATAGGTAGAGATCCCTTCTATGATTTTCACCACATCGGGACGATGGAGGTAGTCCCATTTATCAAGCAATACCGCTTTGGCTCCCGAACCGATATACTGCGGTACATGGGCAGGGACTTCGTGTAACAATCCCACATGATCGCTATGATAGTGAGTATAAAATATCGCATCGATATCTGCCGTCAACGACTCCACTTGCGACGGAGAGAGGTCCCAATGTTGCCAATCATCACCCATACTCCCGGGAAGATTAGTACCCAAGTCTATGATTATCTTGCAACCGTCGGTTGCTATTTCGGTAATACAACCGCCAATCTGACTTGCACCCCGATGGACAATTACCTTCATCTCCTCATTTTTCCAATATCGATCGGACGAGAGTCCCATCTACGGTACAAGTACAAGCCTTCATATCGGGGAGCAACTGCTCTTTCACAGCCCTGTATCGCTCGATTATTGTGGGTGAAAACCGGTCGTCTCCTACCACCAAAAGGCATTGAATCTGGCCAGACAACCCACTCGGTATCACTCTCCCTGCGGGCCAATCGATAAGACCCAATTTCACCTTCTGTTCGATCATCTTCTTCACGGTGCCATAAAACAAATCGGCCTGCTCTTGGAGCACTTTTCCCAACTGCCTGAAATAGAAACCCAACTGCACAGGAGCAAGAGCAGTCCTGGCCGAGGCCCCCTGCTTAATCTCCACAACCACGAGATCACCATCTTTATTCACCCCCAAAAGATCCACTTCGCCATAAGTACCTCCTATTTCACGCGGAAGATTACCCGTATAGGATTCACGTAAAGCAGCAATACGCCTATTCTGCTCCTCCACAATCGTCCGATTCCAATCTATCCGCTCTTGTGCAGAAGCAAAACCCAATACAAACTCCTTGTCAAAAACGACAAAATCGTCATCGGGTTTTAACCCGATTGTATAACGCCGTCCTACCAAAGTCTGGAAATAGCCTTCTTTCTTCTCGCCCCGCTCATTCATGTAGTATTTACCCAAAACCGCACTGCGGGAAACAGCCGTTACATAACGAGTAAACGAATCCTCGTCAACCGGCCTGTCAAAAAAAGAGGGAGCTATCTTTTTGTAAGTGTCATCGACAACGATCCTCAACCTGTTATTCATGCACTCAATGGTCAACAAGCGTCCTGTTCCCCGATACACCGAGAACCACGAACGGTTTTTGTTAGGGTCATTCCCTGTTTGGAAATCAAGATCTTCATGATCCCTTACATAATCAACAAGCCAATGATATTGCACCATCAAGCTATGGGCTAACGTTGGATTCATCGTGCGATCATAATACATGGAGCGTCCTTTCATAGTGTTACTTTTAGCAGCAGACTCAATCGTCCCCTCGTCTTCGGGAACAAAGATAGCCTTTCCCTGTGCAAAGTTGTAGCACACCTCAAAAAAAACTTAACCAAACAAGCCCTCAAAAAAACAGCACCCGATTATGATTCGATCGCATGGCGCATTCGGTCGTCTTACTTCGGCAAACTCACGCGCAGACGAAGGATTGAAGAGAGGGCTCCGCACAGGGTGAGGATTCCGGCCAGGAGCATGGCGTCGTGCGGAGCGGTATCGCCGTAGATATGGAACAGCAAGGCAACCAATGCGGCCCCGACAGTCTGTCCCGTGAGGCGGGCGGTGGCAAGCATGCCGCTGGCACTGCCGGTGCGTTGCGGGGGTGCCGAGGTGAGCAGCATGTGGTTGTTGGGCGACTGGAAAAAGCCGAAGCCCATACCGCACAGCATCAACCGCCATACGAGTCCGAAATGCGATGTATCGGTCGGGACGAACGAGAGGCTGAAACAGCCTATACTCATAATCATCAACCCGGCTCCGCCCAGAATTCCGGGGTGTATCTTCCCGATCAGCTCCCCGGCCAATGGGGCGACAAATATGATTACCAGCGGCCACGAGGTCATGAGCAGTCCGGTGCCTACGGCATCGTAATGAAAGGTGTTGACCAGCAGGAAGGGCATGGCTATCATACAGATCATCTGGGCCGTGAAGGAGAGTATGCTGGTTGCAACCGACATCGAAAAGATGGGGATTTTCAACAAGTCGAAAGGGAGCATGGGGTAACGCTCGCGCAGCTGCATGCGCACATACACAGTACCCACAACAGCCAGCAAAACGACTCCGCACAACACCCAACGCACCGGCACATCGTGCGAGTAGGCCTCGACACAGCCGATAAAGAGCCCGAAGGTGGCGGCATTGAGCAGAGCCTCTTTCCAGTTGAAACGGCGGCCAAGCACCTTCACGGCATTGTCGGGCAAGAACTTGCGACCCAGAATAAAGGTGGCAATACCTACCGGTATATTGATGGCAAAAAGCCAGGGCCATGATGCGAACGAAAGAATGGCGGCGGCCAAGGTAGGCCCGGTCACCGAAGCCAGTGCCACGACCGTGGCATTGAGCCCTACCCCCTCGCCCAACCGACGTTTGGGATAGATGAGCTTGATAAGCGAGGTGTTCACACTCATAATCATGGAGGCACCGAATCCCTGGAATACCCGCGAAAGGACCAGCAACGGCAAATTGGGCGACAGGGAGCACAGCAACGACCCGATGGTGAAAACCACGACTCCCCGCAGATAGACCTGCTTGTAACCCCACCGCTCGCCCATCGACGAGAAGGGGAGCAGCGTCATCATGATGACCAGCTGGAAGGAGTTGACAATCCAAATGGAATCGGATGACGAGACATGCAGTTGCTGGGCGATACTGGGCAGGGCCACGTTACAGATGGTACCATCGAGCACCGACAGGAACAACCCGCAAAAGGTGGTTGCCATGGCGTAATAGATGCGGGGGCGGTGCAACCCGTCCCAATTCAGATCGCCTACAATCTTTTCTTCCTCTTCCACTTCCTTTTTCATCTTACACTTTTCTTAAACCATGCTCACGCATATCGGCTGCAAAGATACGAAAAGACGAGGGTAGAGACAAACGGAACCGTAGTTTTCAGATTTAACTATACCAAACCGAATCCTATATTTCCAATGACAGCAAAAGTGTACGGGTCGTGAAATGAAGCAGGTTCCGTTCAAGACTGCTTACGCCTGTTGCTCCATTTGGCATAGAGCCTTTGGCACCCCTTCACCACCATAGGGGCAAAGATGCCTCCCAACAGTCCCGGAATGAGGATATAGAGGAGAATAAATTCCAGCGTAGTCATACTAAAAGATTAGAGGTTGAAGGTTACTTGTACAAAGAAGGAAAAATAATTTTACAAAACCAAAGAAACTGGTTATATTTGTTTCAAATGTCAAGACGAAACGGTGCCATGAAAATACCATACCCCGATATTCCCCTGAACTTTTGTCGCAAATGTATCCTCGCTCTGCTGTTGCTGTGGCTGGTCGTTACCTCGATTCGGGCACAATGGAGCGTGGGCGGAAAAGCGGGTATCAACTGGTCGACGGTGAGATACCCCAAAAACATTCTCAACGACAAAGCCGGATTCATTACTGGCGGACAAGCGGGTATCGTCGTGGCCTACCAGCTCAGCCGCTATTTTGACATGCAGGCCGAGTTGCTCTATGCTACACACGGCTATAAAGACGACAACCTCTATCTCAACTACGACGGCAACGCGTCGCAAAAGGGATATTCGTGCCGCATTCACTACATCGAAATTCCGCTATTGGTCAAGTACTATCCGATTGCCGGATTCAACATTCAGGCAGGACCCCAGTTGGGTATCGGGGTCTCCCTCTCCGACTCGTGGCAAGAGGCTGTCGATTTTCAGCAACAGGCAAAAACGGAGTTCGGGGTCGTCTTCGGTTTGGGATATGAGTTCGATTTCGGCGGATTTGTCGACGCCCGCTATAATCTGGGGCTTACCCGCTCGATACAGGGAGCCGAGAGCGGCTATGAGGGGCGCAACATCAATATCTCCGTGGGGTATCGGCTCTATCTGTAACCACTCTGCCCTGTACGGGAAGGACCCAATTCTGCCGGGCCCTATCTCTCCCGGGAAAGGCTACCTCCCCGCTTTGGCTCACGGCGAAAGTCAATCGAGCATCAAGCTCATGTAAGGCCGCACGGCCGGGAGATCGAGCAACGACGACAGATGCGAATCGCCAAACAGCACAAGAGCCAACTCGGCCACATCGACATCAAGGTCGCATTGGGCGCTTTCAACCCGACGGCACGCCCCATCACCTATCCGATAAGTACCTTCATTCCCGGGCAACAGCGGGTCGGTCACCCGCACCACCGCTTGCCACGACGGGTAATTCTGCGCCACCACCGACAGGAGCAACGGCACATCGACAATGCGCATCATACCCATGCGCTGCAAAAGCCCGCCCGACTCGTCGGGCGGCGTCACGACCGTAATCGGCACGCCGGGGAAGAGTTGCCCGACCTCGTGCAAAGCGGCCTCACGAGCAGCACCATCTACGGCCAAAAGCTCTTTGACCCGCGTGCGATCGTCGTCTGGTACAGCAAAAGCCAGAGCCGACAACTCGCCGGCCTCGTCGGCCATCGCTACCACCTCGCCCCCATCGAGGCGATTGTCGCCACAAATCACCTCAAAGTCGTTCCGCTCGTGCAGCAGACAGCAGGGGCGCTGCCGCAACAGACCGTCGAAAAAGCGATAGAGTTCGTCCATCGAGGGGGATACCCGGTGATAGCCGGTGGTGACAAACCGATGGGCTGCCGTATAGTCGCACTCCCCCCGGAAGAAGACCGGCGCATATCCCTTCGTGGCGTAGTAGTCGTACAACCAGGGCTCGGCCGGAATCAAGGCCGATAACGGTATAGCCCGCGACCGCATCACCTCGAACGACTCGCATAACAGCCGTCCCATCAACCCCCGATTGCGATACTCGGAACGCGTGGCGGCTCCCGAGATGTAGCTCACCGGCAGCACCGACTCGCCATAGGTCATGCGATAGGGAAGCATCTGCAAGGCCGAGGTCACCACACCTCGCTCCTCGAAGCAACGGGCATTCTCATCGCGGTACAGCCGGTCGAACAACAGATTGACAAAACGTTCGTCATCATGAAAACAGAGTTGCCACAACTCCCTAATCTGCTTTTTCTTCTCCTGAATATCCATGACTTTCCCTCCGTTTACCCGTAAAAACAAGGCTTCCCAACGGTATGTTCTTAACGACTTAAATTTATTTGTAATATGCTGGTTAATAAATATATATAGAACTTATTTATCGTATTCGTTTAATAATAGAATGCATAAACAGCATAAATACCTTATTTCAAGACGATTACAGATAAAACCTATATCAAAGATAAAATCTCTTCTATTCACGAATGGCGTTTATCAAAAGACAAACGCCATATATTCGCATAGCTTCTATTAACTATATAATTACATTATATACAAATGAATACGAACCTATTATAAAGAGATAATTTACATTTGCAAGATTACTGCTCACTTTGTCCCGACGGAGTGTTGCCGTTGTTGGACGAGCGGGAGCGCCGACGACGGTGATTCCGACGTCTTGCATTCGAGCTCTTCTGAGCCTGTTGGGCCACGTTTTCTCCCCCCTCCTTCTTCGGACTTTCGGGTGCGGCAGCCTTCGTATTTTTAGCCGACGGGGGCTTCGAAACATTCTCCCTGGCCCCCTTATCACCCCGACGACGATTGCGGGAACGGCCTCCGTTGCGACCTTCACCCCCACCGTTGTTTCTACCGCCACGGCCGCGACGACGACCGCCGTTCTCCTGGGCGGGAGCATATACCGGACCTTCGCCCAAACCCTCGGGCAATTCCCGTTTGGCAATCTCATAACCCAAGAATGATTCGATGCGGTGGAACTTACCCTGCTCCTTCTCCGAGACAAAGGTGATGGCCGTACCCTCGGCATTGGCCCGGGCCGTACGACCGATGCGGTGGATATAATCCTCGGGGTCGTGAGGCACATCGTAGTTGATGACCAATCCTATCTGGTCGATGTCGATACCCCGCGAAATCACATCGGTAGCCACCAGAATGTCGATTTTGTTGTTCTTGAAATCGAGCATGACTGCCTCGCGCTCGGGCTGTTCCAAATCGGAGTGCATGGCTGCCACCTTGTACTTTTTCCGTTTGAGTGCGAAAGTCAGCTCCTTCACCTTCTGCTTCGACGACGAGAAGATGATGGTCTTCGTGCCGGTGGGCTCTCTGAATAGCCAGTCGATAATCCCCATTTTCTGAGTCTCGTAGCAGACGTAGGCCGACTGGTCGATAGCCTCGTTGGGCTTCGAGATGGCCACATTCACCTCTACCGGGTCGTTCATGATATTCTTAGCCAACTGGCGAATCTTGGGCGGCATGGTGGCCGAGAACATGATGGTCTGCCGCTTGGCGGGCAGGCTGTTGCCTATCTTCATGATGTCGTCGTAGAAACCCATGTCGAGCATGCGGTCGGCCTCATCGAGAATAAAATACTCGACGCCCGAAAAATCAACATTCGAAATGTTCAGGTGCGAGATGAGCCGCCCCGGTGTAGCGATAATGATATCGGCACCCAGGGTCAACCCGCGCTTCTGTTGTTCCCACGAAGAGCCGTCGCCCCCACCCGATACCACAGCCGTGGAGATGGGCAGGAAATAGGAGAAACCGGCAAACTGCATGTCGATTTGCTGAGCCAGTTCACGAGTAGGTGCCACAATAATCGCCCGCACCTTGTCGCCGCTGCCCGGATACTCCGAGAGCAGATTCAACAAAGGCAGGATATAGGCAGCCGTCTTGCCCGTACCGGTCTGGGCACAAGCAATCAAATCTCTTCGTTGCAATATCACGGGAATGGTTTGTTCCTGCACCGGGGTAGCCTCTTGAAAGTTCATGGCATCAAGCCCCTGCATAACCTCTTCCGACAATCCGAATTCTTCAAATGTCATATCTTTCTCCTTAAATTTTTTCTTTTCATTTATCTATTTCAACGCGAGGAATTACAAGCCATCGAGGCCTCATTTCCCCTGCTCCTCTCTTTTACGGAGCAAATGTACAAAAAAAAGGCGATATGCCGTTGCATATCGCCCTCTATTCCGTAGTTATATCGTCGCATCGTGATTACTGATGTTGAGGACGCAACAAATCGTTGACCGTCTTCACCGGATTGAAGGTCTCGGCAGGGACCTCGACAAACACGGTGTTCCAGTCGCTCATGGCCCCGTTCCACAGGCCCGGCAGTTCAAGCGCCTTCAACTCGCGTCCGTTCTTCGACTTGTGCGAGATGAAGCCGGTATTCTTGTCGACATAGCGGGGCAAGTCGTATTTCACCCCCTGCCCGTTCCGTACGGCACATACCAGGTCGACGGGATTGAAATGCGTGCCCGACTCGAATTGTTTTCGAGCCTCGGGATTCGACATATCGATTTGCGAACTTTCCAGAATTTGCAGCGAAGTGGTTCCGTCGGCATTGTAGCCCACAAAGGGGCCTCCGCCCGGCTCGCCCGAGTTGCGTACCATGCCGCACACCCGAATGGGACGATCGAACTTGCGCAACAGATACAGTGCCAGTTCGGCATCTTCCAGATTCTTGGTCTCTTCGTTACGCACAAAGAGTTTCCGGTGCAGGAACTGAATCATTTCGCGCAAATCGTCGATGGTATATTTGCCGCTCTTCAACATGGCGGTATAGCGGTTTATCTCGGCCTGCAAGGCCACCAGCACGCCGCCGATAATCTTTTTATAACGCACGGTGGGAGCTTTGAGTCGGTCGGGCACCACGTTGTCAATATTCTTGACAAAGATTACCTCGGCGTCGATGTCGTTGAGATTCTCGATGAGAGCCCCATGACCTCCGGGACGGAACAACACCTTGCCATTCTCACGGAAGGGCTCGTTGTTCATGTCGACGGCAATCGTGTCGGTCGAGGGCTTCTGCTCCGAGAAACTGATGTTGTAACGCACCCCGTAACGTTTCTCGTAATCGGCCTTCTTCGAGGCGACCAGCTCCTTGAAATGAGGCAGATGCTCGTGCGATACCGTGAAATGGATATTCACTTCGCCGTCGGAACTGGCTGCGTAGAGAGCACCTTCGGTCAAGTGCTCCTCCATGGCCGTGCGGTCGGTCGTCGTATAATGATGGAATTTAAGCAAGCCTTTGGGCAGGGCACCGTAATTGAGGCCCTTGTCTTCGAGCAGATTCGACACCACGACCTTGTAGTTGCCGGCAGCCATCAGGTCGGCAATACCTTTCCCCTCGTTCTTCCGGCAAGCGGCATCGAGGTCGGCATAGAATGCAAAGTGATTGATCGAGTCGAAAAATTTCTTTTCAAAGTCGGTTTCAGGTTCGTTATAATCGGCCGAAAGGAAGGCAAACAGGTCTTTGAACATGCGGCTTGCGGCGCCCGATGCCGGGACAAATTTCACCACCTTGTGACCGTCTTTCAAATACCCCTCCCACAAATCGAGGTAGTGCTCGGCCTGCTGCTCATCGAGGGCCAAAATCCCATTCCCCACCGATGCCGATGAGGCTATTTTCAGGAACGGAAATCCCCGTTTGAACGAAGCCAACTGGTCTTCGACCACCCGAATGTCGATACCTTTCTCGGCAAACAAGTTTAAATCCTCTGTTGTAAACATATCTATATAAATAATGAATTTTAATTCTGTTCCCAAAACTACAAAAAGCTCTAAAAAAAAGCACATTTTTAACTATAAAAATATATATTTGAGACAGATTTTTTTGATAATAGTCACACCTTATGCCCGAAAAAAGCTATTTCACCCCCGAGGAAAGAGAGAATGTCCTGTCGGCCTATCGGCAATTGCTGCGTCACAGTGTGCCGGTCATGTCGCTCAGCGACTTCAATCGAATGCGCAAACTCATCACCGAAGCAGTCACCACGGGGCACTACCAGCGAAACAAACAGGGCATCAATCCGGTCGTGCGCAACCTCAACACGGCACTCATCTTGTGCGACCGCGTGGGGGTGGAACGCAGCATGCTCATTGCCGTATCGATTTTCAATCTGGTCGTGAGCGAGTTTCTCACCATCGAAGCCGTGCAAAAGGAGTTTGGCGACGACATTGCCCACGTCATTCGGGGCCTTATCAAGTCGAACAGCCTCTATGCCAAGCAGGCGGCCGTCGAGAGTGAGAACTTTCGCAAACTGCTGCTCTCGTTTGCCGAGGACATTCGGGTCATCATCATCATGATTGCCGACCGCTTGTGTGTGATGAAGATGATCAACCATCACCCCAACGAGAAATACCGTTACGACGTGGCTTGCGAGGCGTCGTACCTCTACGCGCCGCTGGCCCACCGGCTGGGGCTCTACTCCATCAAATCGGAACTCGAAGACCTCTCGCTCAAATATACCAACCGCGAAATCTACGATCAGATAGCCCACAAGCTCAACGAGACGAAACGGAGCCGCGACAAATACATCACCGAATTTATCGAACCCGTCAAACGGAAGCTCGAAGCCGAAGGGCTGAACTTTGAAATCAAGGGGCGTACCAAGTCGATTTTTTCCATCTGGAACAAGATGAAAAAGCAGAAGGCCGACCTGGAAGACATCTACGACCTCTTTGCCATTCGGGTGATTTTGGAGACTCCGCTCGACCAGGAGAAGGCCGACTGCTGGAAGGTCTACTCGATTGTCACCGACATGTACCAACCCAACCCCAAGCGTATGAAAGACTGGCTCTCCATTCCCAAGTCGAACGGGTATGAGTCGTTGCACATCACCGTGTTGGGGCCCGGTCAACGCTGGGTCGAGGTGCAGATACGCACCCGCCGTATGGACGAGATTGCCGAACGCGGACTGGCAGCCCACTGGAAATACAAGGGCATCAAGAGCGAGTCGGGACTCGACGACTGGATGAACAACGTGCGCGAGGTGCTCGAAGCGGCCGAACACGGCGGAGCCTTGGAGCTGATGCGCGACTTCAAGATGGACCTCTACGACAAGGAGGTGTTTGTCTTCACCCCCAAGGGCGACCTGTACAAGCTGCCGCTGGGGGCCACCCTGCTCGACTTTGCCTTCCTCATTCACACCGGGCTGGGCTGCAAATGCGTGGGCGGTCGCGTGAACGGGAAAATCGAGACCATCAAATACAAACTCAAAAGCGGCGACACCATCGAGGTGCTCACCTCGCCCAACCAGACTCCCAAGCAAGACTGGCTCAACATCGCCGCCACCTCGAAGGGCCGGGTAAAAATCAAGCAGGCTCTCAACGAGCAGCAGAACAAGGATGCCGAGTATGGCAAGGAACTGCTACAACGCCGCTTCAAGAACCGCAAAATGGAGATGGAAGACGGCATCATGATGAAGCTCATCAAAAAAATGGGCTACAAGACGGTGACCGATTTCTACAATGAACTGGCGGCCGAACACATCGACGTGAACCGGGTAATCGACCTCTACCTCGAAATCGAACGGAAAGAGAACAACGAACCGTATGAGGTGCGAACGGCCGAGGATTTTACCCTGCAACCGAGCGAACACGACGAGACGAAAGAGGACGAGCTCATCATCGGCGGCGACGTGAAGGGTATCGACTACAAACTGGCCAAGTGCTGCAACCCCATCTTCGGCGACGACATCTTCGGATTCGTGTCGACCGAGGGAACCATCAAGATACACCGCAAGGACTGCCCCAACGCCAAGCACATATACAGCCGCTACCGCTACCGGGTGGTCAACGCCCGCTGGTCGGGAAAGATGGGATCGAAATACATCTGCGTGCTGCGGGTGGTGGGCAACGACGACATCGGTATCGTCACCAACATCACCTCCATCATCTCGAAAGAGAAGAACATCTATATGCGAGGCATCTCCATCGACTCGAACGACGGGCTGTTCCAGGGCCACATCACCGTCATGGTCGACGACACCTCGGCTCTCAACGGTCTCATCAAGAAACTCAAAACCGTGAAAGGAGTGAAAGATGTGCAACGGAGTTCGGTAAATTGATATGTACAACTAAAAAACACAATATGATTAAACACTTCTACCTGTGGATATGCGCCAGTGCCATTTTGCTATCGACCTGCGGCGACAACAGCCACGAAGCCAGCGAGCAATATGAAAAAGCCGTGAAGCTCTTCGAGGCTGGTCAATACGAAAGCGCCCGAAATGCCATCGACAGCATCGAGCAATTGTACCCCAAAGCCTTCAAGCAGATTAAAGAGGGTATGTTGCTTCTGTGTAAAGTCAAACAGAAAGAGAGCGAACGCAACCTGCTCTATATCGACAGCGTACTCAAAGTGAGACGCAGCGAACTCGAAGCGGCCAAAAAGGCTTTCCGGTTCGAGAAAGATGCCAAATATCAAACCGAGGGAAACTACGTCTACAACAAGTTGCCCAAACAGGAGGCCATCACCCGCAGCCAGTTGAAAGTGCTGGTGACCGAAAACGGTCAGATGCAACTGGCCAGCGTCTACTACGGCAGTGCACCGCTGAAACACAGCTCCATACGGGTTACCCTCCCCGACAAAAGCAAAGCCGAGACCCTGGCCATCGGGTATGACGGGGCCAACAACTACCGATTCAGCAACGACGGAAAGTATACCGAAATCGTCACCTACAAAGACGGACAATGCTCGGCCGTGGCTTCGCTCATCGCCGACAATACCGACAAGGCCATCACCCTCACCTATCTGGGAGGCAGCCGCTACACGCTCGTCCTCGACCGCCTTACCCGCGAAGCGGTCAAGGCGACCCGCGACCTTTACAACCTGATGCGTAGCGTCGACGACCTCTCCCGCGAATACCAGCTCAACGTGCGCACGCTTGAACTGGCCGACAAACAGGTAATGCAGCTCGAAAAGCAACAGGCCGAAAAATAAATCGTACTCCCCGCAAGGGAGGGAGAGCGTAAAAAAAGAGAATAGCGTTCAGAATCAAACGGCCGCCCCGACCTAATCACCCGGCCTAATCCAGATTGTTGCTACGTAGCCAGCGGAAGATTTCGGTATAGACCGATTGGCGTGCAGCCGGTTTCGACAACACCAGGTCGTGCAGCCCCTCCTGCACCTCAAACTCGGTTACCCGGGGACCCAGCGTACGACCGTAGCGGGCAATATCCTTCACATCGAGTACCGCATCGCCCGACTGATGTTGCGGAGTCCACTTATCGCCCTGCACCGATTGACTCGAATACATCAACAAGATGGGACACGGTATGTGCAACCCCTTGTGCACCTGATTGTGGCCACGATGTATGGCACGCACCCAAGCTGCCGTAACAGGCGGCGAGACCTTGAATTTCAAGTTGGTATCATACTCCCACTCCCCGTGATAGGCCTTCAACAGACTCTCGGCATAGGCTGTGGAGTTGCCTTGGCTTATTTTCGTACCCTTGAAACAACGGCCCCATGACGACACAAGGGGGACCAACACCTTCTCGTAAAAGCCGCTCATGTTCATGTCGAGGAAAGGGCTGTTGAGGATAAGCCCCTGTACCGGCAGGCTGTCGCGATGTGCCTCGCAGTAGAGCGAGGTGATGAGCCCTCCCGTCGAGTGCCCCATGAGCACAATCTCGCGGTTTCCCTCCTGGCGAATCAACGTCAAAGCCGTATCGATGTCGGCAAAATACTCCTGCAAATCGCGCACCTCAAAGGGCGTCTGCCCCGGCAGCAGCGAGCGGCCATACTTGCGCAGGTCCACAGCATAGAAATTGAAACACGAATCGGTAAAGGTTTGGGCCATCGACTTCTGGAAGAAATAGTCGTTATACCCATGCACATAGAGGATTGCCCGATGCACATCGCCACACGGCGACAGGCTGCGCACCAGCGTGGTCACTACCCGGCCGCTGTAATCGTCGGGCATGACCAATGTTCGAGACTCAAACCCTTCGCCCAAACGGTCGGGGCCGTATTGCGCCAACGAAAGAAAAACCCCCGTAGCTACCCCTAGCAGCACGACGACGGCCAGAGACCTGGAAAACCTAATCTTCTTCATTACTTTTTTTACCTTTTACCGTTAATCTTCCAACGAGTTTTTCAAATTACCGAAAACCTTGGCCAACATCGCGCCAGCCATCTCGACCTCGCTGTCGGAGAAGCCTTCGAGTGCCATGCGCATGATGGCCGTGACCAGCGGTTTGGTAGAATCTTCGAGCTCCCTACCCTTGTCGGTGAGGTGTATGAGATTGATGCGACGGTCCTTCACACCCGGTGTGCGGATAACGAGCTGCTGCTTTTCCAGATTGTCAATCAGGCGAGTCATACTCGGCTTGTCCTTGAAAGTTACGTTGCACAACTCCTGCTGCGTCACCCCGTCGCGCGACCACAAATAGTACAACACGGTCCACTGCTCGGGAGTGATGTCAATCGACAACTTGCGGAAACTGCGGTGCAGTTTCCGATTGATGGCCGCCGACAGCTTCCCGCTCATGAGAGCAAAGAGCATCTCTATGTTTAGTTCCGAAAAGTTCATAAGTTAATCATTGCTTAAACAACTACAAAAGTAACTTAACTATACCACAAAAACAAATTTAGCCTCTCTTTTGCTCACATTTTGCAAAAAAGAGGCTGTCCTATTTCGGGGGACAACGCTTTCCACGCCGCTCCCGGTCACCGCGCTCCGTCCCTCCCCCGACGCCTCTACACGAGAGCCATCTTGGGTGGGGAGCCGGCCCCCGGCTACATCTGCTCGTAATCCTTGGCCAAACCGCCTTCACCCGTCTCCTTGTAGAGTGACGGCAGGTCATGGCCGGTCTGCTTCATCACCTCGACCACCTTGTCGAACGATACCCGGTGATTTCCGTCGGTAAAGGCCGAATAGATATTGGCATCGAGTGCCCGGGCCGCGGCATAGGCATTCCGCTCGATACAGGGTATCTGCACCAGACCGCACACCGGGTCGCAAGTCATGCCCAGGTGGTGTTCGAGCCCCATTTCGGCGGCATACTCGATTTGTGCCGGACTTCCGCCAAACAGCTGGCTGGCCGCAGCCGACGCCATGGCGCAAGCCACGCCGACCTCGCCCTGACACCCCACTTCGGCTCCCGAAATCGAGGCATTCTGCTTCACGATATTTCCCACCAGGCCAGCCGTAGCCAAGGCCCGCAAGATGCGCATGTCGCTGAAATCGCGGCTCCGCTGCAAGTGATACAGCACGGCAGGCACCACACCGCACGACCCACAGGTAGGTGCCGTGACAATGCGGCCGCCCGAGGCATTCTCCTCGCTCACGGCCAGCGCATAGGCAAAGACCAGTCCCCGGCTCTTCAAGCTGTCCTTATACCCCTTGGCCTTGATATAATAGGAAGAGGCTTTCCGGCGCAAGTTCAGCGGGCCGGGCAATACACCCTCCTGGTCGAGACCCCGCTCGATGGCCTGGCGCATGACGGTCCATACCTCGCCCAGATAGTTCCAGATTTCACTATCCTCGCACTCCTGCACATACTCCCAATAGCTGCGTCCCGTGCGTTCGCACCAGTTGAGAATCTCGGTCATGCTGTTCATGGCATAGAGTTCGGGCGAGGCGTCGAGTTCCTTGCCCTCTTCGGCCAAAGCGCCCCCACCGATACTGAACACGGTCCACTCGTCGGTCACCTCGCCCTGGCTGTTCTTCGAGCGAAAGGTCATGCCGTTGGGGTGGAACGGAAGGAATACCGACGGCTTCCACACAATCTCGACCGGAGCGTGCGGACGCAGCGTGTCGAGAATGGCCACGTCGGTCAAGTGTCCCCGCCCCGTAGCAGCCAGGCTACCATACAACGTGACCTCGAAAGCAGCCGCCTCGGGGTGGCGCTCCAAAAACAGTTCCGAGGCCTTGCGAGGCCCCATCGTATGGCTGCTCGACGGGCCATACCCTATGCGATATATCTCTCGAATCGTTTTCATCACACCTATTATATATAAGTATAGAACAAAGATACGACAAATGCACATCGTCCGGTCGACCGGAAGTGGAAAAATTTCTTAAACCCCTCATAGTCTAATTCTGGCACAGTAGTCCAAGGGAGAAAGCGAGAAAGGAATCACCTTCCAAAAGGGTCGAAGCGGTCGCTCCCCAGGTGACAAATAGACCACTTCGGCGCAAGTATGTCCACTCCGGCGCACTCTTGTCACCCCTACTGCCGGGAAAAAGGGGAAAAACAGCATTGGCACACCCTTTGCAAGTAGTTAGGCGATTTCGGTAATCGAAAGAGAGCCGAGGTCCAAAACAGATAATAAACAACTTAAAGATAGGAGATTATAACTATGGTACCCATGAGAAAAAACCAAGGTTGGTTGCCCGACATTTTCAATGACTTCTTTGATAACCAATGGATGGAAAGAGCCAACGCTACAGCACCTGCTATCAACGTAATCGAACATGAAAACGACTACTGCGTAGAAGTGGCTGCTCCGGGTATGACAAAAGACGATTTCCAGGTTCACGTCGATGAGAACGACAACCTCGTGATCACGATGGAGAAAAAATCGGAAAACAAAGACGAGAAGAAAAAAGAGCACTATCTGCGTCGCGAATTCTCTTACTCGAAATTCCAACAGACCATGATATTGCCCGACGATGTCGACAAAAACAAAATTTCGGCTCATGTCGAACATGGCGTTTTGTCGGTCGAACTTCCCAAATTGCCTGTTGACAACAATGCCGGTGTAAGAAAATCGATCGAAGTTAAGTAAACGATTTCGGGAGAGTATCCCAGTCAGGCCGCGACCTTTTGCAAAAAGGCCGCGGCTTTTTTTATTGCCCGCCTGTCATAAAAAGAGAATCAAAAGTATTGTACAACCCGCAAGAATTTGCGTCCTTTGCACCCGGTTTTCGCAGGGGGCTGCCTTGACCGACACGCCCTGCGTTCAATAGGTTATTAAGGTACGTATGAAAAAGAGTCTTATCGCTTTGGCATTCGGCACGTTGGGGCTTGGAATCGCCGAGTTTGTCATGATGGCTATCCTTCCCTACATAGCCACCGATCTGCACATCAGTATTCCCACGGCCGGGCACCTCATCTCGGCCTATGCGTTGGGCGTATGCGCGGGAGCACCTCTGCTCACGCTGGCCCGCCGACGTCCGTTGAAGAATATCCTGCTCGGGTTGGCCACCCTCATGATGGCGGGCAACCTCTTTGCCTCGGTAGCTCCCAACTACTGGACGATGCTTATAGCCCGCTTCATCTCGGGGCTTCCCCACGGGGCCTACTTCGGGGTCTCCTCGATTGTGGCCGAGAAACTGGCCGACAAGGGCAAGGGGTCGGAAGCCGTGTCGATTATGATTGCGGGCATGACCATTGCCAACCTCTTCGGGGTACCGCTGGGCACCTCGCTGAGCACGCTGCTCTCGTGGCGACTTACCTTTCTGTTGGTGGGCGTGTGGAGCCTGATTGTACTCTATTTCATCTGGAAATGGGTGCCACAGGTCGAGGGTCTGCCCGACACGGGATTCAAAGGGCAGTTCCGGTTCTTGAAGACGAAAGCCCCCTGGCTTATTCTGGGAGCCACGCTGCTGGGCAACGGCGGTGTATTCTGCTGGTACAGCTACATCAACCCGCTGCTCACCCAGGTATCGGGATTCTCGGCCGAGAGCATCACCCTGCTGATGGTACTGGCGGGATTCGGTATGGTGGTGGGCAACCTGCTGGGAGGACGACTCTCCGACCTCTACACCCCCGGCCGGGTAGCTGCCTGCACCCAGTTCATTCTCTTCGTGGCCCTGCTTGCCATCTTCTTCGCAGCACCGACAGGCTGGCTCACCGTCCTGCTCATGTGCCTCTGCACCACCGGACTTTTTGCCGTATCGAGCCCCCAGCAAATCTCCATCATTCACTTTGCCAAGGGTGGTGAGTTGCTGGGTGCCGCCTGTGTGCAGGTAGCCTTCAACCTGGGCAATGCCATCGGCGCCTTTCTGGGTGGACTGCCTATCGAGGCCGGTCTCGGCTACCAATATCCGGCTCTCATCGGGGCTCCGCTGGCCCTCGTAGGCTCCGTACTGCTCATGCTGTTCTACAAAAAATACGAACCGAAAAGAGTCTGACAGCGACAAATATCAGACGGCAACGGCAAAAATTTGCAGAAAAAGAGCCTCAAAAGGTTGTATAATTGCCAGATAATCTCTACCTTTGCCCCGCAAATAAAAAACTATTAACCAAATACGTTAAACTAAACGAGTATGAACCATTACGAAACCGTTTTCATTTTAACTCCCGTTTTGTCTGATGTACAGATGAAGGAAGCGGTAGACAAATTCAAAACGATTCTCACCGAGCAAGGTGCCGTAATCGTGAATGAAGAGAACTGGGGATTGCGCAAGCTCGCCTATCCTATCCAAAAGAAAACCACCGGTTTTTACAACCTGCTGGAATTTGACGCCGACCCTTCTGTCATCGCCAAATTGGAAGTTCAATTCCGTCGTGACGAACGTGTAATCCGTTTCCTCACGTTCAGAATGGACAAATTTGCCGCCGAATACGCTGCAAAGAGAAGAAGTGTTAAATCGTCTAACAAAGTAGAAGAAGTAAAGGAGAACTAAAAAATGGCACAAGCACAATCCGAAATCAGATATTTGACTCCCCCGTCGGTAGACATCAAAAAGAAAAAATATTGCCGTTTCAAGAAAAACGGTATCAAGTATATCGACTATAAAGATCCTGAATTCCTGAAAAAATTCTTGAACGAACAAGGCAAAATCCTGCCCCGTCGTATCACAGGAACTTCGTTGAAATTTCAACGTCGTATTGCACAAGCTGTGAAAAGAGCCCGTCACCTGGCGCTGCTCCCTTATGTAACTGATATGATGAAATAATTAAACGAAGGAGGAATTTAGCATGCAAGTAATATTGAAAGAAGACGTCACCAATCTCGGTTACAAAGACGATATCGTGACTGTAAAAAGCGGATACGGCCGCAACTACCTCATTCCGCAAGGCAAAGCCGTTATTGCTTCGCCCATGGCTCTGAAAATGCGTGAAGAGGATCTGAAACAACGTGCTCACAAACTCGAGAAAATCAAAGCCGACGCTTTGGCTCTGGCTGCTTCGCTCGAAGGTGTATCACTCACCATCGGTGCAAAAACCAGCTCGACAGGTACCATCTTCGGTTCGGTTAACAATATCCAAATCGCCGAAGCTCTCGAAAAACTGGGTCACACCGTAGATCGCAAACAGATCATCATCAAAGACCCCGTGAAAGAAGTGGGTCACTACAAGGCTACGATTAAACTTCACAAAGAGGTTAGCGTAGAGATTCCCTTTGAAGTGGTTGCCGAATAATCAACTCAATCTTTATAGAAAAAGCGTTCGACCCAGGTCGAGCGCTTTTTTTGTGTCTATATAAAAACTTTTTCCTCTCCCCCTTTTCCGGGAACAGGAAATGTGAAGCAAACTACTTCAAGGAATCGGCCTTAACCGCGACGCGGCTTACCGTATCGCGACGCACGCGATAAGGCAACAGTTCCTGCAACTTGCCACCCAGTTGTTCAATAGTCAAGTTACGGGAATTTATCGTTCCGTCGGGATTGATTACCACAAAGGCCGGGACCGAGGCCAACGCATAGCACGACTCTACCTCGTCGGGGTCGGCTGCCATACATTGATGAGCCGGCAACCTTAGACGTTGTAAGGTCTCACGCCACAACTCGGCATCGTTGTCGAGCGAAACCGACAGGAAAGTGGCTCCCCGATAGCCAAACTCGCGATACAGTTGCCCCAACCGAACCATGGCTCGACACGAGGGATCGCTGCCCGCTTGCCAAAAACCGATGACGACATAACGGGCATAGCCCACATACCCCGACAGCGAGGTGTTCCGCCCCCACATATCGACCAGCGCCACATCGGCATAGGGGTTGCCCGGCTCTATCTTATCGGCATTGCGCAGGCGTTGAGCAATATCGGTGAGTATGGGTGCATTCTTGTCTCTCCCCCTGAACTCCGACAGTATCTTATCCAGCTCGGCTTCACTGAACCGGCTCTGCATCGATTCGAGCAACCAAAGCGAAGCCGGCGAATTGCGGTTCTTGCGGATAAACCGATAGGCCAGGTCTACCTCCTCATTGTCGAGCCGGCAATCCTGTCCATACATCTTCTGTTCGAGAGCGGCGGTCATTCGTCCCTTGTCAGCCAGATCGAGGTACCGGTCATGCAAGACACTCCGCAGCGAATCCAACCGGTGCGACCGGGCTTTATAGGTCTCAAAATCCACGTTCTGCCGAGTTCCCGTCACAGTCGAGAGTACGGTATCCATCTTGGCCTCTATGGTACCGTTTTCCAATACGAACAGGACAGGGACAGCCAGCGAATCGAGCGAACGGTTGAAGCGCAGGTAGGCCATAATCGGCACCTCCTGTTCGCCCCGGAACGAGAAGAGCCCTCCGTCGACAATGGCACTGTCGAGATTGACCAACTCGTCGCCATTACTGTGCGACAGATAGACAATATTGCCGTCGGCATCGGCATTACTCACATGGCCGTTAATCACATACGAGGTTTCGACACCGCCCCCACAACCTGCACACAGCAACAAAGGCAGCATCAGATAGTAGACTCTGTTCATACGTTTCTGTTTCTCACGAACAAAGATACGGAAGATTTTTGTACCTTCCCCTTTCACGTCCCCGATAATCGATATTTCCAGTCCAAAACCACACATAGAGGACTCTGTACAGCCTGATTCGACCCGGCCACACTCTTCCAGTTCTGTCCCTGTGCCGACCTCTATTCGTCCTGATCGTCGAGACTATCCCACACCGAATCCTGTTGCTCGATATACTCTTCGTAGTAATAGGCAAAACCTTTCCGACTCGAAACGCCCATCGTATCGCACCACTCTTGATAATCGGCTTCCAGTTGCGGATCATCATCCATCATCGACCGAAATACCTCCTCCGACAAGTCCAATGTGCGATACTGCTTAATAACATCATCAATTATGATTGTAACATCATTATTCATGGCATTCTATTTAGCAATCAAAACACATTATTATATATTTGGTTCAAATATAATGATTCTTTTATAAAAAAGCATTACAGAAAAACAAAAAAGCCAATACACCTCCACCCCGAAATTCACGCTTTGCATTCACGTCATCAACGGGACAGACCCTCCCCCGATATACCCCAGCCTTCACATAAAACGCCACACGGCGAAAATTCCACCTGCACAGAGATCGTCCATCGCTTTTTTAGCAAGATTTATTATCTTTGCCTTACCGAAAAAACGACATGCAAAATGATTTATAACGAACGAAACACTCGTAAAGAGGCTGTGTGCGAAGCGGCCAAACAGATTATGATGGCGGCCCGCACCGCCCCCAAAGGCAAAGGGGTGGACATTATCGAGATTGCTACCGTGACCGGCGACGACCTGCTGGCTCTGGCCGACCAGATGCGGCTCACCAGCGAAAAGCGCGGCATGAAGTTTTTCCTGCGCGATGCCGGCAACATCGAACAGTCCGACGCAGTAATCCTCTTCGGTACCCGCCGACAGGTTCAAGGTCTCAACTGCGGCTATTGCGGCTACCCCACCTGTGCCGAGAATCCCCAGGAGAATCCCTGCGCCATCAACTCGATCGACGTAGGTATCGCCATCGGTTCGGCCTGTTCCAAAGCGGCCGACATGCGCATCGACACACGGGTGATGTTCTCGGCCGGGGCTGCTGCCGAAGAGATGGAGCTGCTGCCCGACTGCAAGCAAGTCATCGCCCTGGCTCTGAGCGTGTCGTCCAAGAGCCCCTATTTCGACCGCAAACCGCAAACCCCGAAGCCATGACCCCTGCGATACTCTTCCCGGCCGAATGGTATCCCCAATCGGGCATTCAGCTTACCTGGCCCCACGAGGAGACCGATTGGGCCTACATGCTCGACGAGGTGACTGCCTGCTATATCGAACTGGCCCGTGAGATTGCCCGGCGCGAACGGCTGCTCATCGTCACCCCTCACCCCAAGCAAGTGAAACAGCTGTTGCAAGGGGTGGTCGACCTTGAAGCGGTGACTTTTGCCCAATGCCCTACCAACGACACCTGGGCACGCGACCATGGCGGCATCACCCTCTTCTGCGACGGAACACCCGCCATCTACGACTTCAAATTCAACGGGTGGGGACTCAAATTTGCCGCCAACTACGACAACCTCATCACCTCGACACTCTGCCGACAGGGACGGTTCAACGCCCGGTATGAGAACCGGCTCAACTTCGTGGTCGAGGGAGGTGCTCTCGAAAGCGACGGAGCCGGAACCCTGCTCACCACCAGCGAATGCCTGCTCTCGCCCAACCGCAACGGCGAGTGGTCACAGGCCCGCATCGAAGAGTACCTGAAAGAGACCTTCGGTCTGCAACGCGTCCTGTGGCTCGACCACGGCTATCTGGCCGGCGACGATACCGACAGCCACATCGACACGCTGGCCCGATTTGCCCCCGGCAACACCATCGTGTATGTGCAATGCACCGACCCGACCGACGAGCACTACGAGGCTCTGCGCCGCATGGAGGAGCAGTTGCGCACCTTCACCACCCTCGAAGGTACACCCTACCGGCTGCTACCCCTACCCATGGCCAATGCCGTCTACGACGAGAACGGAGAGCGACTGCCGGCCACTTACGCCAATTTCCTGATTATGAACGATGCCGTGCTATACCCCACCTACCGCCAGCCTGCCAACGACCAGGCGGCCGCCCAAGTACTGCAACAGGCCTTCCCCGACCGGGAAATCGTGGGAATAGATTGCTCGCCACTCATTCGTCAGCACGGTTCGCTGCACTGCGTGACCATGCAATACCCCAAAGATGTTTTACGATAAAACGAGAATAACCGTCATGAGCGAAAAAAGAATCAAAGTCGGACTTGTCCAACAACACAATAGCGGCGACATCACCGACAACATGAACCGTCTGAAACAGCGCATCGAACAATGTGCCGCCCAAGGGGCCCAGCTTGTCGTGCTGCAAGAGCTGCACAACAGCCTCTACTTCTGCCAAACCGAGTCGACCGACTGCTTCGACCTGGCCGAACCCATTCCGGGTCCCTCGACCGATTTCTACGGACGACTGGCAGCCGACCTGCACATCGTGCTGGTCACCTCGCTCTTCGAGCGCAGGGCTCCCGGTCTCTATCACAACACGGCCGTCGTGTTCGACACCGACGGCTCCATGGCCGGGAAATACCGCAAGATGCACATACCCGACGACCCCGCCTATTACGAGAAATTCTACTTTACCCCCGGCGACCTGGGATTCACGCCCGTCAAAACCTCGATAGGTACTCTGGGCATACTGGTATGCTGGGACCAGTGGTACCCCGAGGCTGCCCGCCTCATGGCGCTGCAAGGGGCTGACCTGCTCATCTACCCCACCGCCATCGGTTGGGAGAGTTCCGACACACCCGAGGAGCAGAAGCGCCAGCAGGAGGCCTGGATTATCTCACAACGCGGACATGCCGTGGCCAACGGCCTGCCGGTGATTGCCGTCAACCGGGTGGGGCACGAGCCCGACCCCTCGCAACAGACCCGCGGCATTCAGTTCTGGGGACACAGTTTCGTGTGCGGCCCTCAGGGCGAAATGCTCGCCGCCGCCCCCAGCGACAGCGAGTGGTGCCAGGTGGTCGACATCGACCTGGCCCGCAGCGAGAATGTGCGACGCTGGTGGCCTTTCCTGCGCGACCGCCGTATCGACGCCTACGACAACATTTTACGCCGGTTTGTCGACTGACCGGACGGGGTGTCGGATTGTTCCCGGCACCCCGTTTCGATACCGCCGCGACGGCCCGTTGATTTTTCTTAGAGGCTCTTCGTTATTATTTGATAAAAAAAGAAGATAAATACCCGCAAAACAGCTATTTTTGTAAATCATTATCGTCGATATATGGATATGAAATCAAATAGCCCCGACAAACAACTGAACCTGGACAAGCGTTACATACGCATGGCGCAAATCTGGGCCGAAAACTCTTACTGCCAGCGGCGTAAGGTAGGAGCCTTGATTGTCAAGGATAAAATGATAATCTCCGACGGCTACAACGGTACACCGGCCGGATTTGAAAACTGCTGCGAGGACGAGACGGGTCACACCTTCCCCTTCGTGTTGCACGCCGAGGCCAACGCCATCACCAAGGTGGCCCGCAGCAACAACAGCAGCGACGGAGCTACCCTGTATGTAACCTCATCGCCCTGCATCGAGTGTGCCAAACTGATAATCCAGTCGGGTATCAAACGGGTAGTTTTCTCGGAATATTACCGACTGCAAGACGGCATCGACCTCTTGCGACGGGCCGGTATCACCGTCGATTTCATCGACCCGCAAGCCGATGACGAAACACCGCAAACCTCGGGACAATAAAACGAAGTATCATCTTCATTGGGTCACTGTAAAAAACCGGAAAATCGAAAAGAACGATACCGAGCAGCCTTGCCAAGTGGAGAGACGACAACCCTCCATTGACCCAAGCCTGCTCCCTATCGCAGAAATCCAAAATACAAGAACGCGTTTAATTATTTATCCGCACCGATTATGAACAACAAACAAGCTCGTTTCGTCTGGGTCCCCCTGCTCGTAGCCGTCGCTGTCGTGGGAGGCATTTTGATCGGACGATTCTTCTCTTCTGAAATTCCCTTCGGCAACAGCGCGCGATACGACAAAATCGAGAGCCTGCTGCAATGTATCGAGCAACAGTATGTCGACACCGTAAACCGGGCCGACCTGATTGAGAATGTCATGCCCAAGATTTTGGGCGAACTCGACCCCCACTCGGCCTATATCCCGGCCAAAGACCTGGAAAGCGTCAATGAGGAGTTGGAGGGCTCGTTCAGCGGAATAGGGATTCAGTTCAATATCCTCAACGACACCATCAACGTGGTGAGCGTGATACCCGGAGGCCCCTCCGAAAAGGTGGGTATCCTGGCCGGCGACCGCATTGTGGCCGTCGACGACTCGGCCTATGTGGGCAAAGAGATTACCAACGAAGGGGTGATGAAGCACCTGAAAGGGCCCAAGGGATCGACCGTCAAGCTCGAAATTCTGCGCAAGACCTCCAAGAAACCCCTCACCTACGAGGTGACACGGGGCGATATTCCGGTCAACAGTGTCGACGCCGCCTTCATGCTCGACGACCGTTCGGGCTACATCAAGGTGAGCAAATTCGGGCGCACCACCTACGACGAATTTATCAATGCCCTCTCCAAACTGAACAACGAAGGGGCCCAGAACTTTATCATCGACCTGCGTGGCAACAGTGGCGGATTGATGGATACCCCCATCAACATGGCCAACGAATTGCTCCCGGCCAACCGACTCATCGTTTATGCCGAGGGCAAAGCCTTCGAACGTGAAGATGCCATATCGAACGGTACCGGCACCTTCCAGGAAGCACCGCTTATTGTTCTCACCGACGAGTGGTCGGCCTCGTCGAGCGAAATTTTTGCCGGGGCCATACAAGACAACGACCGGGGCCTCATCGTGGGTCGCCGCACCTTTGGCAAAGGGTTGGTACAACAGCAGATTCCGTTCCGCGACGGCTCGGCCATACGGCTCACGGTAGCCCGCTACTACACCCCCTCGGGCCGCTGCATACAGAAAGAGTATCAACTGGGTAAGGCCGACGATTACAGCATGGACATCGTCAACCGATACATACACGGCGAGTTCTTCAACGTCGACAGTATCAAGCAAAACAAAGACTTGGTATTCCACACCGTCAACGGTCGTGAGGTATATGGCGGCGGCGGTATCATGCCCGACGTCTTCGTGCCCCGCGATACGACGGGAGTTACCTCCTACTTCAACAACGTAGCCAACGAAGGGCTGCTCTACCAGTACTCCTTCGACTACACCGACAAGAACCGGGAGCGCCTCGCCAAAGCCAAGACCGTGGAAGAGCTGCTGCCCATGCTCGACGCCAACACGCTGCTGAACAGCTTCGTGCAATATGCCGCTCAAAAGGGTATCCGTCCTCGGCCCGTCTACATCAACATCTCGCGCAAACTCATCGTCAACACCTTGCAAGCCTACATAGCCCGCAACATGTTGGGCGAAGAGGCCTTCTACAAATTGCTGTTGCGCGATGACGAAACACTGCGCAAGGCTCAGGAAATCCTGAACGATGGCAACCAATATCAAGAGCTGCTGAGCAGCCCGACCGAGCCCCAAGAAAAACAATAACCGGCCATGCTCGACAAGCGGCAAATCAGGCAAGAGATCAAGCACCGGAAGCAGGGCATCACACCCGACGAGCGGGAACGGCTCTCCCGGCAGATTTGCCGGGCCATCGAGTCGCTGCCCGGCTTTGAACGTGTGGTTCATCTGATGCTCTATCACGCCTTGCCCGACGAAGTCGACACCCGCCCCCTCCTCTCGAAATGGGCCCGGGACAAACAGCTCTATCTGCCGATTGTCGACGGCGATGACCTCATTGTCGCCCCCTATGCCGAAGGGGCCATGAAACAAGGGGCCTTCCACATTTGGGAACCGACCGGGACAACCGCCATCGACCCGGCCCGACTCGAATGGATTGTGGTACCCGGGGTAGCCTTTGACCGGCAGATGAACCGGCTGGGACGGGGCAAAGGTTTTTATGACCGATTGTTGCAACAGACGCCGGCCCGCAAGATAGGCATCTGCTACGGGCTGCAACTGGTCGACGAGATTCCGACCGAGCCCCACGACATGAAAATGGACCTGATTGTAACCGAAAACGACATTATCTATAAAAACGACGAGATATGGCACTAATCAACGCCGAGAGCAAACTTTGCGACGTAATCCTGAACGAGCCTTCGCTGATACCGGTCATCAACCGGTTTGGTATCATTTTGGGCGTGGGCGACAAGAACATTCGCACCGTATGCGAGGAGAAAAATCTCGACTGCGAATTTTTCGTAACGATTCTCAACACCTTCATCAACGAAGACTATTTCCCCGAGAACCGGCTCAAATCGTTCTGTGCCACCCAGATTGTCGACTACCTTACCCAGACCAACACCTATTACCAGCAGTTCCAGATACCCAACATCGAGCGGCATTTCAACTCGCTCATCAACCAGAGCGACAGCGACAACAACAACCTCGAACTGATGAAACAGTTCTTTGAAGAGTTGAAGAAGGAGTTGCTGACCCGCATCGAAAAGGACCGCACCCTGTGGTTCCCGGCCATCAGAGCGGCCGCCGAAGTGCTGCACGGCGAATCCTACGGCGACCATATCCGCTACGACCACGACGAAGCCGATTCGCTCGAAGAGAAGCTCGACGACCTGAAAAGTCTCTTTGTCATTCACCTGCGTGGCGAATACGATCTTAACCTGTGTCACGGTGTCATCTTCGCCCTGTACAGTCTCGAAAAGGACATCAAGCAACACAACCGAATTCGCAACCGCATCTTGCGCCCCATCGCCGACGCCATGTTGAAAGCCTGCCGGGACAAAGCATAAATCTACACCATGCGCATCGCTGTCATTACACCCCACACGTTGATGAACCTCGGATTGAAGCATCTGTTTCAAAGATACTTCGACGTCACTCCTGCGCTCTACAACCGGGCCGACGGCTTCTTCAACGACACCCCCGAACAGTTCGATGCCTATATTCTGCAACCCGACCTGCTGGTAGCATACAGCGATTTCTTCCTGCCCCGCAAAAGCAAAATCATGTTGCTCACCACCCATTGCGAAACGGCTACCGAAACCTTTGCCCCTGCGCTGCCGGTCCATGAAAACGAGGAGGCCATGCTCGAACGTATCGAACGATTTATCGAACAGCTCGACCGACAATCCGAGAATCTGAACCACGACCTCTCTCCCCGCGAGACCGAGGTGTTGAAACTGGTAGCCAAGGGGTTCATGAACAAGGAGATTGCCGACCAACTGAATATCAGCATCAACACGGTGCTCAGCCACCGCAAGAACCTCACCGCCAAACTGGGCATCAAAACCGTGTCGGGACTCAGTTTCTATGCCATGATGAATGGCTACATCTCAGACATCGACAACAAATAATCCAATGGCCTTATACGCATAAAGCACTTTCATTTTATCGAAAAACGATAAAAATATACTGTTTTTCTTGTTTGTCTAAAAAATAATTCCTTTCTTTGTCTTATCAATACAACATAGTCCACATGTTTTACGACAAACAAACTCAACGGAAGATACGGTTACTCACCCTGTTAATTGCACTGCTCATACTCATTCCCATCGTGCTCGATTTCTACAAGGGGTTCATGCTCGGATTCAACTCCTCGTTCATCGGGTTGGAAAACGGATTGGAAGAATCATCGCTGCAAATATGCACAATCAAATCCCAATCGATGCAACTAATTGAATATGGCACCATACCAGGGCTTATGCTGTCGGCCGACGGAATCCTCTACATACCCGATGCCATGATACCGTTGGGACTGAAAATTAGTGCCGTATTCTTTGCGCTGCTCTCGCTGGCCGCACTCATCGCCATGGTAGTCATGCTGGTTAAACTTATCCGCTCGGTTGCTGCCGACGGGCTCATGAACCGCAAAAACATCAAACGGTTGCGCCTGCTCTCCTACTTCATGATTGTCTTCTATCTTATCAGCTATATCGATATGTTAATATCGACCAGCTATTATCGTTCCCATCTCGACCTGGGCAACAATACCCTCTGCTATCCCGAGTTGAGCGCATCGGTCACTATCGCATTCATACTGCTACTCTTGACCGAAATATTGAAGATTGCCTACAAACAACGCGAAGAGTTGGACCTCACCATATAAATCATTGCCTATGCCGATTATTGTCAACCTTGATGTCATGATGGCGAAACGGAAAATTTCGCTCAACGAGCTTTCGGGCAAAATCGATATTACCCCCGCCAACCTCTCTATCTTAAAGACAGGAAAGGCCAAGGCCGTGCGCTTCTCGACTCTCGAAGCCATCTGCCGGGAACTGAACTGCCAACCCGGTGATATACTCGAATATCAGGACGACGAAGAAACAACAAAATAATAAACCTATATTTATCATTAAATCAAACAACAATGAATTTACGAATGGTAAAATCGGGATTAGTACTTGCTTTCCTGGCCATTGCCCAATGGGTGCCGGCCCAGCAAGCTCCTCAGATGGAAGCATTGCCCATCGATCCCAACGTGCGCTACGGTGTACTTGACAACGGTCTCACCTACTATGTGCGCCACAATGAAACACCTAAGAACCGGGCCGAGTTCCACATTGCCCAAAAGGTAGGCTCGATTCTCGAGAATGAGGACCAACGCGGTTTGGCTCACTTCCTCGAACACATGGCCTTCAACGGGACCGAACATTTCCCCGGGAAGACAATGCTCAACTATCTCGAAAACAACGGTATTAAATTTGGTGTGGACCTCAACGCCTACACCGGTTTCGACGAGACGGTATACCGCATCTCCAACGTCCCCACACAGAATCAGAATCTGGTAGACTCGTGTCTGCTCGTGCTCTATGACTGGGCCTGTGCCATCTCGCTCAACGACAAGGATATTGACGAAGAGCGTGGTGTAATCCACGAAGAGTGGCGCACACGTGCCGATGCCGACTGGCGCACCTGGGAGGCCACGGTACCCGTCATGTTCGAAGGCAGCCAGTATGCCAACCGCATGCCTATCGGTACAATGGAGGTTGTCATGAACTTCCCCTACCAGGCTTTGCGCGACTACTACCACAAATGGTATCGCCCCGACCAACAGGGCATTATCGTAATCGGAGACTTCGATGCCGACAAGATGGAGGCTCAGATCAAAGAGCTCTTCGGCAAAATCAAAATGCCCGAGAACGCCGCCGAGCGCATCTACTACAACGTGCCCGACAACAAAGAGCCTATCTTCGCCTTCCACAAGGACAAGGAGGCTGCCTACACGCGTGTAGACATCTACATGAAACACGACCCCATGCCGCGTGAAATGAGAGGTACCATCAACGGTGCCATCACCGACTACATGAACGGCGTGGTAGGTATCATGTTCAACAACCGCATCACCGAGATTACCCAGAAACCCGATGCTCCCTTCATTGCAGGTGCCATCTTCGACGGCGACTTCTTCGTATCGAAGACCAAGAGTGCCTTCACTCTCATCGCAGTGGGTAAAGACAACGGTGCCATCGACGCCATCAAAGGCATCATGCGTGAAGCCGAGCGTATCGACCGTTACGGATTCACCGCTTCGGAGTATGACCGGGCTCGCGCCACGATGCTCTCGAACTATGAGAACCTCTACAAAGAGCGCAACAACCGCAAGAACGTCGACTATGCCGAAGAGTATATCCGCCACTTCATCGATGGAGGCTATATCCCCGGCATTGAAATGGAGTACAACCTCATCAAACAAATGTCGCCGGCCATCACCGTAGACATGGTGAACCAATATGTAAAATCGCTCATCAGCGAAGACAACATGGTTATCTCGCTCACCGGTCCCGACAAAGAGGGCGTCACCTACCCCGACAAAGCCCAGGTGCTGGCTGCTATCAAAGAGGTAGAGGCCGAGGAGGTTGCCCCCTATGTAGACAAGGTATCGAACGAACCCCTCATCTCGAAAGAGCCCGTAGCTGGTAAAGTAACCAAGAGCACGGCCGGCAAGAAATTCGGCACGACCGAATGGACCCTCTCCAACGGAGCCAAAGTGGTGCTCAAACCCACCGACTTCAAGAGCGACGAAATCACCATGCTGGCTGTGAGCAAGGGCGGATATTCGCTCTACAATACCAGCGACCCGACTCTGGCTCTCGACCTCAAATCGCTCAACGAAGTAGTAGAGCTGGGCGGTCTCGGTCAATTCGGCAAAACCGACCTCATGAAGGTTCTGGCCGGCAAGCAGGTATCGTCGAGCTTCTCGCTGAGCGAGGCTCAGGAGTCGGTTTTCGCTTCGTGCGCTACAAAAGACCTCGAAACGATGATGCAACTCGTCTACCTCACCTTTACCGACCTGCACCGCGACGACGAGGCTTTTGCCGCCTGGAAAGAGCAATCGAAAGCCGCTCTCGTCAACTATGCCAATACGCCGCAATACATTTTCAGCGACTCGCTGTCGGCTACACTCTACAACCACAACCCCTTGCGCCGTCAGATGAAAGCCGAGGACATCGACCAAATCAGCTACGACCGCATTCTCCAAATTGCCAAAGAGCGCACGGCTAATGCCGCCGACTATACCTTCATATTCGTCGGTAGCTTCAACACCGACTCGCTCAAACCTTATGTAGAGAAATACATCGCCTCACTCCCGGCCAACAAGAACCGTGAGAAAGTGGGTAAACTGATCGAAACGCAAAAAGGCATCATCAACAACAACTACAACCAGCCGATGGAAACGGCCAAATCGACCGTCTATGCCATCTATTCGGGCGACCAGAAATACGATTTGCGCAACTACCTCATGCTCAGTATCCTTGACCAGGTGATGGACATTGTCTATACCGAGACCATTCGTGAGGAAGAGGGCGGTACCTACGGCGTAGGTACCATGGCCGATTTCTCGCCCGTCGATAACTCGTGGCTGTTCCTCTTCGGATTCGACACCAACCCGCAAGACGAGAAACGCCTTACCAAGCGTGCTCACGCCGAGTTGATGAAAGTAGTGAACGAAGGTCCTCGCGAAAAAGATTTTGCCAAAGTAAAAGAATACATGCTCAAAAAGCACGCCCAGAACCAACGTGAAAACTCCTATTGGAGAGAAATCATTCGCAGCAACGAACTGGGTTATGGCGATAACGACACCAACTACGAAGAGACGCTCAACAGCATCACCATCGACGACATGAAAGCCTTCACCAAGAAATTGTTCGACGGAAAGAACATCATCGAGGTAACCATGACCGGTGTCGTAGAAAACGAAGCCAAGTAAAGACCTTATTACCCGGTAAGGTTCGCCCTTGCCGACGATACCCATAGCGGGAGGATACCGTCGAGTATCCTCCCGCTTCTTTTTTAAACCACCTCGTCGCGGTATCTGGATTCCGCATCAAGTGAGGAATGACGAGAGTGCACGGAATGACCGTAGCCACATAAGGCGCAAGCGAGCTGCGAGCGCGAAGCAAACACCGCCTTTATTGGGCCGGGAGGAGACCAGCCGACCGAGGAAGAAGGGCGAGGACTGTTTGAGCGCAGCGAGTTCCGCAGCCCCCGAAGGCGGTGACAGCCTCCGAGCGACGAAGCCCGATAACAGCGGCGGCACTTCTTGGTTCGTTCTTCTTGCTGTTGAGAAGAATGAACATGCCGGGTCACCCCGCGCCCTGATGCAGGGGCTTAGAAAAGTGGCTCTTGTGGGTATCTACCTTCTGCGGGTATCTCCTGGATACCGCGTCGTAGCGCGGTATGACGTGAAACACCGCATCAAGTGAGGAATGACACAGACAACGGCATTCAACCGTACAAAAAAAGAGGTATCCCCTCATGACCGAGAGGATACCCCATATCTATTTAGAAAAACCATATTCTACTTGAACCGCAGTTCGCCGAAATATTCGGGACGGTGAAAATCGGGTTTCTCTACCGGTATGGGCGACCAGCTGAGGTAGTGCGGCAGCGACGAGCCGTCGGCACACTTGTAGAAATTGGCAGCCACAGCCTCGGGCAGATGCTTCCCGTCGAGCCCCACCAGGTCGAAGGGTATGGCCACTAACAACTCCCAAGGGAAAAGACCCTCCATCTCCCGGAAGGGCTTGTTGCCCACGGTCGAATAGCGTTTGATGCGGGCCATCTTCTCGGGCGAGAAATGCTCGGCATCGGAGCGGCTGGTGCGACGGGCGGCCAGAGCCGTACCTATGCAGTTGAACTCAAAGTTGTAGTAGTACTTCTCGCCGGGTATCTGTATGAAAAACTCCACACAACTGTCTTGCCACACAGGCGAGTTGTCGGTACTGTTGACAGCCAGCAGGTAATTGCCCCGCACGAAATAGTCGATGTAGAGGTATTGGTTATCCCGGGCTATCGAGAACGATACGATGGGCTTGTAGGGAAATTCGTCGGGCCAGTCTACACAATCGATAGCCTGCCGCACCCCCTGGGTCTCGAGTATCTCGGAGACCTGTGCCAGCGGTTTGTCGCCCAATCCGGCGACAAAAGGTACTTCAATAACTTTTTTCATGATGTTTATCTTAATGTAAAATATAATCTTTTATCCCCCACACAAATCCAAAAACAGACATGGCTATGATAATGATACCGATAGCCCGGTTGATAAACCAGATACTGCGTACATTGAACCGCGAACGCACTTTATTGATGACATAGGTGATGAAAAACCACCAGCCCACCGCTCCGACGAGGATAGAGAGATAACCTACGACATGATGCCACAACTGCGACTCGGGCAGGAAGAAGTTGAAGCGGGCAAAAAGACCTATATACAGGAATAAAATAAGCGGATTGGAAAAGGTGAGCAGGAAGGCGGTAATGAAATCCTGCGTGTAGGAGTTGATCGAGGAGTTGGCTTTGCGGATATTCTTGGCGGGATTCTGCCGGTAGAGATAGAGGCCGAAGCCCACCAGCACAAGACTACCCAAGATTTGCAGCACGTTTTGATTCGCCTCGATAAAGTCGATGACAATCGACATACCCAATCCCGTGAGCAGGGCATATATCAGGTCGGACAACGCGGCTCCCAGCCCCGTGACAAACCCCGACCATCGACCTTTGTTCAGCGTGCGCTGGATACACAATATCCCTATCGGTCCCATCGGTGCCGATACCAGTATGCCAATGGCCAATCCTCGAATAATTGTATACAGCGTTAAATCCATACAGTCTAAACTATCCTATTCTTCCGGGGACAATCCGGAAACGGGAATGCAAATATAGTACAAGCCGCGTGTAGAAACAAATTTATTTTATCCCCTTACACGCCCGACCTGTCATTGCTCCTTGGGCAAATATACAAGATAATGCGAGAAAATTACCATTTTGACCAGTCTATTTTTATACCAAAACTCAGGTTTCTTTGTAACTTTGGCCTCGCCAATATCGCGTACCATTCTATAATAACACCTCGGTAGGAGATATTCCCTACCCATTAACGACAGTTTTCGAATCATGGAAAACGGAAAAGCAAAAAACCGACCTCTCGCCCGCTATATCGCCATAGGCATGCTCCTGGGCCTTTCCTTGGGGGCAGGCATGAAGAATATTCCGGCCGGGATTGGCATAGGGCTAGCTCTGGGAGCGATGTTTTACCAACTCACCCGCAACAAGGACGACAAGAGGAAGGACGACAAAAGGGAAAATAACGACTTGACTGATTAAAGTCATTCCCCTCTTTTTGCGAGGTTATTCCAGAGATTTTCCGTAAATCCGTATAAGGAATATAGATATTTGATATTAAACGAGTTAGAAGAATTACCTTGTTTTGGGTAATGATTTAACAACCGTCCCGATTGCTTTGATTTTCATCGCATTGCTTTTTAAGCAACTCTTTTTATTTACAAATCTACACAAATCCAGATTTGTTTCCCAGTAATCGACTAAAGTGATATACACAATCTGGATTTGTGTATAAATCAGTATTCACAACTGCTAATTTCTAAGCGTATTTTTAAATTCGTCCTTCATGCAATCTTGTTTGTAAATCACTGAGAATTTTATGTAGCAGTTTAGTGATTGCAGCTCCATTACTCAATGGTGCAAATGGATTACTATTATTCAACATTGATATTAACTCATCAGTATGTTCCTTAATATTTGATATGAATATTTGATAGGGCATCATACTCTCTTCTTCTGCCCATACCTCTTCATCTCTACCAAACAGATACTTTTGCCAAATATAATAAAGTGGATATTTGTATGTATTAAATATGGATTGCACTTGCTCTGCAATTTGAAAATCTCCATGGGCATATGCTTGCGATGTAATGGCATTTTTCGTCTGTTCAAGAGCGTGAATCAAGTGATATAATTCGTCTCTCGTAAACATACATTCATTTTTGGGGGGAAATACTTTCCTTATGTTGGTTGTACAAAGAGTATTCAAAACAAAATTGTCCATTAAACGAGAAGGCTCTACTCCATTACGTTTTACCGCTTCTATTATTTCATCGCAATCTTCTTCTCTTAATAATTTTCTAGTAGAAATTTCATCAAATGGACTATTAGACTTAATATACTCATCTATTTTTTCTTTAGCAATCACAGCACAGTTATACGCATAATCTAAATTGTCTATCTGATAGTTACATGATGCCATCGCCATTATTATTTTAATCTTTAATGGTGTAATTTCTGATTCCAATTTATTGGCTTCAATTAAAATTTGAAGTGCGCGTGCAATATTCCATACTTCTTCGCTATTACGTATAGAATCATTTTCTTGAATTAGCATGAGTGCTTGTTTAAAAAGATTTTCAGAGTTCATTGTTGGTGGCTAAATAAAAAATAATTTTAAGCAAGTTGAAAAACGCCTGTAAATTCTACAAGTCGCAGAGGATTGGGCGTTGCCAAACAAAGTATCCCAGTTTGTGGAAAGATGTTGCAAACAATAGGAGTTGACACAACACCGCTAACATAATCAATGGGGCGAAGTCTACCATACTGTACTCTATCTTCCAACAAATCATCAATAGCACAGGGAAATGAAAATTGATTATCAATGTAAGTTGGATTATTGCTCATTTCAAAAGACATTCCAAAGAATACAGAATGTTTTGCTGAAACATGTGTATTACACTTTGTACGTTGGATACAACATCCATTTCCATAAATCTCATAATTATTTGTTGTGTCAAAATTGAAAGAATGATACAAAAATAAATTCAGTAAATTACTTATGTTGTATTTAATTTTAAATTAAAGGTACAAATTACCTGAAATTAGGTTTTTAAGCAGGTGGCGATATGCAATTAACATCTTCTCTACAACTTTTTCCGAATTAGAGATAGTACCATAGAAATTAAATGGATTCTCTGCAGTAACACCTGTTATAATCTGGTTTAAGGTATCAATTGTGTCTACCTTAAAGGCTTGATAATATAACAATGAAGTTGTCGGAATCGTGATTTCCTCCACATTACCAAATCCATAATACTCCCAAATGACCATTAGTGGATATTTTAAACTTTGATAGCCTTTGAGAATTTGCAATGCTTGTACTGAAGAAAACTTAGAAGACGCTTGTTTAAACACTTCCATTATCAAAATATCTACGGTAGCACATAATTCTCCAAATTCTTCTTTTGAATAAGGAAAGCCGTCTAATACATGTTTATTCATAATGTTAACGTATGATCTTGCAGTCCCTATTTTGACCATTTTAATTGTAAATGCAAAGCGTGGAACTGCAATATATGATATTCGGGAAGTCTAATAAAGACCAAAATGAAAAAAAGAGCTAAACATCTGCAAATATAATCATTGATTTTCTGTGCTTTATGCGGTATCAGATTCGGGAATGACTTTTTAATTTGTCTTAATCCGTTGCAAGATTCTTCGGGATATATGGGAACATTTACGGGAATTTATATACCTTTGCCACATAACCGAAAAAGCAACGCAGATGAAAGTCACCGTCTATCTGAAAAAGTGTTCCCCCGAGGCCTCGAACATCTGTTTCAGGGTCAGGGATAGGAATGTGGACATAAAGGTCGTTTCCACACTTGAAGTGCAGGACAGGTATTGGGACACCGATACCCTCAGCTACAGGCGCACGACAGCCGTGCCCGCCGCCGAGCAGAAACGGCTGCCGGAACAGATTGCCGCCATCATCGAGCGGGCGGAGAAGACCTTTTCGGACAAGGCGGACAGCCGGTGGATGAGACAAGTCATAGAGGATGTGCTGTACCCTGTTCGCGCCTTCGAGCGTAACCACCCGAACCTGCTCGCCCGTGTCCACGAGTATCTGGAAAAGTTCGACGGGGCGGAAAGGACCAAGGAGCACATCATACGCTTCGAGCGCAGGATGTCGCGCTACCATGACTACCGGCGGGAGATACTGGGCGAGGCTGATTTCACCCTCTTCGTGGAGACCGTCACGCTGGAGCAGATGAACGCTTTCAGAGATTATGTCGTGAACGAGTACAGGCTGCGGCAGGAGCATTCAAACTTCTATGCACCCCGCACGCTCATCAACCACAGGCCGAGGCCGCTTTCCGGCACGACCGTCATCAACATCATGAACCTGTTCTGCACCTTCCTGCACTGGTGCAAGAAGATGAAGTATTCCGACAACGAGGTCTATGTCCTCTACGGCTGCAAGGAGCCCACCTACGGCGACCCGTTCTTCCTCACTTCGGAAGAGAGGAACATCCTCTACGATGCGGACTTGAACGACAACCCGAAACTGGCCGTCATACGGGACATCTTCGTGTTCCACTGCTATGTCGGCTGCCGAGTGGGTGACCTTTATAGGCTCACGAGGGCCAACATCAAGGACGGCTTCCTGGAATACATGCCGCAGAAGACGAAGAAATGCCAGGCGAAGACCGTCAGGGTGCCGCTGCATGAGAAGGCACTGAAGATACTGGAACGCTACGATGCCAATGCCGACAGGCTGTTCCCGTTCAAGCAGATACACACCTACAACCTCGGCATACGGGAGCTGCTGAAGCGTTGCGGCTTAGACAGGATGGTCACCATCCTCGACACGCACGGCTACAACACCGTGCAGAAGCCCCTGTACGAGGTGGCCACCAGCCATACGGCACGCAAGACCTTCGTGGGTAACCTATACCGGCAGGTGCCCGACCCAAACCTGATAGCCTCCATGTCGGGACACGTGGAGGGCAGCAGGGCGTTCAACCGCTACCGCACGATAGACGATGACATGAAGCGCAGGCTTGTGGACATGATAGATTAGACAGAAAGGCGGACATACATATGAAAGTGACCGCATTCATCCGGAAGACCGCCGCCAAGAACAACATCACCGACCAGGCTCGGGTCTATTTCCGTGTCCGGGACATCGGCGGCGTGGACATCAAGGCCGCGAGCGAGCTGTCCATCAACCCCAACCACTGGAGCCCGGAACGGCAGGGCTACAAGCCCCGCGTGGCCCTGGTGTCGGAGGAGAAGAAGATGGGCTTCGACAAGGACGTGCAGCAGATCACCCATCTCATCACAAAAGAGTACCACCGGGGAGTGGACGGCAGCTGGCTCAAGGGGCTGATAGAGGAATACCACCATCCCGGCATCAACGCCAGGGGCGGCAACAAGGCCGACGAGTACCTGCTCTCGTTCCAGATACGGAAATACATCGAGGAAACACCGCTCGCGGACGAAAGCCGGAAACACCATCTCGACAATCTCAACAAGGTGCTGCGCTACGAGCGTTTCCGCCACGAAGTGCTGCACCAGAGAGGCTTCCACCTGTGCATCGACACCGTCACGGCGGACGACATCAGGGACTTCAAGTTGTGGATGCAGGAGGAACACAAGTACGTGGACATGTACCCCGTATTCTACCGGAATGAGGTACGCCGCAACGTCGAACAGAAGCGTTCCGAGAACAGCATGTCGGGCTCCCTCTACCGCATCCGCACCGTCATCAAGTGGTGCGTCAAGCGCGGGCTGACAAGGAACAATCCCTTTGACCAGTACCAGATTGCCCGGCCGATGTACGGCGACCCGTTCTACTTGACGCTCGAGGAGCGGGACAAGGTGTACTACGCCGACCTGAGCGGCATGGGGGCAACCTATCCGGTCTACCGTGACATCTTCATGTTCCAGTGTCTGATAGGGTGCCGTGTCAGCGACCTGAACAGGCTAACCAAGGCTAACATCGTGGACGGCTTCGTGGAGTACATCCCGCAGAAGACGAAGATGGAACATGCCAACACGGTGCGCGTGCCGCTCAACCAAAAGGCACGGGAGATACTTGAACGCTACAAGGATCTGGAGAACGCCCTGCTCCCCCGGTTCTCGCACTTCGGCTACAACAAGAAGATAAAGGAGATACTCAAGTATGTGGGCATCGACCGCAAGGTCATAGTACTCGACCCCAAGACAAGGGAGGATGTGGCAAGACCCCTGTACGAGGTGGCATCTACCCATACGGCACGCAAGACCTTCATCGGCAACCTCTACAGGCAGGTCAAGGACCCGAACCTGATAGCCTCCATGTCGGGACATTCGGAGGGCAGCCGTGCCTTTGCCCGGTACCGGAAGATTGACGACGAGATGAAGAAGGAACTGGTAAACCTTCTGGACTGATAATTTCCCTGTTTTTCCCCCCTCCACAGACAATGCAATATGAATATGGACGAGCAGAAACAGACATACGAACAGTTCAAGGCGGACATCCTCCAGTGGAAGGACGCACACAGGGAGGAATACACCCGCTTCGCGAAAATGATGGCGGACGGGAACGAGGTGCAGTACCTTGCCGTATGCCGGGCCATATTCAAGCAGCTGCCCGGCATCAAAAAGGAATGGCAGATATCATGGTGTGACGACAGCACGGACAGCTTCAGGAACATAGGTCTCCATTTCAAGGAGAACGCAGTGCCGGGGCAGATCGTGGAACTTTACAGGAAACAGAGGGAAGAGGATGCGACTTCTCCTCCGTCCTCCTTCTGGGGCAGGATGAAATACATTTTCAGACAGAGTCTGAGAAAACGCTTCGTAACCCTGTCCGCCCCTCTCGTGCTGAGCTGGCTGTACTACGGCAAAAGTTTCGAGGCGATGGTTGACATGGTCAGCAGGCAGGCGGGGCACCCCAAGGCTGGGAACGCCGAAAGGATGGGCTGCTCCATTGTCGTCAAACAGATTATTGAAGTGTCCATAAAGAACGGTTTCCGAACGCAGGAGGACTGGGACAAACATTTCGCCATGAAAGACGCCATCGAGAAAGGCAGCATCGGCGAATGGGCTTTGCAGTCCTTAAAGGACGGGATGAGATGCAGTGATACCGAAGGCAGCCCGGCAGCAACGGAGTCCGTCAGCGGTACGGTGCCACAGGCGCAGCGGACGGCCGGAAAAAAGAAGATACAGGAGCGGCCGCTTGCAGATTATCTCAAGTGCGGAAACAAGGAGGAAGTCCTGCAATGCATCCGCCGTTTCGTTTCCATAAACACGAGCGCGGTCCATCAGGCACTGCCGTTCTATGTGCTGAAAGAACTGGGGCTGGTGGTCGGGATGCACGCCGCCAAGGAGTACAGTGTGGGGATGGCACTGCAGTTCCCCGACCTGCCATCGCTGAAAAGCGAGAGTGCCATACGGCAGGCGGTCGGCTTCCTGAAGACGGCAAAGCACGTAATCAAAGACGGCAGGGACCAGTCCGCCCCGCTCATCGAAAGCGACGAGAACCGGGAATTGTACCGGACACTGGTACAGGAAATCAAGGAAATCACCACTGATGATGAAACGGAAACGGCAGCCGGATAAGGCAAAATGAGCCGTTTTACATGGTCATGCAGACTTGAATTGTCATGACAATTTAAGACAAATTATTATATATCAATCCGTTTCAATTCGCATATACTTTTGCACCGTCAATCCTCTTCCCGGGGATAGGCGGTGCTTCTCTTTTACAAGCCATCGGAAGCGGGGCATCAGGGAACTTTTGAAGATGGTCATCACAAAATTCAAAACTGATATTTATGATTACCATAGAAAGTCTGGTTGAGCAGGGCGCGAACGTGAAACTGGAAGTCACGCCAGCCGACCTTAAGATGTTTGCCGAGGCCATCGTGCAGCGCACGATGGCGGCCCGGCAGGAAGAACTGAATGCGGAGATGCGGCGTGTGGCGGAAGAGACATGGCTCAACACAAGACAGGTGCGTGAGCTGCTGAACGTGTGCGAGGGGACGCTCAACCTGTGGGCGAAGCGCGGCTACCTCGTCCCCGTCAAGGTGGGCAACAAGAACATGTATGCCAGATCGGATGTCCGCCGTGTGCAGACGGGAGGCAAGTCCGAGAGTGTGACATCCTATTGCAAGAAGAAAAATGGCTGACATGACAAACACCCGACTTGAACTGTGCAACATGATCCGCATGGAGGCGGAGCATGTCAGTGATACAGGCTTCCCTCTGGATGTCTTTCCGCAGGCCGTGCAGTCCGTCATACTCGACATGGACCGGTACGAGAACTACAAGACCGAGTTCATCGCGACGGCCATGCTGTCGGCGGTATCGGCCGCATTGGGAGGCACCTACCGTATCCGCATCAAAGGCGAGTGGCAGAGCAACGCCGCCCTCTACATCATCCTCGTGGGCAGGCCGGGACTGGGCAAGACACCGCCGCTGGAGGCGGCATACCGCCCCATACGGAAGCACGACTATGCCCTGTTCAAGGCGTATGAGTCGGAATTGGAGGTATGGAAAGCCGCCGGGGAAAACGGGAAGAAGCCCGTGCTGCGGCGTACCGTCGTGTCCGACTTCACCCCCGAATCACTCCTGCTGACGCACAACAACAATCCCCGCAGCGTGGTCATTCTGGTGGACGAGATAATGGGCATGTTCAACTCCGCCAACCGCTACACCAACGGGCAACTCATAGAGCAGCTGCTCACGGCATGGAGCGGCGGGGCACTGGATGTGACAAGGGTCAGCAACACTATACCTGTGCATATTGAACAGCCGTGCATCAACATCATCGGGACCACGCAGACCAAGCGTGTGCATGAACTGCTGACGAAAGGCTTCGAGGAAAACGGCCTGCTCGACCGCATCCTGTTCGTGCTTCCCAAGTCCCGTGAAGTGCCAAAATGGACCGATTGGGATGATGGCGGGGAGGACAGGGCTTCCATGGCGGCGGCACGATGGGAACAGATACTTGGCAAGGTACTCGCCTTGGACTATGACACGGGAGAGGAAGAAAGGATGCCCCATGTGCTGTCTATGGACAGGGAGGCAAGGGAATATTTCTTCTCTTGGTGGAACAGGAAAGTGGAATGCATCAACCGGATAGAGGACGACGCCCAAGTGGAGAGTCGCGAGATGAAGCATCCGGCGCAAGTGGCACGGCTGGCCCTGCTCATGCAGGTGTTGCGGTATGCCATCGACGAGAGCCACCTGCAGTCTGTGGATACGGCATCGGTAAAAGCCGCCATCCGGCTGAACGGCTACTTCGAGGACTCGTACCGCCGCATCCGCTCATTCGTGGCGGAGGACATGTGCGAGGAACCGCCCAAGGTACTGCTGTCGCTGCTGCCGGACACGTTCGACACGAAAACGGCCATCGCTACTGGCAGGGAACAGCAGAATGTCAGCGAGCGTACGGTGATGAACTACCTCAGGGAACTGTGCAGGAGCGGGCTGCTGCGGAAGTCCAAGGCCGGGCATTACGAGAAAATCATATATGATAAATCTGGAAAATTTAATATGACAGACAATGAACCGTCACCCCCAGACTGCAACGGATGACCCCCTCGTTGCAGCCTGCAGTCTTTGCAGTTTTGCAGTTTCAGGGTTCTAAAAACAGGTATTTCCTGCAAGACTGCAGGAACTGCAAACTGCAAATGACGGTTTCCACTTGCAGGAATCCACAAAAGAGAGCATCATGAACGGATACAGATTCCATCTTCAGAAATACAGGCCGGGCAGCAAGACCGTCTGTCCGGAGTGCGGCAGGAAGTCCTGCTTTACCCGTTATATCGACGAGGCGGGAGAGATTTCCTTCCCTGACAACGTGGGCATCTGCGACCATATCAACAGTTGCGGCTACCACTATACCCCGAAGGAATACTTCCGGGACAATCCGGCTGTCAAAGAAAGATTGAATGGGCAGGAAAGGTTTGGCGGCACACCGATAGCTGCAAGACCGCCAGCAAGAGCATTGCCCGAACAGAAACCACGGATTTCTTTTCTTCCCTCTGATTGGGTGGAGCAATCCATGCGCAGGTACGACATCAACCCCTTGTACCGATACTTTCCCAAAGTGATGGGCAAGGAGAATGTGGACAAGCTATTCAGCCTATACAGGGTCGGTACCTCAAGGAGGTGGGGCGGTGCGACCGTATTCTGGCAGATAGACCGGAACAGCAACGTGCGTGCGGGCAAGATCATGGGCTACGATGCCGTAACCGGACACCGTATCAAGGAGCCTTTTAACCAAGTCAGCTGGGTGCATTCCGTGAGGAAGGTGCAGGATTTCAGGATGAAGCAGTGCCTGTTCGGAGAACATCTGCTGTCGGACACTTCCGCCGCCATGTCCGCCAAGCCCGTAGCCGTTGTCGAGAGCGAGAAGACGGCACTGGTCGCCGCCCTTTTCATCCCGGACTTCATCTGGCTTGCCACCGGAGGGATGCACGGGTGCTTCAACAGCGAGACCATGCAGGTATTGGGCGGCCGGGAGGTTGTCCTCTTCCCCGACCTCAAGGCGACGGAAGAATGGAGGCGACGGCTGCCGATGCTGGAATCCTTTTGCAGGCGTGCCACATGTTCCGATATGCTGGAGAGGATTGCGACCGGTGCGCAGCGTGAAGCCGGACTGGACATCGCAGACTTCCTCCTGATGGAGGACACGCCGCAGATGATCCTTCAACAGATGATAGAACGCAATCCCGTATTGCGGTCCCTCATCGACGCTTTCGGGCTTGAACTGATTGATGCGAAAAAAACGGAATGACAGGAAGGCACCGGACAGCTTGCTGTCCCAAGGGAAAGGGGTTGTAAAATCCCGTAGCTTATTAGGGCATTTTCACCGCCTCCACTCCGCGTCCGGCAGTCAAAAAGCCCATAAGCCGAGGGGCTCCCCTTCGGATTTAAGTATATGCCTCCGGCAATAAAACGGGATTTTACAACAGAAATGACAACCATAAAACGAACAGATATGAGCAATACACAATACGCGGTTTGCCACTTGCAGCGTGGCAGCGGTAATGACAGCGGAATGTCATGCCATATAGAAAGGAAGGATACCAAGGGAAAAATTTATGTGCCGGTCAATGCCAATGCGGACCGGACACATCTCAACCGTGAGCTGGTCAGGTTCCCCGAGGGAGTTTCCAATCGTACCGAGGCGATACAGCACCGCATCGACACGGCCGGGCTGCGCCGCAAGGTCGGTAAGAACCAGACAAAAGCCATCCGTATCATCCTGACCGGAACGCATGAGCAGATGATGAAGATTGCCAATGACGACAGACTGGACAGTTGGATCGATGCCAATCTCAAATGGCTAAAGGGGACCTTCGGCGAAGAGAACCTTGTATCGTGCGTACTGCACATGGACGAGAAGACTCCCCACCTGCACGCCACCATCGTTCCCATTGTAACCGGTGAGCGTATCCGCAGGAAGCGGGAGGGAGAGAGGAAGTACGAGACGAAATCCGGTCCCCGTTTGTCAGCGGATGATGTGATGCGACGCACCAAGCTTCATGAATACCAGAACAGTTACGCAGCAGCCATGAAACCGTTCGGGTTGCAGCGTGGGATTGTCGGCTCCACAGCCAAGCATCAGGCGAACTCAGAATACTACAGGCAGCAGGTAATCCAATATGAAGAGGATATAGCCAAGTTGCAGGTTGATGTGGAGAAGGCGCAGGAAGGCAGGAGCACCATCCTCGCGTGGTTCGGCAAGGGAGACCTTGCCAAGGCAAAAAAGGAACTTGCGGACAAGGACGGGCAGATTGCCGAACTTAATAGACAGATTAAGGCTCTTCAGGCAGAAAAGATCCGATTGCGGGAACAGCATAAATCAGAAATCAGGAAACTGCGAAACGGCTATCAAGTGGAGATAGACAAAGCCATCCGCAGGGCGGAAACCGCCGAACGGCAGTCAGAAGAGAAAGATGCCGTCATAGACAGGCAACGAAAGCTGATAGACCGGCTCGACCGGATGGCAAACCCTCAGCGTTACAGCCTCTCATCCGGTGCCGAGCTTGTCCGAATCAACGTGTCCAACTACCGAAATCCGTCGCTTCACATCTGGACACGGGTCGGAGAGGAGCTTTTTGAGGACACCAAGTTCCAGATAGACTATGATATGGCCCAAAGACATTTCAACGGCCAGATCACGGACGAGGAGTTTGTCAATGCCGTCTTCGAGCCGCAGGAACAGGTAAGCGGGAAGCAGGCCGAGCTGTTGGGAGCAGCTTTTACTCTTGCCGCTGGAGGTCCGGCAGAGGTTCATGTCGGTACTGGTTCTGGCGGCTCATCGTCTAATCTTCCATGGAGAGAACAGAAAAAAGGGAATAGAAGATAAAAACTAATTCAAAGTATGTTACGGAAAAACTTTAGCGTATAATTAGGGACTGTCGTAAAAAGAATAAAACTTTATAAAGAATTGATTGCTAATGTAATATAAAATCCGTATCTTAGCTAAAGATAAAAAGAATACCCCCAAGCGCCCTGGAAAAGCCAAATTTGGAGGTATCGCAAAAATTAATCTGCATGGCTAAGGTACAAAATTTCTCTGGAATATCACCCGATCTTCCTTTCACGGAGTTCGATTTTTATGAATTGCATAGGCAGACATTCGCGACTAGCGAGCTGGGAAAAATCAGGAAGAGGCTGCCGCTACGTGAGATGGCAGAGAACTTTGGACTGATAAGCAAGAGCATGAGAGCGAAGAAAGGACGAAAAACATACTTCACCCCGGAGGGCAAGGTTGCGCTGATGTTCCTGAAGATGTACACAGGTCTGAGCAGCCCGAAGTTGATGGAGCATCTTAACGGTAACGTCCACTATCAGCTCTTCTGCGATGTGAGAATAGACCCGATGCATCCTCTGACGAACTACAAACTTCTGGACGACGTGTTTTCGGAACTGGCCCGCGGGCTGAAGATCCAACAGCAGCAGGAGATACTGGCAAGAGCCTGGAAACCGTACATGAAGGACCTGGACACGATGTATACGGATGCGACCTGTTACGAGAGCGAGATGCACTATCCTACGGATCCGAAGCTTCTGTGGGAAGGAATAGAGAAGTCATATGAGATAATGTGCACTCTGAGTGCCAAGCTGAATGTGCACCGTCCGAGGACGAAGTACGTAGACGTAGAGAAGGCCAACCTGTCGTACAGGAAGCGGCGCAGGCATACGAAAGTCCAGACCAGGAAACTGACCAGACGCCTGCTCAACCTTTTGGGGAAGATACTGAAGGAGACCCGCACACTGGAGAGGGAGAATGCAGGTGCGGAGAAATTGCTGACAGCCAGACAGAAGAGCGATATTGAAATCATCACAAGGATGTACCGTCAGCAGAAGGCCCACTTCGAGAACAACAATCCTCGCGAGAGTGTCAAGGACAGGATAGTGAGCATCAGCAAGCCGTATGTGAGGCCGATCGTGAGAGGCAAGGAAGTGAAGAGCGTAGAGTTCGGTGCGAAGTGCAACAACATCCAGGTTGACGGACTCTCATTCATCGAGAAGCTGTCATTCAATGCCTTCAACGAGGGAACCAGGCTTACGCACTGCCTGAAGATGCACCGAAAGCTCTTCGGTGTGGACGCGAAGAAGGTCGGAGGAGATGCAGGCTATGCCGGCAGCGCCAACAGGGGGTACTGCAAGGATAGAGGAATACAGACGTCATTCGTCAAGCGTGGCCGTCCGTCCTTGGAAAAGAAAGAGAACGACATCATCCGCAACGAGCTGGCGAGGGTGAGGGCAACGAGGATGGAAGGCTCGTTCGGAACGCAGAAGGAACACTATGGCCTGAAACAATTTAAGACAAAGCATTATATATCAATCCGTTTCAATTCCCATATACTTTTGCACCGTCAACCTTTTCCCTAAGGTCGGCGGTGCTTCTCTTTTATAAGCCATCGGAAGCGGGGCATCAGGGAACTTTTGAAGATGGTCATCACAAACTTCAAAACTGATATTTATGATCACCATAGAAAGTCTGGTCGAACAGGGCGCGAACGTGAAACTGGAAGTCACGCCCGCCGACCTTAAGATGTTTGCCGAGTCCATCGTGCAGCGCACCATCATGGCGCAGCAGGAGGAACGGGATGCCGCCATGAAGCGTGAGGCGGAAGAGACATGGCTCAATACGAAACAGGTCCGTGAGTTGTTGAACGTGTGCGAGGGCACACTCAACCTGTGGGCAAAGCGGGGCTACCTTGTGCCTGTCAAGGTGGGCAACAAGAACATGTATGCCAGGTCGGATGTCCGGCGTGTGCAGACGGGAGGGAAATCCGAGAGTGTGACATCCTATTGCAAGAAGAGAAATGGCTGACATGACACACACCCGACTTGAACTGTGCAACATGATCCGCATGGAGGCGGAACATACCGAAGACACCGGCTTCCCTCTGGAAGTGTTCCCGCAGACGGTTCAATCCGTCATCCTTGACATGGCCCGGTACGAGAACTACAAGACAGAGTTCATCGCGACTGCCATGATTTCGGCTGTATCTGCGGCATTGGGCGGCACCTACCGTATCCGCATCAAAGGCGAATGGCAGAGCAATGCCGCCCTCTACATCATCCTCGTGGGCAGGCCGGGACTGGGCAAGACACCGCCGCTGGAGGCGGCATACCGTCCCATACGGAAGCACGACTATGCCCTGTTCAAGGCGTATGAGTCGGAGTTGGAGGCATGGAAAGCTGCCGGGGAAAACGGGAAGAAGCCCGTGCTGCGGCGTACCGTCGTGTCCGACTTCACCCCCGAATCGCTCCTGCTGACGCACAACAACAATCCCCGTAGCGTGGTCATCCTCGTGGACGAGATCATGGGGATGTTCAACTCTGCCAACCGCTATACCAACGGACAGCTCATAGAGCAGCTGCTCACGGCATGGAGCGGCGGGGCTCTGGATGTGACAAGGGTCGGCAACACTGTACCCGTACATATAGAACAGCCATGCATCAATATCGTCGGAACCACGCAGACCAAGCGTGTACACGAACTGCTCACGAAAGGCTTCGAGGAGAACGGACTACTCGACCGTATCCTGTTCGTGCTGCCCAAATCCCGTGAAGTGTCAAAATGGACTGATTGGGATGATGGCGGGGAGGACAGGGCATCTCTGGCAGCGGCACGCTGGGAGCAGATACTTGGCAAGGTACTCGCTCTGGACTATAACACGGGAGAGGAAGAAAGGATATCCCATGTGCTGTCCATGGACAGGGAGGCAAAAGAGTATTTCTTCTCATGGTGGAACAGGAAAGTGGAACGCATCAACCGGATAGAGGACGATGCCGAGGTGGACAGCCGTGAGATGAAGCATCCGGCGCAGGTGGCACGGCTGGCCCTGCTCATGCAGGTGCTGCGGTATGCTTCCGGCGAGAGCCATCTGCAGTCTGTGGATATGGTATCGGTAAAAGCCGCTGTCCGGCTGAACGGCTATTTCGAGGACTCGTACCGCCGCATCCGCTCGTTCGTGGCGGAAGACATGTGCGAGGAACCGCCCAAGGTACTGCTGTCATTGCTGCCGGACACGTTCGACACGAAGACGGCCATCGCCACAGGCAGGGAACAGCAGAATGTCAGCGAGCGCACGGTGATGAACTACCTCAAGGAGTTGTGCCGGAGCAGGCTACTGCGTAAGGCCAAGGCCGGGCATTATGAGAAAATCAGATATGATAAATCTGGTAAATCTAATGAAAACGATAATGAACCGCCAACCCGAAACTGCAACGGATGACCCCTTGTTGCAGCCTGCAGTCTTTGCAGTTTTGCAGTCTCGGAGTACCGGAAAGGTAAAATTCCTGCAAGACTGCAAGAACTGCAGACTGCAAATGGCGGTTTTTATTTGCAGGAATCCACAAAAGAGAGCATCATGACCGAATACAGATTCCATCTTCAGAAATACAGGCCGGGCAGCAAGACCGCCTGTCCGGAGTGCGGCAGGAAGTCCTGCTTTACCCGTTATATTGACGAGACCGGACAGGTTTCGTTCCCTGACAATGTGGGCATCTGTGACCACATCAACAGTTGCGGCTACCACTATACTCCGAAGGAATACTTCCGGGACAATCCGACTGTCAAAGAAAAATTGAATAAGCAGGAAAGGAACGGCGGCACACCGATAGTTGCAAAAGCGTTGGCAAAGCCACAGCCCGAACAGAAGCCACAAATATCCTTTCTTCCCTCCGATTGGGTGGAGCAGTCCATGCGCAGGTACGACATCAACCCCTTGCATCGCTATTTTATCAGAGTGATGGGCAAGAAGAATGTGGACAAGCTATTCAGCCTATACAGGGTCGGTACCTCAAGGAGGAGGGGCGGTGCGACCGTATTCTGGCAGATAGACCGGAACAGCAATGTGCGTGCGGGCAAGATCATGGGTTATGACGCTGAAACGGGACACCGGATCAAGGAACCCTTCAACCAAGTCAGCTGGGTACATTCGGTAAGGAAGCTCCCTGATTTCAGAATGAAACAGTGCTTGTTCGGCGAGCACCTGCTGTCGGACACCTCCGCCACCATGTCCACCAAGCCCGTAGCCGTTGTCGAGAGCGAGAAGACGGCACTGGTTGCCGCCCTTTTCATCCCGGACTTCATCTGGCTTGCCACCGGAGGGATGCACGGGTGCTTCAACAGCGAGACCATGCAGGTATTGGGCGGCCGGGAGGTTGTCCTCTTCCCCGACCTTAAGGCAACGGAGGAATGGAGGCAGCGGCTGCCCATGCTGGAACCCGTATGCAGGCGTGCCACATGCTCCGACATGCTGGAGAGGATTGCGACCGGTGCGCAGCGCAGTCAGGGACTGGACATCGCCGACTTCCTGCTGATGGAGGACACGCCGCAGATGATTCTCGCAAAGATGATAGAACGCAACCCCATGTTGCAGACCTTCATCGACACCTTCGGGCTCGAACTGGTAGATGCCGGGAGGGTGGAATGACATATGGCAACAGATACCTTTCCGTCATTCGTTCCTGCCAGTCCGATTCATCTCCGGGCTTGCCCGTCTGCCAGTAGTAAACCCAATGGGGTAGCCTAATACCCCACTCGCCTTTTGGCGGTGGGATGCGTGCCACTTGAAACAGCAAGCTGGGCACATAACTTATCCGAGAAAAACTGAAAAGCATCCGGCAAATATGGAATGCCACTATATACTGAACCGTTACTTTATCTCGTAAAAAATCAGAGATAAAGTAGTAACTCGGTATTATGTTGTATTGGCGAGTTTGTACCTTTACTCAAATATTTTATAAGATAAAGTACAAACTCACTCTTTGAAATTTGGCAGATACATATGGATTGAGTACCTTTGCGGAAACGGAAATATTATGCAGGACAAACTGGTTTCACGAGACAGGGAATGTGACGAACTGCAGCGGTGTCTGGAATCAGACCGCTCCGAATTTGTCATCATCAGCGGACGGAGGCGTATCGGTAAGACATATCTCATAGACAAGTTCTTCAACTATAAATATGATTTCACCTTTGTCGGCGAGCACAACACTCCGGCTTCGGTGCAGATACAGAATTTCATGAGGGCGATCAAGCGTCATTCGAAAAGAAGACAGCCGAAAGCCGGGACATGGTATGATGCCTTCAATGCGCTTGAAGATTATCTGGAGACATTGCCTTCAGACCGGAAAAAAGTCATATTCATTGATGAAATGCCTTGGATGGATACGCAGAGGTCGAATTTTGTCAATGCCCTGGAAACATTCTGGAACGGCTGGGGCAACAGGCGTACAGACATCATGCTCATCGCCACAGGATCGGCGACATCATGGATGGCGGACAAGATAGAAGCCAATCAGGGAGGACTGCACGCAAGAGTGACCTGCAACCTGCATCTTTCCCCGTTCAACCTGCATGAGACGGAAGAATATCTGAGGCAGCGCAACTGCAGATGGGACAGATACCAGATTCTGCAATGCTATATGATATTTGGCGGCGTTCCCTTTTACCTGAGCCTCCTGAATACCTCTGACAGTCTTGCACAGAACATTGACCGGCTCTTTTTTGCAGATGGTGCCCATCTCAAAGGGGAATTCGACGAACTGTACAATGCCCTGTTCAGCAATGCCGACACATATATATCAATAGTCAAGTTATTGTCGGAGAACAAGTCCGGACTGACAAGGGAGGACATAGCAAAAGCCACAGGTCTGGAAGGCTCTTTCTTAAGCAAGATACTGAAGAATCTTGAACGCTGCGATTTCGTAACCCGTCTGTCACATTTCGGGAGTAAGACCCGAGGAAGCATTTTCAGGCTTACGGACTTCTTTACATTGTTTTATTACAAGTTCATAGAATCCAACAATGCCAAGGATGAAAGGTGGTGGAGCAACAACATGGATTCCCGCAGCGTCTCTGCGTGGATGGGACTCAGTTTCGAACTTGTGTGTCTGGCACATCACCGGCAGATAAAGGCGGCACTCGGAATAGCCGGTGTCGGAACGGCCATATCCTCATGGAGAAGCAAGGCAGATTCTGACAAAAACATGCCTGGCTTCCAGATTGATATGATTATCGAGCGAGCAGACCGTATCATCCATTTGTGCGAAATGAAGTTCAGCACTGACCGTTATGCCATCACTGATAATTACGAGATGAAACTCCGTGAACGGATGGGATTGTTCCGTATGGCGACAAAGACCAGAAAGACATTGGTAATCACATTTGTCACCACATACGGAGTGGTGGACGGAAAACATAAAAGTATCGTCCACAGTGAAGTCACCATGGACGACCTTTTCAAATCATAGGAATATTATTGTTACGGAAGTCGGCCTATCATTGTTCTGATAGCATAAACGACAGATGTGGGACGGATTCTTGCCGCAGACAGGGCAGTTGACAGGCTCGAAGCGGTCACGAACCGTTTTCCATCCTTGGAAAGCAGAAATCTACCTCTTTCAAGAATGGACTGCCAGTGTGCCTGTATGCACGACCTTCCGAGCAGAGCGTCGAAAAGCACGGCCACATGGCGGATGTTATTTACCCGAATACGGAAGCCCTCCTCGCAGGCAAAAAGAGTTTCCATATCCTCCATACGAACCGTAGGAACACAGAACAGATGGTAAGTATTGGCACAAGACACAATACCTGCCATCTGTTCCTTCGAAAAATTACACTCGAATGAAAGTGAAGCTGCGGTCGCCATTGGATCCGCATCATACGCAAATGCCGGACTATTTATTTCAGATGTGTCATACATCCTTTTCAGTTCCATGCAATCATCCAATGAGAATGATTCGGTAGCGAACTTTTTTCGCACACAATCCTGATAATCATGCAGAATGCCTCGGACAACATGGATAATCATCTCATGGCAATTCCGGCAGACCACATTGCCGCAGTCTATATACCGGTGACTGTTGATGAAGTCGTCTACGAAGCGGCGATAAAGTTTGCCGCTGTCAACGACATCCCGGAGATAGGTTTCTCTCGCTGAAGCGAGCAATACAAAAAGTTCATTCCTTACATCCTGTTCGGCAATGATGTGCCGATGATGCAAATCTCTTCCAAAAAGAGAGAATACAGTTTTCTGACCTGTTCATTTTGAAATTGATTAAATGTTTATACTATTGTGATTGTTTCCTTTTCAGATTTTCTGACAATTATAATGCTGACTTCATACAGTAAGCCAATGCCACCGCACATTCAATACAGAAGTGATGGTAACGAAGTTTGCAATTTAACACATCTTTATCTACAGTTTCCACCCGGAAATACTTTCCTGTATTTCCCACAAATGCGCATAAAGTCCTTCCTTTCGGACAAGTTCGTCGTGCGTGCCTTCTTCCCGTATCCGCCCGTTGTCAAGGACGATGATTCGGTCTGCATTCTTGATTGTTTTGAGCCTGTGGGCAATGGCAATGACGGTACGTCCTTTAATCAACGAGTTGATGGCTCGTTGTACCTCCACTTCGTTTTCAGGGTCGAGCGAGGCGGTAGCTTCATCCAGCAGGATGACTTGTGCGTCTTTCAGCATGGCACGGGCAATGGATATGCGTTGTTTCTCGCCTCCGGACAAGGTGCAGCCGCCTTCGCCCACCATCGTGTCGTAGCCTTGCGGCAGGCGCATGATGAAGTCGTGGCAGCAGGCTTTCCGGGCGGCGGCGATGATTTCCTCGTCCGTCGCGTCCGCCTTGCCGAAACGGATGTTGTTGCGTATCGTGTCTTGAAACAGATAGACATCTTGGAACACCATAGAGATGTGGCTCATCAGACTTTCGGGGGCTATTTCGTCCATCGGCACGCCGCCAAAGGAGATGCGTCCCTGCTGTGGGTCGTAGAAACGGGCGCAAAGTTTCATCACCGTGCTTTTCCCGCTTCCCGAAGGACCTACAAGAGCCGTCAAGGAGTTTTTGGGGAGCGTGACGGTTATATCATGCAGCACTTCCTTGCCCTGATAGGCAAACGATACGTGCTCAAACCGGATGTCGCCTGCTACCGGGGATTGCCGTTCTCCTTTCATTTCCGGCTCGTTCATTAAGGAAAGAATACGTCCTCCTGCAATGGAAAAGTATCGGAACTCTGTGAAATTGGTCAGGGCAGAAGTCAATGGGTCGAACACACGGGAACCGACCACGAGAAACAGCACAAATACGAGGATGGAAAGTTCCCCTCCCAATAGCAGATATGTTCCGCACAGCACCATCATCGTCAGCCCTGCACGTACCAACGTGATGCTCAATAGGACAAATGGCCCTAACAGGGCTTCCTGACGGATGCAGGCACGGCGAAGTTCGCCAAAGGCATTGCGCAGCCGGACAAAACGGTCGCCCAGCAGATTGTAGGCTTTCATCACCCGGATACCCTGCAAGTATTCCTCCAATCGGTTTCCTGCATTTATCTTCGCTTGGATTTGCCTGCCGCTCAGCTTCCGTTGCGCCTTTGTACTTGCCCATAGGACGAGCAAGGCAAGCGGCAACGCGGCAAACATACTGACCGCCATTCTCCAATCTATCCATATCAATGAAGCAAAAGCCAGCACTGGCATTACCACTGCGCCCATCAATTGGGGCAGATGGTGAGAGATTCCCGTTTCTGCCATCATGAAGTCCGTAACAAGCATAGACGACAAATCACCCGGATCACGTTTCGACAAAAAGCCCAACGATAGTTTCCGCAAGTGCTCCGCCAGCGACAAACGCCCGGAAGCACTCATTTCGTATGCTCCTCTAAAATTGGCTCGGTAGGATGCCCGTTCTGCCAAAGCCATGACCAGCATATAAACAGCCATAATGCCGAATATCCACCACAGGTGGGTCGTGTCAAGCGGCTGTCCGCTCCCGTCAAATGCACTGAAAATGATACGTATCGCTTCTATAGAAAGACAAAACGGTACTATATTCACTAAGTTGGCAAGCATGGTGTAACCCACCGGCTTGTAAAGTCTTTCCGTGTGACCTATTGTAATATTCTTTATTGCATTCATATCTTATTTTATTTATATGCTATAATATGTATTTCTTCCTTTTTACGGATTGTTCTGATGGATGAAAATCCGACTTCATGCAACCGTTCTTCCAATTCTGCCGGAGTATAGACAACCATACCATCTATCCGTTCCGTCCACATTTTTCCAAGTTCGGGGTCGCTCGCTTCCAGACTAATAAGGAAACAACCTCCTTCTCGGAGAACACGCGCCACTTCAGACAACGCTATGTTTACAGGCGACCAGAAATAGACCGTTTCAAAAGCCGTGATAGCATTAAAGAATCCATCCTCATAAGGTAATGAACAAACATTCCCTTGTTGTATGAAACATCTTTTATCCAAGTCTTTTGCATTGTACTTTTGGGCGAATGAAACACTTTCTTCTGACAGGTCTATGCCGTAGATGTTTCCTTTCGGGCATAAATTCAATAGACGTTTCAAATTCGCACCGCCGCCGCAGCCTATATCAAGCACATTCCATTCCGGCTGCCATTCCACTTGCTTCATGCCACGATTGGCTAAAGATGCATGAAAACGATTCATCCCTCGCAAAATCATCCGTCCCCAGAATCCTTGCGGACAGCTTGTGTTTTGCAAGACTTTGTTTAAGAAATTCTTTTTTCCCATATGACTTTTAATTTTTGTTCAACGTCCAATGGTATGCGCTCGTATAGGCATCCCACATATTCTTATATACACCCTCTGTCACGGACAGTTGTTCATGCTTTCCGCACTGCACGATACGGCCCTCTTTCATCACGACAATCTGATGCGCGGAGATGACGGACGAAAGGCGGTGGGCAATCACGATGACTGTCTTGTCCTTTATCAGTGACTGCAAAGCCATTTGCATTTTATGCTCGTTTTCAGGGTCAGCAAAGGCAGTGGCTTCGTCCAGCACCAGTATCGGAGCATTCTTCAATATGGCACGGGCCACACATATCCGTTGGGCTTCACCGCCGGACAAGAACACCCCTTTGTCGCCTATCCGTGTTTCGTAGCCTTGCGGCAGACGCTCTATGAAATCGTGGCATTGGGCGGCTTTCGCAGCGGCTATTACCTTTTCTTTCGTGGCATCTGGAGAACCTACGGCGATATTCTCATATAATGTGTCGTAAAAAAGGAAAGTGTCTTGAAACACGAATGAAACCATATCCATCAGTTTTGCGGTAGCTATCTGACGTATATCCACATCTCCTATACAAATTTCCCCTTGCTCCACATCCCAGAACCGGGGTATCAGGTTGGCAACCGTTGATTTGCCGCTTCCTGACGGGCCGACAAGGGCAGTTATCTTTCCTTGTGGTGCAATGAAGCTGACATCACGCAGGGCTTCCGTCCGTGTTCCCTGTTCAGTGTTTTCGTAGGAGAAGGACACGTGGCGAAACTCAACATCGTAAGCGGCAGGCACTTGCGGATGTTCCGGCTCCGGCACAGGCTTCTTTTCCAATATGCGGTCAATACGGTTTACCCCTTCGTTGATGTCGCGTGTGTTGCCTCCTAAAAAGGTCAGTTTGTAAACGGGTGAAGCCATGCCCGGCCCCATGATGATGAAGAACAGCCACACCACAGCCAATGAGAGCGACTGCGGACTGGCTTGCAACAGCAGGATGCCCATCGGAAGTATAAATGTAACCATCGAATTGAGCAGGACGGTAAATGCAATCATCCCGTTCTGATAGGTGTCGCAACATTTCAAGGCGAATGTCTTGTATGCCTGTATCTCGGCGTTAAACTGGCGGAACGAGCGGACACTTTGCCCGAAAATCTTGACCACGGGCATTCCACGTACATACTGCACGGCGGATGCGCTCATCTTTTCCTGTGCATCGTAATAAATGGACATGAACTCTCTTGCCCGTTTCCCCATGAAGTTGGAGAATTGCAGGAAAAGGCTAATCACCACGACCACCAGACAGACCACTGTCAGCCATACATCCAAAGAGAAAAAGATGACCAGCATCACCGCCACCGTAGCCACTACATTGACCAAATCCGGGATGGTATGGGCGATGAAGCCTTCTATCTTTTCTATGTTCTGGTCCATCGTTTTCTTGATGGCTCCCGTGGAAGTGTTGTTCAAATATCCCAAAGGTAATTTGCCGATATGCTCGGACAGGCGGACACGCAACCCATACAGGATGCGGAAAGCAGCCACATGCGAGGACATCAGGGCGGCATATAGCAATACCAATCCGCCAACAAGCCCTCCAAACGCTATCCATCCCCAACGCATCATGCCCGCTCCGTCCGAAGCGGCAGGATTTGCGCCATGAGATAACAACTCTTTCAAGATTTCATAAACAGCCCAATAAGGCACTAACATACATACCGCACTACCGGCGGACAGCAGACCTGCCAATATAAGCAGGCCTTTCCTTTGTCCCGCTATCTCGAACAGTCGGGACAAACCTTCTTTCTTTTTTGATTTCTCCATTGTTGTTAAGTTATTTTGAAATGATTTTATACCCAAGCAACGAACTGAACTTATAGCACAGCCGCGTCATCCGCCCCAGTATATGCCCGAAGAAGAATCCCCAGCGCGGACGGAAGAACTTCATGTAGTTGGCTTGCTCGATGAGTTGTAAGGTTGGCTCCCATTGTTCCACTAAATGCCCGTCGCTCAGCCCGGAACGGATTTGAGCTTCGTGCTTGCGGAGGGAATCAGGCTTCACTCCGTGCCGGCTCATCATCGTGCCGCACACGTCGAACCACAGTTCGCCTCCCCCGAAACGGATCGCCACGTGATGCAGGAAGGATTTTACTTGCTTCTCGTAGAAGTACATCAGTACCCCCTCCACGATGAAGATAAATTCTGCTTCGGGGTGCTTCCGGCGCAGGTCATCCATCCAGTCGGTTTCCAGCAAGGACGCCGCGATATAGACATTGCCCGGCTGTTCGGGTATCAACTCCCGGCGCAATGCGATGACCTCCGGCAAATCAAGGTCATAAAAGACCGCTTTCCCGTCCCCGATACGCTGGAAACGGGTATCCAGTCCACATCCCACATTGACCACGACCGGATGCGAATGTGCTTTAATAAATCGGCGCACAGCGCAGTCAAAATACCATCCACGCACCACGCATCCCACTTCGCTCAACTTTGCCCCGTCGAACTGGGAATAATCGTATTCCAAACTGTCCGCCAGCCATTCCGCAGCCTTGTCATATAGAATGGGATTATTCCGGCGACTTTCTTTGGCTCTCATGTATAGCGGAATAAGCAATGTCTCCGCTACAATGCTCTTAAACTCGTGTTTCATCTTTATTCTATTTTAATAGTGAACGTTTCGATCAAGTGAGGGCAAAGCGAGTTTACTTGCTTTGCCGAACGTGAGAAAGGTGCGCAATAGCGAACGATATTCAGATTTGTTCATAAAAAAAGGAGGAAACCTCCGTGAAGATTTCCTCCCTGCCAGCCGCTCTGATGCGGCTGATTGCTTGTATGTACGTTGTCTGTCTCTCATATCTTGATGATTGCCCTCCAACCTTGAATCTCAAATAGAATATAATCGTGCAGGATAGCTTCCATTTCCTGTCGGGGTACGGAATGCATCAATAGCTCCTCGAACATCGTGAACATCCATACCGTATGCAAATGAATGATAAAATCGGACACAGCCGTATTGATTTCGGGATGTTTCCGCTGCATGGACGCGAACCACGCCTTAACCAATTCCGTGGAACGGTCGGTATAATTCTCACGGAAGCGTTCCAATGAAGAACCTTGCGCACGGAACAACAGTATTTCCATTAGCGAACGGTGTTTGTCTATAAGCGAAACATATTCGTCAATGCAGGATTTCAGGTATTTTTCCGACCGCATCATCATAATATCTTCGCCCCGTATGCCATGGTGTTCTTGCAGCATGGCTTCCAAAGCGCACAAAACAGGACGGACCACTTCATGGAATAATTCATCTTTGCTTGTGAAGTAGTTATAGATATTCCCGACACCAACCCCAGCTAACTCCGCTATTTCGCGCATTGAAGTTTTGGAATAGCCTTTCTTCTCGAATTGCTGCCTGGCAATCGTCAATATCCGACCCCTTATGTCCTCTTTCAGCACTTGCATTTATAACGAACAATGTCTGTTTTTAATTTTTTGCAAAGGTATAAGGCTTGAAATTGTCGTGCAATACCTATTTTTAGGGATTTTCAGTTATGAACCTGTTTATTTCTGTTCTTTTTCCGCAACTTCCATCCGCTCCACAGACACCACACAATGGCAATGCCGGCGATGAACACGAACACATACGTGGCGGCAATGCCGATGTAGATGCGTCCGCTGTGGACTTCCAGAGCGAAGTTCCAAAGCGACATGGGGAGCGCGGCGAGGCTTTCCGGCTGGGGAAGCGCGTTCGTCCCGTTGTAGTATTCCACGGCAAACGGCTCTTTACCCAAGTCCGCGCTGAAACCCGATATGGCTTTCTTGCCAAACGGAGGACCGGACTTATCCTCGGCCTGTTCGCCCGTGAACCAGTCGGTCGCCGTGCCTTGCGCTCTGTTCCATACAAACAGTCCGCTGAACGAGCCGCAGAGCCAATGACCTTGCACTTCGCGCTGCCATACGTTCAACCCCATCACGCTGACGGGTGGCGTATGTGTCAGCCTTTCGGGGATGGCTTCGAACGATTTCAGGGAATAAAAGCCTTCGGAAGTGGAGAGCAACCAGTCGCCGCAGGCGGTGTCGTAGCGCACCATTCGCAGTTTGTCGTTCCACGGGTTCGGGCTGTCAAGGGTGCTTCCGGGCAGGGCCGGCGTATCGGTCAGTGCAAGAGCTATCAGTACGGGCGGACGGAGACACCAGCCTGTCACGGCAATAAGTAGGGTCAATACAAGGGTGGTGCGGCCTAACTTGTCATGCCACAGCAACGAGAGGCGCGTCCAGCGTGCCGCCTTGTCCGCACTCTTTCCTTGTTTGTGTCTGCGCCGCATGTATTTAGGCAGTAGCCAGTAGAGGATACCCGTCAGGCTGAGCAACACCAATACCACGGCCACCGCATCCATGACGAGCTTGCCCGGCATACCGAACAGTTCGCCCGTATGCAGCACCCACACCGTGCGGAACAGGGAGACTTTGCCGTCATAGTCCGACGGGGCTTGCAACTGTATCTTACGGAATTGGGTATGGGGAGACATGGAGATATAGAGATAAGAACGGCCCAGCACCGCCAGCGTGTCGCCCTTGCAGGTCATGTCCGTCAGCATTTCATCTCCGTCCGTAGGGAGCGGTATCTGCTGCCAACCTGTGTGGATGCCGTAACGGTACAGCCCGAAAGGACTGAGCGCATACAGGCTGCCGTCCGCCGTTTGCGCCACGGCACGTATCTGCCGATAGTCTGCTCCATCGGACAGTCCGTCGTTGAAGTCGGCGAATGCGGAAGCGGAAGTGTCCGTCCGCCAGATGCCACCCGTGCCATAGACCAGCACACGGCGCACGCTGTCCTCGTCCGTATAGGGCAATGTGCCCCGCAGCAGGCCACCGTTCCATTTCGTGTATTCGTAACGGACAGGCAGCCACTTCCTGCTGATGTCGACATCACGCACAAGCCACCGGTGGTTCAGCACGATGCCCGACAGACAGAACATCAGCAGAAAAAGGCTGAGCGCGATGCCCAGCCACTTATGATGTTTTTTCCATGTAATCCGTTTCATGCCGTTGCCGTCTGTTTCTTGTGCAACTTATTATATATGAGGTAAGCGGCAGTCGCCAGTAGCGACAGTCCGATGACCGCCAGTTGGTCGGTATGTTCCGACGGTGCCGCCCACAGGCCTTCCAACACGTGGATACGGTCGAACACCTCCACACCTATCCAGAAGATGATGACCGTGGCATAGCCGTAGCGCAGGCTCATGCCCCATGCCGGATAGCGCAGCAGCCGGGCGAACATGAACAGCGAACCGATGAACCCGACCATGCCCACAAGCAGGGTCACAGGGCTGTGGTCGCCGATGAACCGTCCGTCATAGCAGAACATCAGCAGCAGGTAGCACGTCCAGAGCATCGTCACCACCTCCATGAAGACCACGATGCTGGTGTGGCGCGTCATGGGGCGGGCGGCAATCTCCTTCTTGTGCCTGCCGAAGAACAGCCTTTGCCACCAGTTGAGGAAGTTGCAGCCGTTGCGTGTGCAGAACAGGTAGAGCATCATCGTCATCGCCCAAAAACCGAAGGTGGCGGGCAGCAGCAGGTACTCCGGGCGGCTGACAACCTCGCCCGTCACAGGGTCGAGCTGTGCCTGCGTGCCGAAGCGGTTGGCGTAGTACATGAAGAGGAAGTCCACCGCCCCCATCCAGTAGAACATACCGCCGAACAGTCCGAGCAGGGTCTGACGCGCGTCTCCCTTCACGAACACGCCGACGATGACCATCAGCAGTCCTACGGCACCCATACCCATACCGGCATAGAACTGCTCCACGCCCGAAGTGCCGTCCTTCAGCGCACGGGCAAGGATATGGGTCAGCGGCATGGCCACGAGGGTGACAGCTATCGAGACGACCGCCTTCGCCCAGTGCAGTTGCTTCGTCCCGCTCATTGTGCCGAGGCTTTACGTTTCGCGCTCTTGTACCACAGGTACACCGCTAAGGCTACGAACGCCAGAAGGATGATAATCATCTCCGTCTTGTGTTCCATGGGTGCCGTCCATATCTCGCTGAACAGGTCCATGCGTCCCAATATCTCCACGGGCGTCCAGAACACGATGACCGTGGCGATGGCCATGCGGATGTTCGCGCCCCACGAGGCAATGCGCAGCTGCTTGGCGAAGATGAAGAACGACCCTATCAGGCAGCCCAGCCCCACGAGCAGGGTTACGGGATGGTGGTCGCCGAGGAACACGTCATCGTAGCAGAACATCAGCAGCAGGTACGAGCCCCACAGAATCATCATCAGTTCCATGAAGGTCACGATGCTGGCGTGGCGTGTCATGGGGCGTGCGGCAATGTCGTTCTTCCGCCCCCGGAACAGCAGCCGCTGCCACCAGTTGATGAAGTTGCAGCCGTTCTTCGTGCTGAACAGGTACATGATCATTATCATCATCCAGAACCCGAACGAGGCGGGCATGATGAGGTATTCGGGCCGCGTCACCACCTCGCCCGTCACGGGGTCGAGCTGCGGCTGCGTGCCGAAGCGGTTGGCGAAGTACATGAAAAGGAACTCCACCCAGCCCGTCCAGAACAGCAGGCCGCCGAACAGCCCCCAAAGGGTCTGCCGCGTGTCGCCCTTGGCAAACACGCCGATGATGACCATCGCCATGCCCACCGCGCCCATCGCAAAGGCGGAATAGTGGAGCACGGTCTCGCTCATCAGGTGTTCCATCATAATCATCAGCGCATGTCCCAAAGGCATGGTGAACAGTACCAAAAGGAAGGAGGCGGAGGCTTTCCACCAGTAAAGTTTCTTGCCCGGCGGCGTGCCCGCCGTCTTTGTCGTTTCAGTCTTTTGTTCCATAATGTTCCAACAGTTTTCGTTTGATATACTTTTTATAAATCACAATCATCAGGAGTGCCGCCACCAAAAGGACGGAATGCAATGCAAGGGTGAACTCCCATGCAGGTGACTTCTCCGTGCCGCCGTACTTGCCGTACATGACAAAGTGGGCGACGGTGACCGCCAGCACAAAAATAGTGACCAGCGTCCATTTCACCCATTTGCGGTTGCAGAATTTCCAAAAACGAAAGAGTGTCTTTTCCATAAGCATGCCTATTTCAGTTCGTCGCAGTAATAACTGATTCTTCCTCCTTCGTCACCTATCTCCACATTGGCATCATACCAGCTGATAATCTGTATTTTGAAGTAACGCTGTCCGTCTGCCGTACGCACTACGTATGTATGGAAAGACGGAGTATATACAGGAGGAGGTCCGGCAAACGTCATCGCCTCGGCCAGCAACGGATTGGCATTGGTCTTTGTCCTTTGCGGTCCGTTGTTCGGGTCGAACCAGGGATTAGAATCAAAATCCAGCCCGTTCTCCACCAGGTAATGGTTCCAGTCGTTCTGCGACATGGTCACACTGACCTCACCATTATCGACCACCCATTCCAAATCCGACGGTAACTGCGAAACGCTTGTCCACTTATTGTATTCGCCATATCCCAAGTCGGCTGCACCTCCACGGCCTATACCACTGGTACCGCTGTTCGTTCTCAACACGTAGCCGCAAAAAGCCAAGTCCCAATCCGTGCGGTCGTACTGTTCGCCTTCCTTGATGTCCTTGTTCACCCCATAGGCATTGAACATTTCGCCGGTGCGCAGGTTAAAATAAATCCAGTCGTTCGTCACACCGGTGGAATAACCCGACTTGCGCGGCAGTGTCTTTCCGTTGAAAGGCTGTATGTCGTCATAGTCCACACAAGCGGTCATCGTCAGACCCCCCAACAGAAAAGCCATTATTTTCAATTTCAAACCTTTCATTTCCTTTTCTTTAATGAGTTAATCACATCATCAAGCATAAATTCCATCTGTACCCATCCGCGGGTTCCGGCTGTAGCCGGAACATTGAACATCGTAATCCCGGAACCCAGTGTTTTCGGCACATAGTTGAACAGATTGTCCACACCAAGAGTCAGCTTCACCTTGTTCCAGAAAGTCTGCGATACGGAGAGGTTGCACAGTACATATTGCGGAAGGTCGCAACGGAAATAGGCATCATAGCTCTTGTTGTCCTCTTCCACGAATACGCGATCCTGCACATCGAACTTCTTGCTTCCCATATACGATGCACTGAACACAGCATTCAGACGATAATTCTTCCGTGCATATTTATAATCCAGACTTGCAGTAGCAGCGTGTGGAGATGTGGTATTTACCTGTATGCCCTCGTTCTTGCTCACATTGACATAACTGTAAGTTCCGTTAAGGGTCATACAATCCAATACCCTCCAGCGTAACAAAGCTTCAATACCCAACAGACGCTGCTTGCTCAGATTGGTATATTCAAAATTGTACTGCATGTCATAAATACGCCACACTCCCTCAATCTTGTCGCGGAAATAGTTGCCGTATGCCGTACCGGACACGAACAGGCGGTCGTTCGAATATTCTGCACCGAGCGAAAAGTAATTGTTCTTCTCCGGCTGCATGTTCTCATTACCGCGAATCATGAACATTCCCAAATGGTCCCAGTTGAAGAAAAGTTCCTTGATACTGGGAGAACGGTAACCCATTGAATAGTTGGCGCGGATAGCCCACTGCTCATTGGGTGAATATTTTGCAGCCACTTTAGGCATAGCCATGAAACCGAACGCACGCGAGAAGTTAGTGCGCAGTCCGGCAGACACCATCCATTGGGGATTAATGGTCCATTCGTCCTGCAGGAAATATTCCGTCTCTTTCAGGGCGCGGGTTTTCAGGTCATGGTTGGCATTGCCCGAAAAACGGTCGCTGGTCAATTCGTCAGAAGTGTGTTCGATGCCGAATATCAGACTGTGGCCGTCGAAGTAGTCGCTCGTCACGGTCAGACGGGGTTGCCAGATGCTGCTCTCATAGTCCTTATTACGGGTATCGATGCGCTCATGGCGCTTGTATCGGTTATAGAAATCCCCGTGCAGGCTTCCGGTCACGCTGAACCAGTCTTTCATATGGTAAGTCACCTTGGCCCCGGCGTTCCATTCGTTCGCCTGACTGAACGTCATGTCCTGTATCAGGTCGTACGTGTTCATGAAGAAGCCTCCTCCATATACCAAAACTGACAAATCTTTTATCGGATCGTAATAGACTTTCTGTGACATCGTGATGTGCTCCTTGCCTTCGATACCCATTGGCGGGCGGGCTGCGGTGCTGACCACCGTGATGTCATGGGGAAGGAAAGGGTTGGCCTCCTGCGTATAGACTTTCTTGTCGTTCTCCGCCTGATACATATAGAATGCGTCGGTGGAGCTGTACCACACATCGGTCTGCGAGGTCACTTTGCCCGTATTGAAGCCGGCTGACACCCAGCCTTGCAGGTTGGGGCGGTCGGCATTCTGCTCGAACATATACAGGAAGTCGCTGGGCTGCGGATTCTTGTAGTTGCGCTCGTTCATCTGTCCATAACGCACTCCGGCGTCTATCGACAGCGGTTTGGAGGTCTTTTTGGTTATCAGGTTGATGACAGCTCCAGCCGCACGGCTTCCGTAGAGGGTGGAGCTTGCACCTTTCACTATCTCGATGCGGTCTATGGCATGAAGGTTGAAACGTTCATAGTCCAGGTTGCCCGCCATGTCGCCCGTCATGCGCTCGCCGTCCATGAGGAACAGCACGTGTCGGGCGTCGAGGCCCTGCATGGAGATTTCGTTGCCGAAGCCCACCTTCTGGATGTTCAGTCCCGGCGTTTCCTGTTGCAATGCCTGCTGGAGGTTGCTGTACCCGGCATCCACCAACGCCTTGCCGCCCAACACCTGCGTGGTGACGGGCGACAGCTTGATGGGGCGTGCCGTGCGGCTGCCGGTCACCACCACCTCGTTCAGGCCCAATGCGTCTTCTTTCAAGTAAACGGTTTTGGCCGTTTCGGAGGATTCTATCCGTCCCGTATCGGGCACGAAGCTGACGTAGGTCACTTTGTAATACCACGTGTCACCGGACGTAAGTTTCAATACGGCCTTCCCATCCGTGTCGGTGATGGTGTATTGCGCGTTCTGCATAGCCTCGTTGTCAGCATAGGAAATGTTGGCGGCGATGATGGGCTGTTCCGTCCCGTTCTCCAACACCGTCAGCGTGAGCTTCCGCTGCGCCGCCACGTCCACGCACGCCAGCACCGCAAACAGCAGGATGAGTATGGTTGTTCGTTTCATCGTACTGCCCGGAGATTAATTCTTGCCCTGTTCTTTCTTGGCTTCTTCCAAGTCTTTTTCATATTGGGCAAACTCTTCCTCGAAGCGGTCAATGCGTGTGGGGTCGATGGTCTGCAAGAAGGTCTCCGTGCGCACGTTCATCATATTGTAGTCCACGATGAACTCCACTTGCTTGGTGTCCACGTTCAGGAAACCATCCACACGTGCACCGCTCCCTTCCTGGTTGTCCGCAGCGTCATCGCCGCTCGTGGTGACGTTTCCGTCCGTTCCCACGAACTTCACCCAACCGCTGCCGGGGTATTCATCCTTTTCCCAACTGTTGAGTTGCATAAACTTCGTTGCACAGCGGAAGGTGATGGCAAAGGGCATGGCGCCAACGGTGAAGTCGCTCAGGTCGAGCACCATCATACCGTCTTCTCGCCACGTAAAACTGAACTTGGTGGGGCAACCGCTTTCCAGCAGCGTCTTGTCCACGCCGCTCATTGTAGCACGGGTTGAGAGCACGATGTCTCCTACAAGGATTTCCTTTGCCTTATCAATATATTCCTGTGCAGGTGGCTCATTGGTAAGTGAATCGTCACTTTCACACGAACTTAATCCGATTACTGTTGCCATAAGAAAGCTGAATAAAAAGTATAACTTTTTCATTTTGCTTATATAATTTACTTGTTTTGTAACCTATAATTGTTTCCTGTTCATTACCCTTGCCTGCGTGTATTCCGCAAAGGGTATGTAAAGTCATGGTTTTTACATGATTAAAGGCAGGCTTTTTCCGATGGCAAAGTCTGTCTTTGATGTGTACCGCATGTAGGCTGGCGGTTTGGATAATTTTGTTTCCTCGCCGTCGGTTGCATACCGGGAGTGTTTTTAGCGGCATAGCAGCCTTGCCGACAAGATAATGGTTTTCTTCCCCATTGGGTGAGGTGAATATGTTGTGATAAATTTTTCTTAGTAAACACACAAAAAGAGCTAACAGAAAGCCGTTTGACGGCTTTCCCCTTACTCTTTCTGAATTTAAATTCGTTGCTTGACAAAATAATGACGAATTATTTTGTTCCAACAAAGTGTACGGATGCAGGGAAATCTGCACCTAAGAACTTACCGGATACCGCAAGAGTAAACTCAGCAGACTGCGCCATTCCGAAACTTGCTGCAACAAGGGTAGCTCCTAAGAAAAATTTTCGCATCGTTTTTATAATTAAAGTTTAATAAAAAATAATTACACTTTATTTTTGTTTGTTCAATAAAGTCCTCCAACGGCATCCTTTGTTTTTATCATACGATAAAGAAGAAGTATAACCTAACCTTCTGACCGTATCGTCTGGGTCAATGTCTGTATAATTTGCTTTCAGGAATGCTTGGGTTGATTCTCTATAGAAAGTGTTCTCTGAACAAGCGAAATAAGTACCGGCATATCCATCTTCACTATAGAAAATGGTCAGTTCCGGATAAACCAGATTAAAGTCTTTATTCAAATCACCTATACTGAGTTCTGCTACCATCTTGACATTCGACATGTCAAATGTTTCCAATGCGTCCAAGCATTCAATATCAATTCTGTAGGCTTTCAATTCATTTTTTTCGGGCAATTTGATTTCTTTCAGTATAGGACATCCCAGAACCATCAGACTACTGCCATACGTACCATTGCCTTCCGTTTCTTTATCTCCTTGACCCCAAATAGTGGAATAACTCAAATCTAACTTCTGCAATGCCGGGTTATTTTGGACCCAAGCACTTCGCAAATCTGTAGCATTGGATAAGTCGATATCTTCCACTTCTATATTTTGCAGGATGACTTGGGTTATGAATTTCCCTACTTTTATATTGGGCATAGAAGCTATACTTTCTTCTCCGGCAGAATAAAGGCTGATTTTAGCACCTTCCCAATAAGGATTCTCCACCAGAAACTGAATACCCTCAAAGTTGGTAACATTATCAGCAGGAGCAACAAGCAGTTCCTTTGTTTTCTGGTCGAGTCCCAAATGTTTGCTAAGGTCTATTTGGTCGCCGTTAAACAGATCGGCAAAATTTGTCTGCAAATAAGTGAGCAGGTTTGCGTCGGGCACGTCGCGCAGGGTGGTATAAGTTTGCAGATTGCCGTCGACATCAGTCATCTTCATATCAATGGTGCCGGCGGTGATGGCTTCCTTGTTTTGGCGGTAGAAACGCACGAGATCTTCGATATTCTCTTTAGCGGTTTCCGGAAGGTAAAGTTTGGTAATTTCGTGCAGGTTAGTCACAGTTTCATCGCCGTTTTCTTCCACTACGACACTCACAAGATTATCATAGTCGTAGATTTCATTACCCGTCAGGTCTATGCCGGTGATTTGTTCCGGTAATTTGGCAAAGTCGAACGCCGGGCCGTAACCATTTCCCGACAAATCCACCTCCTTCAGATTGGGCAGTATGCTCAGTTCGGCAAGCGCGTCGGTGGAGATGTTTGTTCCCGAAAGGTCGAGGGTGGTGGTATTGTTGGCCAGTTCGTCCAGTAGCAGGTTGCCGTCGGCATTGAACTGGTAGCCCTTCTGGGCAAGGATGGTTTTCAGTTCCGTGTTCTGTACGGTGGCGGTGCTGTATGAAGGCCCGTCCTCATCGTCGCTACAGGCGGTGAAGCCGAGGCACAAGGCAAGAGCGGCAACACCCATGTAAAGTTTGTTCATCGTTTCAATTTAATTTAAGTTACACTTATTTTTATCGGTGCAAAATTACAATCATGTCAGAACCCTTACAATACCTTAAAATTGGTATTTTTGTGTTCACTATTTGTGGGTAGGAAATCCAAATTGAAAACATAACATACTGAATTTAAAAGGAATTAGAGTTGCCTGTTGAAGCGGTATTTGAATGATACGATGAAGTAACTACCTATCTGTTGCGTGTGTGTTTCCGACAGCCCGGCAGAGGAAACGCTGCGGGAGAAATTCTTCTTCTGGCTGAGGATGTCCGACCAGTAGAACGACAGCTCCGCTTTTTTCTGTTTGAGGAAACGCCACGCCAGGCGCACGTTCCACACCTCCTGGTCGTCCGCGCCTTTGCGAATATTCGTCCCGTTGCGGAAGGAATAGGCGGCATCGCTCCGCAACTGGATGCCGCCCGTCACGGCGTTGTAGGTGACTGCACGTGTTATATTGTTTATTGTATTCGACCAGTTCAAATCGCCGCTCAGACCTATTTTCGTGTCCCGCGCTTCCAGCCTTATGTTCTGGTTGAAGGAAGGCTTCAGGCCGGGATTTCCACGGGTGATGTTCAGCGGGTCGCTGTTGTCGGTCAGGGTAAGCAGGTCGCCCAACGCAGGCTGCCGGGTGTTCCCCTAATAGGTCAGTTGCACCCGCGTCTGTTTCCTGCGCCATGCCACTGTAAGATTGGGGCTGTAATTGCAGGATTGCCGGACGGTGTCTGCCTGCAGCATCCCCGTCTTCTGGTCAAGGCTTTGCCGTTCGGGGGAAACGGACACCCCGGCACGGATGTCCCACTCCTTGTCGGCATAGTTCAATGTAAGACCCATCGTATGGGAAATGCTGCGGCTTGCGCTTCGGTTGCTCAGGCTGTCCGTATAGCCGGTTTCGTGATTGTCGGGAAGGTATCCTGCCGGGCGGTCACCGTCGTCTTCCCCAAAGAACGGGGACAGGTCATACGTGTCGCGGTTGCTGTATTGGCGGTCGGACTGGAACTTGTAGGACAACTGCATCTTCAGCCGCTTGCCCAGCGGCTGCGTGAAAGACAATCCTGCCGCAAGGCTGCGGTTGCGCATCGGGCTGTGTTGGTACTGGTTGCGGTAGAGTACGGAGTCGCCGCACATGTAGCCGTCCAACTGGTAATAGGTGGTGGATGACACGGAGAAATTGTCGTTGTCGTTCCGCCCGTCGGAGTATTGCACGGTCAGGCTGATGTGGCTCCCCTTGCCGTTCAGCTTGCGGGTGACTTCTGCCATAAGTATGTACTGGCTGTTGCGGTTTTTTGAGACGGAACTCATGCCGATGGCGTTTATCCGGATGTCCTCCGCAACGTCTTCTCCCGCACCTTCCCCGAAAGGGTCGGACACATCCAGGCCGGGGTCGGCACTGTATGTGTCCTGCCGGTTGCCGTTCTCGCCGGAACCTTTCGAGGTACTGAAATTTCCGGTAAAACTTAAAAGCGTCTTGTCATTCACATACCATTGCGCCCCCAGCGCGGCACTTGCCATGCGGTTTTCCATGCGGTTGGTGTTGGAGGAATAGCGGTAAGTATTTCCGGTATTCAGATATTGTTCGTAATAGGATGTGCCTTCACTTCCATTTATAAAGTTGTTGTACATCACATTCCCGTTCACGGATAAGTCCGGACCGAATTTCTTTACGAAGTTCAAGGCGATATTATCCGTCCGGTTGTCTTCATAAGAGGTTGTCATATTCCGGTTGCCGGACTTGGCGATAAGTGAAAGGTTCTCGCCGCTTTTCTTAAAATAGTTGCCCGTCAGTTCCGCTTCTTTTCCTTGTTGTTACCCTTGCCTGCGGCTATGGAAGTCATCAGTGTACCGTTGAACTCCTTCTTGGTTTGCAGGTCGAGCACATAGTTTTCTTCCCCTGTTTTTATCCCCATGAATTTCTCCATTTCGCTACGCTTGTCATACACTTTTATCCTGCTTACCAAATCGGCGGGCAGATTTTCCAAAGCCAGCGCATAGTTTCCGGCAAAGAACGCTTCCCCGTTTACATTGATTTCCGCAATGGGGAGCCCATTATAAACCAAGGTCTTATTTTGCCTGTCATATTCCAGGCCCGGTATCTTTTTTACCAGCTCTTCCAAGTTCGATCCTTCGGGAATCCGGTAGGCATCGGCATTGATGACGGTAGTGTCTCCCACCAGTTCCACCTCCTTTATGGGAGCAGTGACCACCACTTCGACCAGTTCAATCCCGTCTGCAAGCACGATGTTTCCCAACCGGCTCTCCGCTTTCCGGGGGTCAATCCTCCGGTATTCCGGTTTCGTGCCGAGGTACGACACCTTTAATTAATAGGGCATGTCCGCACGGGCGGTAAAAGTGAAGTCGAAACGCCCCTGCGCATCGGCAGTCCTGCCTTTCACGAGGGTGGAGTCCTTTCCCTCCAGCAGTGCAAGGTTGGCGTATGGCAGCGTTTCAAGCGTGTCCTTGCCGTCCGCATAAGCGCATACAAACGTCTGCCCGCTCACCCTCACCGTCTGCTGCGCATACATGGCGACCGGGAGCAGACACACGAGAAGCCATATTCCTCTTATTTTTGCCGCCATGCACTACTCTTATCTGCTCTTGGATGGATAAATATAACAGTCGGCAAAAATACGGCTTCCGAGTCAGGCAGACAATACCGAATTGTTGGTATATTGAGGCGTCCTTCATTGAAGGGCGAGTGCGGCAATGCGTTCCGCTTCGGCATCTGCACCGGCCGCCTCCGCACCGTGTATGGCAGTACCCTCCAATACGACAGATGACGGACAGAGCCGTTTCAGGTCGTCCACGCTGCTGCCCAGCCCGCTGCCTTCGTGCGTGCAGTAAGGTATGACGGTTTTTCCGCTGAAATCGTATGCTTCAAGGAAAGTGCATACCGGCTTGGGCATGGTGTTGCACCAGTTCGGATAGCCCAGGACCACCGTGTCATACTGTTCCATTCCCTCCACCCCGCCTTTGAACACGGGCCGCGCATCCGTATGCCATTCTTCTTTTGCCACTTCCACCGTTCCCCGGTAGGTAGGCGGATAGCCCCCTTCTTTCTCGATGTGGAAGAGGTCGCCGCCCGTCAACGCCGCAATCTTGCGTGCCACCGTCTCTGTGTTTCCCACAGCGAGTGGGATGATCTTTCCATTTACATAAGTCTCTCCGCTTTGGGAGAAAAACGCTATCAGTATTTTCTTTTTCATATCACAATTTATTGGAGTTGTTACTTGTATCCAGAACCTGTCTTTCCCTCCGACAAAAGTACAAATTCTATTCAAACGACGGTGATAATCTCCGGTTTATTGCTATATGCAGCACAAATAATAACTGTAATCTGGAATGAATGTATCTGTGCATGGCAATGAACAACAGCCATCAGATTTTCTCCGTGCCTCTGGCACCAAGTAAGTTCTGCTGACAGAAAATTACAACAGTATGGGCACTCCCAACCCGTTACCATAGAGAGAGAGCCTGCAAGACTCCACTATGCTCCATTTTGTAGGCTCTCACAATGGCAACGGTCTTTGGAAAACAGATTAGCTTGGATGCTATTTTATAAATTGGGCTTGCTTTATGGAGCTTTTTTAGCCACCTTTGGACTTCTTGGCCGGGTACGTTTTATCGTGCAAAACTACTGCGGACGGGAGAAATGTCAAGTACCGCCACGAGCTTTCGGCTGGAGGGCTTGACGGAAGCCTTCCACAAATTTTCTCGTCACTCCAAAATTGGGGTATTCCGTCCGCACTCTCCGGCCTCATACTTGCCTTATTCTCCCTTGTGTCCGCAGTGACAATTTGCACGTAAAACGGTATTCCCGACCAAGAAGCTCAAAGGAGCTTCACAAAAGGGAAAAGTATCAGATTTATCAATTCTTAAACACAAGGAATTATGCGGACAAGAAGAATGACTATCGAGCAAGGTCGGAGAGTGGGCATAGACCACTTTCCCAACTTCCACAGGAGCGGAAGCGTCAGGGGCATGAAACGACTGTATTACGGCAAGGATTGCCTGTTGGTACGTTGTGGCAGCTACATCTACAATGTTTCCACAGAACCCGGAATTTACTATCAAGCAACCATCTAAAAACTTTTCAATTATGTATGAGACAGATTTCCCCGAATACGGGCAGCAATGCGAACTGGTCACGCCGTGGCGTGGCTATCATCGCAGAACTATTGTGGGCAGGACTGCAAAAGGTTTTATCGTGCAGTTCAGCAGCGGAGCGGAAATAGAAGTGTATGACGATGAAATTGAATTTGACTGATATGTGCAGACTGATGACACCCCGGTTGGAGGAAGCCTTGAAAGATTATCCCCTTTATTCCCAGGACGGCAAGGGAAAAGAAGCTGTTTGCCGTACAATCTTTGCTTTTGGAGCGGTACGCTGGTTCATCCTTGAAGGTGAAAAAGAGGGAAACGACGCCATTCTTTATGGTATCGTGGTAGGACTTGCGGAGGACGAATACGGCTACATATCTCTTAACGAGCTGTCGGAAGTGGAGCTTGACTTTACAGCACAAGGACTTGGCAAACTGCAAGTAAGGCAACAGGAGAATTTCACTCCTACGCCGTTAAAGAACTTGCAGGACTTCCGCCTGCAACAGTTCTTAGCCAGATTTGAACATTAAAACAACCCGTCAGTCGTGGTACAATCAGTCAAGTGCCACGGCTGACACAAACATCAGTAATCATGCGAACGAGAAACAAGATTATAAAGGAAGTTATCCAATGCGCAGAGACAAACGGATGGCATGTGGATGCAGAGAAGCATCAGGACAAGAATATCGTCATTTTTGAGTTTTCCCAATTCACTCCTGCCGGACAGGATTTCTTCTTTTCTGCCACGATGCAAGGACGCAGCCTTGAAAGTTTGGAAAGGGACATGGAAGAATATTACGAGGGCTTTGACGCAGACTCGGAAGCCTATTTGTGGCTGGACAGCAACGGACACGGGAAAAATGGCGCACCGTACCATATGAAAGACGTGTTGGCAGATATGGAAGCGGCAGAGGATATGGTCGGTGAGCTACTTGAAGCGGTCAGGGGCTTAACAGGTTAACCACAAATATTAACATGACCTGCTATATATCCATTGATGTGGCAGGCCATGAAATTTTCATCCTACTTCCGTTTGCGTCCTTTTTTCGGTAGTCCGGCAGTCTTGTAGGCAATCAGGTCTTCACCACGGAACTGTATTCTCAGATTGTCCTGCATCCGGAAGAACGGCAGCGGCCTTTCCGTATGAGTAATGTAATCATAGATAGTACACCGGTGTATGCCAAGGAAACGTGCCGCCTCGCTTACCGAATACGACTGTTCCGGCTTTATCTCTGAGAATTGTTTGCATATATCCATACCGACCTTGTTTTGGCCTTAAAGATACAATGACGCAAATCAAAATTAAATAGGTTAAATATGGGAATACCACGTAGTTCATTGGATTTTTAGGGAATATATGTCCGTCTGTTCGGAAGTATAATCTGCACATGAGTTGATAGCGGAACTGGAAGATTCTAAAAACAGACTAGGTATATATATTTTAGCGTTGACAAGGTTGACAAGAAAGCCAACTCACAAACCTGATTATACAACTTATCAAAAGTGATTATTATTCAATACTTTATCTTTTTCTTATAAAAACTAAGAATAAAATAACGTGAGTTCGATATAATTCAAAACATAGTAAGTTGCCCGTCCTTGACAAAAACACAGGTCAATGGCGGGCTTCTTTTCAAAGAAACAGTATGCCGCTATGGCAGATAGCGAATTGGCAATGAAGTTATTGAAGGAACGGTGTCTGGAGTGTTCAATCTGTGCGATATTCTTCAACTCATCATTGACCGTTTCTATCAAAGCCCGTTTTCTCAGCAGAATCCTGTCAGCTACGCTCATCAGGGAATTCTTCATGTTGTTCTTCACTTTGGTTATCAGCTGTATGCCGTTAAGAAATAGGTTCTCGAACAAGGTTTGCCCGATATACCCCTTGTCCGCACACAGTTTGCCCTTGATGTTCTTCAGGAACTTTGTCTGTTTCAGCGGTTCACGGTCATCCACATTTCCCGGAGTAAACATGAAATTGAGAATTTCACCCTTATCGTTGATGATCAGGTGAAGCTTAAACCCGAAGAACCATCCCATGGAACATTTTCCACGCCCGGCAAGTCCCTCAAATGTCTTATGAATCAAGATTCTTTGGTTACGACAAACACGTAAAGGAGTGGAGTCAACAAAACTGATACCGGTACAGGTTCCCAGCAGTACTTTTTTGATGAAGATGGTCATGGGAAGTAATACTTCCTTCTCCAGTTCTACAAAACGGTTATAAGATACTTGATGCGGGAAAAGGTGTTTCAGATGTTTACAAACATATTCCTTGTAGTAATGCTTGAAGCAGCGGAAACCACCAGAGTGGAACAGGATTAGAATAACCATAATCTCAGCATCACTCATACGGTTAGGTTTGTTACGATGCCTGGTCTTCTTCTCCTCAATCATATATTTTTTCTGTTGCAATACAAATTCCTTGCAAAAATCATCTGCCATACAATAAATCTCCGTAACTTTAGACTCTGGAAACATAGTGGTAATCGTTTAAATGTTATAATTGGCACTGCTGTCCGGAGAAATTTTACCATAAAGTAGGTTGCTCGACAGAACCCGCCTCCGGAACACAAACGGGAGTTGTCGGCTGATTATAAATTTCACGGATATCCGCCCTCTGGAAGAGGACTTGTCCGATTGAGTTAGAGATAGAATGAAGACTTGGATCCAACCCGTATCGCTTCTTCGCAATGATGAGCAGCAGATAGTCACAAATGGCTATCCATATCTGCGTGTACACGGCGTTCTTGGAAGTGCCGTAGAAAGTCCTGATGTGAAGATGCTGCTTGATCCATTTGAAGAACAGTTCTATCAGCCAGCGTTCACGGTAGAGTTCCGCAATAGTCAGCGGATCGTCAATCGCAAAGTTGCTGGTCAGAAATCGATATACTCTTCCAGTCTCAAAGTCTTCATACACAACAAGTCTCAATGTGTCTGGATACTTTCTGGTAGAGTAATATCCAGCAAGTCTGATAGTCTCATCCGAAAGAACGCCCGAGTCTTTATTGACAGGTCTGGACTCAATAACCTCATAAGACATATTGTCCTTGGCGCGTGTAACAAAGTAGGCGCCCTTTTGCTGGAAATGCTTGTAAAGTTTCTCAAAGGCAACATATCCCCTATCCATCAGGTAGAAAGCACCTGCTTCAACAGGAATCTTGTCCATCATCCTGGCATCGTTAACCTTGCCTGGCGTGAGCATGACAAATGTGGGAATCGAGCCTCGCAGATCCATCAGTGTATGTATCTTGAACGCGCCCTTACCATGATGAAACTCGGCCCATGGACACAACTTAAGACACAGTTCAATGGTACTGCTGTCAAACGCATATATCATCTCCTCAAGACCAATTCGCAGCTTTTCATCCTTGTAAAGCATCGTGGCTTCCTTTACCAAAGTCATCGCAAAGTCTTGATATATACGCCAATCCTTCTTCTCATTGGCCTCCGCAAGCGTGGATCGAGGTATTGCCTTGATTCCGGAGCGATAGAGGTCGCCGCAGAGGTTAAGTGTAGTCTCTATATCTCTCAAACCAGCTCTGTCAGTGAACTGTGCAAAACTCATCACCATGAACTGGTCACGACAATTGAATTTGATAGCATGCCGGTCACCTTTGTAGCGGTCGACACATTTCTTGAACTCGTATTCGTTAATGAGAGACATAATCTGAGCGAAGATTGTTTTTCCTTTGTTCATGGCTTGCGGATAACCTCTTGATGGCTACCGCAAAGTTACTGATGTTCTAATCGAAAAATTTTCTAATGCTTATAACATTATTGATGTTTAATAATTAAACCCTTGTCGGAGAATTTTTCTCCGGACACTAGTGAATTCGTATGTGTTTATAAGAGACATAACCTGTGCAAATATTGTTTTTCCTTTGTTCATAGTTTGCAGAATTGGCTGTTTATACCTTCTTGCAAAACTATGATTTCTAATCGAAAAATTTTATTATCCTCGTAACCAGTTGAGTATTAATTAATAATAGCTGCTTTGGAGAATCTTCTCCGGACAGCAGTGTATAATTGGACACTATAAATTTAATACTTTTATCGCTATGTTTTTAATTATCAGAAAAATATATTTATCATTATATCGAACTCACGTTACGTTAGTTTTACATTATTATTTGTTTTTGCTTGACGCATCGCTTATGTATAAGACTATTCCAAATGGTAATCTGATCCTATATAAGTAGGTTTCCAAACTATTAGTGTTGAGTGTAATTTACAGAGCGGCTTGTATCTATAGGGAACTTTATGGTCACAAATTATAGTGAATACCGATTAAACGATTTGATAATCAATTAAATGTTGATTATATTTTGGTTCAAGCGTGGAACTGTATGCCACACTTCTTAATGTACAGGCCCTAAGAAAACCTTTGGAAACAGATGTGGGAATAACAGCCCCACGCATACGCGTGGAGACCATTATGACCTCTCTTGTTTCCTTTATTTTGAAGTTTCTCAGGCTTCGTACATACAAGATTAGAGCATAACGCCTCGATATTTCAAATATGTTTTGGATAGAGTTGTTTCAATCCAAATACAAAAGTATAAAAAATCCGCAATATATTATTCAACTATCATGGACTTTATTTTGATTTACAACTTAATACCTCTGTTTTGCTTTTTTGTCGATAATCCAAATACTCCCATAAACTCGTCTTTCTCGCGTCTGAACCAACTTATATGTGAAATGTCGCCTATTTTGAAACAATTTACCATCTATGTTCTCTTTAAGTGAGCAAACCTCCAACATCAGTCTTGAAGCGTTGTCTGTATTCAGAGGAATAGAGTACTCCTTTGATGGTGACATTCTTAAACATGCACAGCTTTTTGATTTGCTCATCGCTAAAATTCAGAGTATCACGTAAAAACTTAATGGCCGGAATCAGCTTTTCCACATAAGGGAAGTAACGTTTGACAATTTTTGTAAATTCTGACAACTTGTGATGTTGTTATTAGTAAACTTACTTCATTTTCTATATCTGTCTGGTATATTGCTCTTCTTGTAATAGAGTTACAACTTCAAATTCCTGTATGCGGTTTTGTAAATCTTCATTTCTGAATTCAAGTTCTTTCAGCTTTCCATTGCCGAATAGGGAACCGACCTTTGCCATGAGTGCCACTATCACCTCGGTCTTAGCGGCTTCCAACTACTCCGTCTTGTTCGTCAAGCAGCCGTTCCGCCCATTGCTGTTCTACTTATTACTGCTGCACATTGGTTTCAAGCTCTCCCGTATACCTCATAGGCCAATCAATATTAAATGTTGTAACATACCGCACCAAACTCATACGCCACGTTATTATTCGCCATACATGAGCATAATTGTCATAGCCAACCAACTTTCACGAGATAACGCAACAGCCCACAAATCGATTCAATCCATTTAAAAGTCATTCCCCACTTTTCGCGAGGTTATTCCAGAAAGTTTATTTAATTTTGCGACGAAAACCCATAAATCGTTCCCGAGCCTTTTTTCCGATGGAATCGGGAATACAACCATGCCACTAAAAAACAAGACATAATGGTCATTCTTTTCAAAACCCCCGTTCAAAACATTATCGCTGTCCAGGCCGATCATGACTTCTCGGCCGAGGAGACAAAAAAGTTATCCTGGCTTTTCGGCCAAGCCGAGCAGCTTGCTCAAAACTCGCTGCCGGGCTGGTTTGTAGGACCGCGCAAAGAGATGATTACCCCGTGGAGTACCAATGCCGTGGAAATCACGCAAAACATGGGTCTCTCGGGCATTACCCGCATCGAGGAGTTCTTCCCGGTCGAAAACGAGAAGGCCGAGTTTGACAAGATGCTGCAACGGCTCTACAACGGTATCGACGGACAGATTTTTGAAATCGACAAGAAACCCGACCCCATCGTCTATATCGACGACATGGCTGCTTATAACGAGCAGGAGGGTCTGGCCCTGAGTCCCGACGAAATCAATTATCTCAACGAGCTGAGCCGCAAAATAGGCCGCAAGCTCACCGACAGCGAGGTGTTCGGTTTCTCACAGGTAAACTCGGAACACTGCCGCCACAAAATCTTCAACGGCGTGTTTATCATCGACGGGGAGGAGAAGGAGAGCTCGCTCTTCAAGCTCATCAAGAAGACCTCGGAATATAATCCCAACCGGCTGGTTTCGGCCTACAAGGACAATGTGGCTTTCAACGCCGGGCCGGTAATCGAGCAGTTTGCTCCCGTCAACCCGCAACAACCCGACTTTTTTGAAATCAAGGATATCAAGACGGTTATCTCGCTCAAAGCCGAGACGCACAACTTCCCCACCACGGTCGAGCCCTTCAACGGTGCTGCTACCGGTACGGGTGGTGAAATTCGCGACCGTCTGGGCGGCGGCCGCGCCAGCTTGCCTATTGCCGGTACCGCCGTCTACATGACCGCCTATCCCCGCACCGAGGAGGGCCGCGAATGGGAAGAGGCCATGCCTCCCCGCCCCTGGCTCTACCAGACGCCCGAACAGATATTGATCAAGGCCTCGAACGGTGCTTCGGACTTCGGTAACAAATTCGGACAACCCCTCATCTGCGGTTCGCTGCTCACCTTCGAGCACGCCGAGAACGGCAAGAAATATGCCTTCGACAAGGTCATCATGCTGGCCGGTGGTGTGGGCTTCGCCAACATGCGCGACGCCCTCAAAGGGACTCCCGTGCCCGGCGAGAAGGTGGTGGTGATGGGTGGTGACAACTACCGTATCGGTATGGGTGGCGGCGCCGTTTCGTCGGTCGAGACGGGACAATATGCCAACGCCATCGAGCTGAATGCCGTGCAACGGGCCAACCCCGAGATGCAGAAACGTGTATCGAATGTGATTCGGGCCATGTCGGAAGCCGACGAGAATCCCATCGTGTCGATTCACGACCACGGTGCCGGCGGTCACCTCAACGCCCTCTCGGAACTGGTCGAAGAGACGGGTGGTGTAATCGACATGTCGAAACTGCCGGTGGGCGATCCCACCCTCTCGGCCAAGGAGATTGTAGGTAACGAGAGCCAGGAGCGCATGGGTATCGTCATTCACGAAGAGGATATCGACCGTATCCGCCAGATTGCTGACCGTGAGCGTGCCCCCTTCTACGTGGTGGGCGAGACGACCGGCGACCATCGGTTTGTCTTCAAACAGGCCGACGGCGTGAAGCCCATCGATCTGGCCATGGACGACATGTTTGGCAAGGCTCCCCGCACCGTCATGACCGACCACACGGTTACCGAGACCTACGAAGATATTACCTACGACCAGGCCCAACTCGACGAATATGTGGAGCGTGTGCTCCAACTCGAAGCCGTAGCCTGCAAAGACTGGCTCACCAACAAGGTGGACCGCTCGGTAACGGGTAAGATTGCCCGCCAGCAATGCCAGGGCGAAATTCAGTTGCCGTTGAGCGACTGCGGCGTGGTGGCTCTCGACTACCGCGGCCGCGCCGGTATTGCCACCTCGATTGGTCATGCCCCGCAAGCGGCACTGGTCGACCCGGCTGCCGGTTCGGTGCTGTCGATTGCCGAGGCACTCACCAACATCGTGTGGGCTCCACTGGCCGAGGGTCTCGACAGCGTATCGCTGAGTGCCAACTGGATGTGGCCCTGCAAAAACGAGGGCGAAGATGCCCGCCTCTACCGCGCCGTCGAGGCTTGCAGCGACTTTGCCTGCTCGCTGGGCATCAATATCCCCACGGGCAAGGACAGCCTCTCGATGACTCAGAAATATGGACAAGACAAAGTATATTCGCCGGGCACGGTCATCATCTCGGCCGGAGCCGAGGTATCGGATATCCGCAAGGTGGTTTCGCCCGTGCTTCGCACTGGGGTCGACAGCACCGTCTACTACATCGACTTCTCGTTCGACCGGCTGAAACTGGGCGGCTCGGCATTTGCCCAATCGCTCAACAAGATAGGTAAAGAGGTGCCCACGGTACAGGACAGCGAATATTTCGCCGCTGCCTTCAACGCCGTACAGGAGCTGGTGAAGAAAGAGTTGATTCTGTCCGGCCACGACATCTCGGCCGGCGGTATGATTACGACGCTGCTCGAAATGAATTTTGCCAACACCGAGGGCGGACTCGAAGTGTCGCTCGACGAAATACCCGAAAAGGACCTCGTGAAGATTCTGTTCAGCGAAAACCCGGGTATCCTCATTCAAGTCGAGAAATGCGACGAGGTAGAAAAGATTTTGAAACACGCCGGTGTTGCCTTCATCAAGCTGGCCCGTTCCTGCGAAGAGCGTCACCTGCTTATCCATAAAGATGGAGCCGATTACCAGTTCTTCATCGACCACCTGCGCGACGTGTGGTTCGAGTCGTCCTACCTGCTCGACCGCAAACAGAGCGGCGAAAAGGCTGCCCGGGCCCGCTTCCTCAACTACAAGGAGCAACCCCTGCAATACAGCTTCGCCCCGTCGTTCACCGGCACGCTGGCCCAATATGGCATCTCGGCCGACCGCCGCACCCACAGCGGAGTAAAAGCCGCCATCATTCGCGAGAAGGGTGTGAACGGCGACCGCGAAATGGCCTACTCGCTCTACCTGGCCGGCTTCGACGTGAAGGACGTACACATGACCGACCTCATCAGCGGTCGCGAAACCCTCGACGACGTCAACATGATTGTCTACTGCGGCGGTTTTTCGAACAGCGACGTACTGGGCTCGGCCAAAGGTTGGGCCGGAGGCTTCCTCTGGAACGAAAAGGCCAAGGCCGCACTCGACCGCTTTTACAGCCGTCCCGACACGTTGAGTCTGGGTATCTGCAACGGCTGTCAGCTCATGGTCGAGCTGGGCTTGCTCACCCCCGACGATGAGAAGAAACCCAAGATGCTCCACAACGATTCGCACAAGTTCGAGTCGGAGTTTATCGGGCTCACCATACCACAGAACAATTCGGTGATGTTCGGCTCGCTCTCGGGCTCGAAACTGGGTATCTGGGTAGCCCACGGCGAAGGCAAATTTGAACTACCCTACGACAAAGGGCACTACCACATCGTAGCCCAATATACCTACGATGCCTACCCGGCCAACCCCAACGGTTCGCCCTATGCCATTGCCGGTATCGCCTCGGCCGACGGCCGTCATCTGGCCATGATGCCCCACCTCGAGCGGGCCATCTTCCCCTGGCAATGCGGCTACTATCCCGCCGACCGCCGCAACGACGAGGTGACCCCGTGGATCGAAGCCTTTGTCAACGCCCGCAAATGGGTAGAACAGCACACCAAATAACACGTATATTCCGCAGAGCGGGAGGGCATCGCCGCCCTCTCGCTCTGTTCTTTTTATCAACCACTAACCAATACTACAACAGCACATTATGGGAGGATTCTTTGGCACCATAAAGAGAGAGTCGTGCGTGACCGACCTCTTTTACGGTGTAGATTACAATTCGCACCTGGGCACGAAACGCGCCGGTATCGTGACCTATGAAAACGGCGTCTTCAAACGGGCCATACACAACATCGAGAACTCATACTTCCGCTCGAAATTCGAGGCCGAACTGCCCGAGTTCTCCGGCAATTCGGGTATCGGCGTCATCAGCGACACCGACGCCCAACCCATCATCATCAGTTGCCATCTGGGCAAGTTTGCCATCGTCACCGTAGCCAAAATCAACAACGTGGCCGAACTCGAAAAAGAGTTGCTGGCCAGCGGCAACCATTTCAGCGAACACAGCAACAACATCATCAACCAATCGGAACTGGTCTCGATGATCATCAGCCAGGGCAAAGACTACATCGAAGGAATCAAACTGGTACAGGAGAAGATAAAGGGCTCCTGCTCCATGCTGCTCCTGACCGAGCAGGGCATCATCGCCGCCCGCGACAAGTATGGCCGTACCCCCATTCTGATGGGACGGGGCGAAAACGGATATGCCGTGTCGTCGGAGACTTGCAGCTTCCCCAACCTGGGCTATGAACTCTGCTACAACATAGGTCCCGGCGAAATCGTGCGCCTCACCGCCGACGGCTACGAAACGCTGGCCCAACCCGGCAAAAAGATGCAGATATGCTCGTTCCTGTGGGTCTACTACGGCTACCCTGCCTGCGAATACGAGGGGAAGAACGTCGAAGAGATGCGCTTCCACACCGGTTTCGAGATGGGCAAAAACGATGACATCGAGGCCGATTTCGTGTCGGGTATCCCCGACTCGGGCGTAGGCATGGCTCTGGGCTATGCCGTGGGCAAACAGATTCCCTACCGCCGTGGTATCGTCAAATACACCCCCACCTGGCCCCGCAGCTTCACCCCGTCGAACCAGGCCATGCGCGAACTGGTAGCCAAGATGAAACTGATTCCCAACAAAACAGAGCTCAACGGCAAGCGGGTGGTATTCTGCGACGACTCCATCGTGCGGGGCACCCAGTTACGCGACAACGTGTCGGACCTCTACCGCTACGGAGCCAGGGAGGTGCACATGCGCATCAGCTGCCCGCCCCTGCTCTACCCCTGCAAGTTCCTCAACTTCACCGCCTCGAAAAGCGAGATGGAGCTCATCACCCGACGCACCATCGCCGAACTCGAAGGCGACCCCGACAAGAACATCGAGGCCTATGCCCGCACCGGATCGCCCCAATACCACTGCATGGTCAACTGCATCTGCAAGAAGCTGAAAATTACATCACTCAAATTCAACCCGTTGGAGACGCTTGTCGAGTCAATAGGTCTACCCAAGGAGAGCATCTGCACCCATTGCTTCGACGGCAGCAGCTACGAATAACCGCAGCCCGGCGGGCTCACCCCATAAACCTCTATACCACCGACCGATACCCCGCTATCGCATCGGGGTATGGAGGTTTTTTCGGCTAAAAGATTGATAATAACAATCATTTTTGTAATTTTGCAAGTCAGCAATAAAACGACACAAAAACATACGAATATTTATAAATCATAAATCTCACATTAAATTATGAGTCTTAAAATCGTAGTATTGGCCAAACAAGTGCCCGATACCAGAAATGTGGGGAAAGATGCCATGAAAGAGGACGGGACCATCAACCGCGCCGCTCTGCCCGCTATCTTCAACCCCGAAGATTTGAATGCCTTGGAACAGGCTCTGCAACTGAAAGAACAGAATCCGGGTTCAACGATTACCCTGCTCACGATGGGTCCTCCCCGTGCGGCCGAGATTATCCGCGAAGGTCTCTTCCGCGGTGCCGACGGCGGTATTGTGCTCACCGACCGTGCTTTCGCCGGAGCCGATACGCTGGCTACCTCATACGCTCTCTCTTGCGCAGTGCGTAAAATCAAAGACTACGACATCATCTTGGGCGGCCGCCAGGCCATCGACGGTGATACGGCACAGGTAGGCCCCCAGGTGGCCGAGAAACTGGGTATCCCCCAAGTAACCTATGCCGAGCAGATACTCAAAATCGAGAACGGCAAAGCAACCGTGAAACGTCGCCTCGAACGGGGCGTAGAGACCGTTGTGGTACCTCTGCCCGCCGTGATTACCGTAAACGGTTCGGCCGACGAATGCCGTCCCCGCAACGCCAAACTCGTGCAACGTTACAAATACGCCAAGACGCCCAGCGAAAAACAAGGACTCAGCGAAGAGTGCCTCAAACTCTATGAGCAACGCCCGGCCCTGAACCTCTATGAATGGAGCGTAAACGACGTCGATGCCGACCTCTCGCAGGTAGGTCTCGCCGGCTCGCCCACCAAGGTGAAAGCCGTACAAAACGTGGTATTCCAAGCCAAAGAAAGCAAGCAGCTCACGGCAGCCGACAACGAAATCGAAGACCTCGTAAAAGAGTTGATCGCCAATCACACCATTGGTTAATGCCCGTGTACTATGAACTAAAAAACTAACGATTATGAACAATCTGATTGTATATTGCGAAATAGAAGACGGCATTATCGCCGACGTGAGCCTCGAACTGCTCACCAAAGGTCGTTCGTTGGCCAATCAACTGAATTGTAAACTCGAAGCGCTCGTCATCGGCAGTAACCTCGACGGCGTGGAGAAACAGGTGTTCCCCTACGGGGTCGACACGGTCTATACCGTCGATGATCCCCGCCTCTATCCCTACACCTCGATTCCCCACACCTCGGTACTGGTACATCTGTTCAAGGAGCAGAAACCCCAAGTGTGCCTGATGGGTGCCACCAGCATCGGCCGCGACCTGGGTCCGCGCGTATCGTCGTCGCTCCACAGCGGTCTGACGGCCGACTGTACGGCTCTCGAAATCGGCCCGCACGAGGACAAGAAAAACAACAAGACCTACGAAAACCTGTTGTACCAAATCCGTCCCGCCTTCGGTGGTAACATCGTGGCTACGATTGTAAACCCCGAGTGCCGCCCGCAAATGGCTACCGTGCGCGAGGGTGTGATGAAGAAAGAGATCTACGACCCCAACTACAAAGGCGAAGTTGTTAAACTCGACCCGAAAAAATATGTGGCCGATACCGACTTCGTAGTCGAGGTTATCGACCGCCAGATGGAGAAATCGAAAGCCAACATCAAGGGCGCCTCGATTATCGTAGCCGGTGGTTACGGCATGGGCTCGAAGGAGAACTTCGACATGCTGTTCGACCTGGCCGCTACGCTGGGTGCCGAGGTAGGTGCTTCGCGTGCCGCCGTCGATGCCGGTTTTGTAGAGCACGATCGTCAAATCGGACAAACGGGTGTAACGGTACGTCCCAAACTCTATATCGCTTGCGGTATCTCGGGACAGATCCAGCACATCGCCGGTATGCAGGACAGCTCGATCATCATCTCGATCAACAGCGATCCCAACGCGCCTATCAACTCGATAGCCGACTATGTGATCACCGGTACGGTAGAAGATGTAGTTCCCAAACTCATTAAATACTACAAGAAGAACTCCAAATAATCGCACACGCTACCACCATAGCCGTGCCACAAGAAAGCCTGCGGCCTCACAAGGCCCGGGGAAAAAGGAGTTTTCATTTCATTTATGAAAAAGTAAACACAGAATATGGCTAATTTCTTTTTAGACAACAGTGATCTGAAACATCACTTGCACCACCCGCTCATGGAGAAGCTGGTGGCCTTACGGGAACGGAACTACTCCGATGCCGAAAAATATGACTATGCGCCCTTCAACTTCGAGGACGCCATGGACAGTTACGAAAAGGTGCTCGAAATCGCCGGTGAAATCAGTGGCGAAATCGTTGCCGCCAACGCCGAAGACGTAGACCACGAGGGTCCCCACGTAGTCGACGGCCACGTGGTATATGCCCAAGGCACGCAGAAGAACCTCGACGCCCTGGTAAAAGCCGGGCTGATGGGTATCTCGATGCCCCGCCGCTACAACGGACTCAACTTCTCGCTCGTGCCCTACATCATGGCAGCCGATATGGTAAGCCGCGCCGATGCCGGATTCGTCAACATCTGGGGTCTGCAAGACTGCGCTGAGACCATCTACGAATTTGCCAGCGAAGAGCAAAAACAGAAATACCTGCCCCGCGTATGCGCCGGAGAGACGATGGCCATGGACCTGACCGAGCCCGATGCCGGTTCGGACCTGCAAGCCGTGATGCTCAAAGCCACATACAGCGAAGCCGACGGTTGCTGGTATCTGAACGGTGTGAAACGTTTCATCACCAACGGCGACGGCCACATTGCCCTCGTGTTGGCCCGTTCGGAAGAGGGGACCAAAGACGGCCGCGGATTGTCGATGTTCATCTACGACCGCAACAGCGGTGGCGTAACGGTCCGCCGCATCGAGAACAAGATGGGTATCAAAGGCTCACCCACCTGCGAACTCGTATTCAAGAACGCCAAAGCCGAGCTTTGCGGCAGCCGCAAGCTGGGTCTTATCAAATATGTAATGGCCCTGATGAACGGTGCCCGTCTGGGTATCGCCGCTCAATCGGTGGGTGTGTCGGAGGCCGCTTATCGCGAGGCCATCGCCTACGCCCGCGACCGCAAGCAGTTCGGCAAAGCCATCATCGAGTTCCCCGCCGTGTACGAGATGATTTCGCTGATGAAAGCCAAACTCGACGCTTCGCGCTCGCTCCTCTACGAGACGACCCGCTTCGTCGACCTGTACAAGACCTACGAGGACATCGCCAAAGAGCGTTCGCTCGAACCCGAAGAGCGTGCCGAGATGAAGGCCTACCAGAAACTGGCCGACGCCTTCACGCCCCTGGCCAAAGGCATGTCGAGCGAATTCTGTAACCAGAACGCCTACGACTGCGTACAGGTACACGGTGGCTCGGGCTTCATGAAAGACTATGCCTGCGAGCGCATCTACCGCGATGCCCGCATCACCTCGATCTACGAAGGCACCACCCAGTTACAGGTCGTAGCCGCTATCCGCCACGTCACCACCGGCACCTTCCTCCACCAGATCGAAGCCTACGAGGCTGCCACCATCGCTCCCGAACTGGAACCGCTGCGCGACCGCCTCAAAGCCATGAAAGAGGCCTATGTAAAAGCTGTCGAATCGGTTACCGAAACCAAAGACAACGAATACATCGACTTCCAGGCTCGCCGCATGGTCGAGATGGCCGGTCACATCATCATGGGTCACCTGCTGCTCGCCGACACCACGCGCAACGAATCGTTCCGTCACTCGGCCGAGGTTTACATCAACTTCGGTGAGGCCGAGGTAGCCAAACACGCTGCCTTCATCGCCCACTTCAAACCCGAAATGATGGCCGACTACCGCAAGTAACGAGAGTAATCTCACTCCATAAAGACGAGGCTTCTCCCCACAGGGGAGAGGTCTCGTCTTGTTATTATCTCCGCATCATTCCGCGCTACAACGTGGTATCCAGGAATACCGCCCCAGGAAATACGATTTTCCCTACTCAAAGAATTTGGAATAATTTTAAACCGCATCTGCCCGCGAATTGTTATCTTTATCACCCGATTACAAACAACGACGATATGACCACACACGACTATCACCACTTGGTAAATCAGCAGAAAGCATTCTTCAACGAACATATTACCCGCGAAATCCCCTTCCGGCTGTGTGCCCTCGACCGCCTGGCCGAAGGTATCGTGACCCGGGAGAAACAACTGAACGAAGCGTTACATGCCGACATGGGCAAGTCGCCCTTCGAGAGCTACGTGACCGAAATCGGAATCCTCCTGCACGAGATACGCATAGCCAAGAACAACCTGCAAAGCTGGGCCCGCGACCGCCGTCGCCCCACCCCGCTCTTCCTCTTCGGGAGCAAAAGCCGCATACACTACGAGCCCTACGGGTGTGTGCTCATCATCGCCCCCTGGAACTATCCGCTGCAACTGGCCCTGTCGCCATTGGTGGGAGCCATTGCGGCAGGCAACTGTGCCATCGTCAAACCCTCGGGCGAGGCACCTCACACCACACAGGCCTTGCAGGAACTCATCGACGAATGTTTCGAAGAGGAGTATATCGCCATGGCCGACGGTCGGCGCGAGACCACCGAGGAGCTGTTGCAGGAGCGGTTTGACTACATCTTCTACACCGGCGGTGTGGAGTACGGACGTCACATCATGCAGGCAGCCGCCCGACACCTCACCCCCGTCACCCTCGAACTGGGAGGCAAGAGTCCCTGCATCGTCGACGACGACGCCCATCTGCCCACGGCTGCCCGACGCATCGTCTGGGGCAAATTCATCAACTGCGGACAGACCTGCGTAGCGCCCGACTACCTGCTGGTGCACAGCCGGGTAGAGTCGCGCCTCATCGAGCTGATGCGTCGCGAAATCGTGCGACAATTTGGCGAGGACCCGCAACACAACCCCGACTATCCCCGCATCGTCAACGAGCGACATTTCGAGCGACTGGCCGCCCTACTCTCCCACGGTACCCCGCTCTGCGGCGGCACCTGCGACCCGTCCGACCGCTACATAGCCCCCACGCTGCTCACCGACATCGACCCGCAGTCGCCGCTGCTCACCGACGAGATTTTCGGTCCCATACTCCCTGTCATGCCGTTCGACGACATCGACGACTGTGTCGAGTATATCAACCAACGCGAAAAACCGCTGGCCCTCTACTACTTCACCCGCAGCCGCAAACGGGCCCGCTACATGATCCAGCACACCTCATCGGGCGGCGCCTGCATCAACGACACCGTCATGCAAGTAGCCAACGGCCACCTGCCCTTCGGAGGCATCGGCAACAGCGGCATGGGTGCCTATCACGGCCGCACCAGTTTCGAGACATTCAGCCACCAGCGCAGCGTCGTCACCTCGAACCAGCGGCTCTACTCCGACTTCCGCTTCCCGCCCTACGGCAACAAGCTGAAATGGCTCAAACGGATTTTGAAATAACCAGACACACGAAACATTTCGCCACCTCCTTCTGATTACTGTGTGTCAAGTAGCATAATACAAATTCCAAAAAGGCGGCAGGGATAATTTCCCTGCCGCCTTTTTGGGGTTCATTAAAAATTATAATCACTTCACCACTACACGTCGAGAACAATCACTCATACGCACTACATAAATACCGGCATTCACCAGAGGAACAAGGGTATCTCTACCGTCATAAACAAGCTGGCCCATTGATGTGTAAACCTGATAATTACCATCGACATTCTCTACATGTAATACGTGATCACTGACATATATACGCATCGTGCTCTCTTCCACCATATCGACACCACTATCTTCCGTAAATTCGGCAGTCAGTGTCAAATCTTCGGTAACAACTATTTGACGTGGATTTTCGGTATTTCCGTCGCTCCACTGTACAAATCGATAGCCGCTCTCGGGAATAGCCGTGAGAGTCACCGTTTCTCCTTCATCATATTCTCCGCCCCCTTGTACACTACCCTTGGCATTATCGGACGAATAGACTTCAATCGTATATCGGTTTTTCTTTTCTTGAATATTCTTGAAATTGCTCCAAAATTCAGCAGATTGATATGCTGTCACACAGCCCGAAGGAACATACAGAGGTCTATTGTAATTATAACTATTAAAGGTATTTGATTTTATTTCGGGCGGTAAAACGGGCAATACATATATCTCCTGCAATCCATTGCACCCTAAAAAGGCCGACTCTTCAATACGATTTACAAACTGTGGTATTGTAATCGAGGTCAAACCTGTACAATAGGAAAAAGCCCTCGACCCAATGCGCTCTACCGATTCGGGTATAGTCAACGAGGTCTTTCCTATTGGGCAAAACAACAAAGCCGAATACTCTTTATTATAAAGGACTCCGTCTGACGATGCATAATACAAATTATCCTCTACAACCTCAATTTCTTTTAGCCCGGTACATTCTTTAAAAGCCTCGACATTGATACTGCTTACCAAACCTGGAATGGTTATCGAGGTCAAACTACTACATCCGCTAAACGCCAAGCGGTCAATACTAATCACCGAATTAGGAATGGTTACCGATTCCAGCTTCGTACATTCCGAAAATGTAGAGAGTTCAATATGCTGCAATGCTTCGGGAAGTGTAATTGAAGTCAAGCTACTACACCCTTGAAAGGCAAAAGAGCCAATACGGGTCACTTGTTGGGGAATTACAATCGATTGTAACTTGGAACAACCTTGAAAGGCATAGTTATCAATATATTGCAATGAATTTGGGAGAGTAATCGAGGACAAACTTATACAATCTTGAAAAGCAAACGTCCCAATATCGGTCACGTTGCCGCGAATGATTACCGAGGTCAGAGCATAACAATACTGAAATAGATAGGGCCCTATATGTTCTATCTGCTCGGGAAGCTCTACGGAAGTCAACCCCGAACAGTTGTAAAACGCAGACTCGCCTATACTTCTTACCAATGTGGGTATGGTTATGGAGGTCAATCCCATACACCCCCCAAAAGCATCATCACCTATACGAGTTATCGTCTCGGGAAGTTCTATGGAGGTCATCATAGAACAAAGGTGAAACGCCCCATCATCAATACTTCCCACTATATAAGTTTTCCCGCCATATTCAACCGAGGGTGGAATAACAATATCTCCCCAATAAGACAATGGAGCATCACTAGAAACAGCAACTGAATCTCCATAAATCAAATAATAGACTCCATCTTTTTGGAAATCATAATTTTTAGCACTAACCTGGGCTGCACACAAAACCACAAAAAATAAAAAACAGTGACGTAAATGTAATTTCATATACAATAACTATTTCTATTTACTCACCAGTCCCCTTCGATGAGTGAGTATAAAAAATAAAAGCATAGGGAACGTTTTGTTTACTTAATAGACATGTTGTCAAAGTATCGACTATTTATCAATAGTTCACTTCTTATGATAAGAATAGCAAGGGTTCCACTTCTTAACACACCTTATCATTAAACAATATGCTTTTACAATAACTAATATCACAAAAATAATATATAAAATTATCAATACAAATTTTTAGGTTCTTTTTCTTACATGAATGAAATAATAATAACAATCTGATTTACAGAAATAGAAGAGGAAAAGACAACTCTGTTTTCGTTTGTCTCTACTCTCACCTTTCGCTATCTTTCCAGAAGATAGGCTGCGGTTCAGCATAAAAATCAAGCGAGCTTGTTTTTCTGTTTTCGACTTTCACTATCTTTGCATGATGCAACCAGAGAAAGAAAACGTGGAAGAAGATTTTTTGAACGACCTGAACGAGCAGCAACGCGATGCCGTACTCTATACCGAGGGACCCGAGCTGGTGATTGCCGGTGCCGGGTCGGGAAAGACTCGGGTGCTTACCTACAAGATTGCTCACCTCTTGCAGATGGGGTATCCCCCCTACCGGCTGCTGGCACTGACCTTTACCAACAAGGCGGCCAACGAAATGAAAAACCGTATTGCCGAGGTGGTGGGCATCGAGACGGCTTCGCGATTGTGGGCGGGCACGTTCCACTCGATTTTCTCGCGCATCCTGCGGGCCAATGCCGACCGGTTGGGCTATCGCCACGACTTCACCATATACGATGCCTCCGACTCCCTCTCGCTCATCAAGAGCATCATCAAGGAGATGCAACTCGACGACAAGGTGTACAAGCCTTCGACCGTGCAGTCGATTATCTCGAACGCCAAGAATGCCCTCATCGAGCCGCACGTGTATGCCAAGAACCGGGAGTTGATCGAGATGGATACCCGCTCGAAGCGTCCGCTCATCTGCGAGATTTACCGCATCTACCGCCACCGCTGTTTCGTGTCGGGGGCCATGGACTTTGACGACCTGTTGCTCAACACCAATATCCTGTTCCGCGACCACCCCGACGTGTTGCAGCACTACCGTGACCTCTTTGCCTACATCTTGGTCGACGAGTACCAGGATACCAACTTTGCCCAACACCTCATCGTGAGCCAGTTGGGCAAGGAGCACAACCGCATCTGCGTGGTGGGCGACGATGCCCAGAGCATCTACTCCTTCCGGGGGGCCAATATCCACAACATTCTGGGATTGAGCAAAGAGTACCCGGGGTTGAAAATCTTCAAGCTCGAACGCAACTACCGCTCTACCCAAAACATCGTCAACACGGCCAACAGCTTGATTGCCAAAAACAAGGAGCAGATTCCCAAACAGATATTCTCGCAAAAGGAGCAGGGCAACAAGGTGAAGGTAATCAGTGCCTACTCCGACTTCGAGGAGGGCTTTATCGTCTCGAACCGCATTGCCGAACTGCGCCTCACCACCCACTGCCGCTACAACGACTTTGCCATACTCTACCGCACCAACGCCCAGTCGCGCACGCTGGAAGAGGCACTGCGCAAACGCAACATTCCCTACCGCATCTACGGGGGTACCTCGTTCTACCAGCGCAAGGAGATTAAAGATGCCATCGCCTACTTCCGCCTCACCATCAACCCCAACGACGAGGAGGCGCTCAAACGGGTCATCAACTACCCCACCCGGGGCATCGGCAACACCACCCTCACCAAACTCATCGACCGGGCTCACGAGAGTGGACTCAGCATCTGGAACGTGCTCGACGACCCCAAGGGGAACGGTGTCGAGGTGAACAGCGGCACACTCAACAAGTTGCAGGGATTCAAGGAGCTTATCGAGAGCTTCCGCCTCGCAGCCACCCGTCAGACCACGGCCGAACTGGCCGAGACCATCGTGCGCCAGTCGGGCATCATGCGCGACATTACCGCCGAGCGCACCCCCGAGAATATCAGTCGGCAAGAGAATATCGAGGAACTGCTGAACGGTGTGCAGGAGTTCTGCACACTGCGTCAGGAGTCGGGCGAAGAGAACACCACGCTCTCCGACTTTCTGGCCGAGATTTCGCTGGCGACCGACCAGGACAACGGCGACGAGGCCGAGCAGGACAAGGTGACACTGATGACCGTACACGCCTCGAAGGGTTTGGAATTCAAGCAAGTATTCATCGTGGGTGTGGAGGAGAACCTCTTCCCCTCGTCGATGAGTCAGGAGAGCGAGCGCGAAATCGAGGAGGAGCGGCGGCTGCTCTACGTAGCCATCACCCGCGCCGAGGAGAACTGCACCCTCACCTATGCCCTCACCCGCTACCGCAACGGCCAGACGGTGTCGTCACCTCCCAGCCGGTTCCTCAAAGAGCTCGACCCGAGGTATGTCGACATGCCTGCCCAAGCCCGGCAGGAGCAGCCCCTCGAAGAGAGGCCGTGGCGCAACTCCTTCGCCGGCGAATGGGGTCGCAAGCCCTTCCGCCGCGACGACAGCGACGACAGCCGCACCCCGGCGCCTCGTCCCTTCACCGCCCCGGCTCCGGCCAAGCGGCTCACCCGCATCGAGAGCCGTCCCGCGAGCGACAACTCCTCCGCGCCGCAAACCTCGGCCACAACCGCCGCCGGAGCCATCGTGGTGGGCAGCCGCATCTGCCACGCCCGATTCGGCAACGGCACCGTGTCGGCCATCGAGGGCACGGGCGACAACAGCAAAATAACCGTCGAGTTTGACAACGTGGGCCGGAAACAGCTCCTGCTCAAATTCGCCAAGTTCACCCTGATCGAATAATCATAAACCCATCACTATACCACCATGCACAACGACGACACGATACTCATGCAAATCCCCTCGCCCTGCTACGTTCTCGAAGAGGAGCGTCTGCGCCGCAACCTGCAACTCATTCGCTCGGTCAAGGAGGCTGCGGGGGTAAACATCATACTCGCTTTCAAGGCCTATGCTCTGTGGAAATCGTTCCCCATCATTCGGGAGTACATACCCTGCTCCACCGCCAGCTCCATACACGAAGCCCGATTGGCCTTCGAGGAGATGGGCAGCCCCGCCCACACCTATTCGCCCGCCTATACCGAGCGTGACTTTCCCGCCATACTGCGGTACAGCAGCCACATCACCTTCAACTCGATCGGCCAGTTCGAGCGCTTCTACCCCCAGGTCGTAGCCGACGGCAACCGCGTGTCGTGCGGACTGCGCATCAACCCCGAATACTCCGAGGTAGAAACCGACCTCTACAACCCCTGTGCCCCCGGGTCGCGACTGGGCATCACCGCCGACAAGCTGGCCACGCTGCCGCAAGGCGTCGAAGGGCTGCACTTCCACACGCTGTGCGAGTCGACCTCCTACGACCTCGAAAAGACACTCGTGCGGGTCGAGGAGCGATTCGGCCACCTGCTCCCGCAAGTCAAATGGCTCAACATGGGCGGCGGCCACCTCATGACCCGCCAGGGGTATGACACCGACCACCTGGTCCATCTCCTCCGGGACTTCAAACGTCGCCACCCCAACCTCGAACTCATTCTCGAACCCGGCAGCGCATTCGGCTGGCAGACCGGCCCGCTGGTCTCGACCGTGGTCGACATCGTCGAGAACCACCAGATACGCACCGCCATACTCGACGTCTCCTTTGCCTGCCACATGCCCGACTGCCTCGAAATGCCCTATCAACCGGCTATTCGCGGAGCCGTCACCACCCCCGCCACCGGGCTCTACGCCTACCGCATGGGGGGCAACTCGTGCCTGAGCGGCGACTACATGGGCGACTGGTACTTCGACCACGAACTCGCCGTGGGCGAACGCATCATCTTTGAAGACATGATTCACTACACCACCGTCAAGACCACCATGTTCAACGGCATACCCCACCCCTCCATCGCCTGCCTCAGAAGCAACGGCACGGTCGAGATGTGGCGCGAGTTCGACTACAACGACTACAAGACCCGCATGGATTGACCCCTGCGGGTCAACCCCTTGCGGCACACATTTGTTATACCCACAAAACCAAGCGATACAATGGGAACACTCTTAGGCATCATCGCGCTACTCGTCACCCTGGTAGCCTTCATTCCCCTGCTGGGAATACTCAACTGGGTAGCCATACCCCTATCGATTATCTTCCTGATTATCTGCGTCCTCATCAAGTCGGACAACGGCAAGACCCTCTGCATCGTCTCGATTATCGTAGGCATCTTGCGGCTCCTGCTCGGCGGCGGCATCGTCTAATCAACCAAACGCCCACCGACTCACCATGAAAACCCGCTACCGATCCGACATCGACCCTCAAATCGTAACGGCTGTTTGTTGGGTACTCTCCTTTCACCCTCTTTGACTTATTAAATGCAGCGCGTGGACCTCACAATCGTCATCCGCAAGTGTTGTGATCCGCTTTCAAATTTGTATCTTTCAAGAAGATAGGAGGTGGCTCGGCCTTGTCAAACTTGAAAACACCGTTTTCGTTTGCCACTGCTCTCGCCTTTCACTATCTTTGACTTATTAAATACAGCGTTTGACGGCACCGCCAGCAGCGCCGCCGGTTGTGATTCGCTCTCAAATTTGTATCTTTGACTTATTAAATACAGCATAACGTCTTTTATTAGCATCAGCTTCATTGTTGTGATTCGCTCTCAAATTTGTATCTTTGACTTATTAAATACAGCAGCGTGATGCGGACACTCATCGACAGCCTGTTGTGATTCGCTCTCAAATTTGTATCTTTGACTTATTAAATACAGCACGAACAAACGACAACCGAATATATGGACGGTTGTGATTCGCTCTCAAATTTGTATCTTTGACTTATTAAATACAGCAAGCCAAAAAGCCGAAATACTTGCTTATGGGTTGTGATTCGCTCTCAAATTTGTATCTTTGACTTATTAAATACAGCTTTCTCGACCGAAGAGTTCTGCAACCAGCAGTTGTGATTCGCTCTCAAATTTGTATCTTTGACTTATTAAATACAGCAGAATTTCCAACTACTATATCTCCGTCATGTTGTGATTCGCTCTCAAATTTGTATCTTTGACTTATTAAATACAGCTTTATTGATTAGATACGAAAATAATTCAATGTTGTGATTCGCTCTCAAATTTGTATCTTTGACTTATTAAATACAGCACATGAGTAAAAAAAATCTGAAAGACGCGCGTTGTGATTCGCTCTCAAATTTGTATCTTTGACTTATTAAATACAGCAGAGGTGGCAGACCGGCTTCATAAGTCAATGTTGTGATTCGCTCTCAAATTTGTATCTTTGACTTATTAAATACAGCTATATAAAAAATGCCTTGATGAGTTTTGTAGTTGTGATTCGCTCTCAAATTTGTATCTTTGACTTATTAAATACAGCTTCGGCCTTTGTTAAATCCATATCAGCCAGTTGTGATTCGCTCTCAAATTTGTATCTTTGACTTATTAAATACAGCTTTGACGCCTCAGAAAGTGAAGGAATTGACGTTGTGATTCGCTCTCAAATTTGTATCTTTGACTTATTAAATACAGCGGTCGATTTTGGCAGCCCGAAATAGAAAAGGTTGTGATTCGCTCTCAAATTTGTATCTTTGACTTATTAAATACAGCTGTCGGGGTGATTCGTTTCACTCACCGGAAGTTGTGATTCGCTCTCAAATTTGTATCTTTGACTTATTAAATACAGCTTCAAATCATCATAACGCACCTCGACGTCGTTGTGATTCGCTCTCAAATTTGTATCTTTGACTTATTAAATACAGCAAACAAAAATATTATAAACTTAATTTAAAGTTGTGATTCGCTCTCAAATTTGTATCTTTGACTTATTAAATACAGCACGAAGATAACGAATAAAAATACACGCCAGTTGTGATTCGCTCTCAAATTTGTATCTTTGACTTATTAAATACAGCGGCCTCTTTCGAGGTAGTCAATGTCACAATGTTGTGATTCGCTCTCAAATTTGTATCTTTGACTTATTAAATACAGCTTTCGGCCTTTGTTAAATCCATATCAGCCAGTTGTGATTCGCTCTCAAATTTGTATCTTTGACTTATTAAATACAGCTTTGACGCCTCAGAAAGTGAAGGAATTGACGTTGTGATTCGCTCTCAAATTTGTATCTTTGACTTATTAAATACAGCACGCTCAATGGCAGCAACAACGGTATAACGGTTGTGATTCGCTCTCAAATTTGTATCTTTGACTTATTAAATACAGCTTTTTGACACGAAGGTCAAAAGAACATCAGTTGTGATTCGCTCTCAAATTTGTATCTTTGACTTATTAAATACAGCGGCAGAGGCAAAATCATGATAAGGCTCTTCGTTGTGATTCGCTCTCAAATTTGTATCTTTGACTTATTAAATACAGCGAGGAAGAGAAATGAAAGTCTCGATCGGAAGTTGTGATTCGCTCTCAAATTTGTATCTTTGACTTATTAAATACAGCCATGGCGCAGGATTTGCAAAGTGCTTTTGAGTTGTGATTCGCTCTCAAATTTGTATCTTTGACTTATTAAATACAGCCTGCATTTAGTCAACACCCTAATCCGCAATGTTGTGATTCGCTCTCAAATTTGTATCTTTGACTTATTAAATACAGCATTGGTTCCGTATGTTTCTCTCGTGTTCGTGTTGTGATTCGCTCTCAAATTTGTATCTTTGACTTATTAAATACAGCCAGAATGGTGTAATAAGCTATCAGAGACGAGTTGTGATTCGCTCTCAAATTTGTATCTTTGACTTATTAAATACAGCGACCACGACAAACTGGACCCTGACGGGGCGGTTGTGATTCGCTCTCAAATTTGTATCTTTGACTTATTAAATACAGCAACTTACAGCCGACGAAAAACTCGCTATCGGTTGTGATTCGCTCTCAAATTTGTATCTTTGACTTATTAAATACAGCGTCACTTTGCATCGCCCGACAGTGATTTTTGTTGTGATTCGCTCTCAAATTTGTATCTTTGACTTATTAAATACAGCTCCAAGTTGGTGAATGTGCATAAGAGTGAGTTGTGATTCGCTCTCAAATTTGTATCTTTGACTTATTAAATACAGCACACGCGGCTGTTCATAACCGACCACCGCCGTTGTGATTCGCTCTCAAATTTGTATCTTTGACTTATTAAATACAGCCGGGAAAACCCGAGTGGCTCTTGACATTGTGTTGTGATTCGCTCTCAAATTTGTATCTTTGACTTATTAAATACAGCGGCCCTCGAAAAGAGATACGAGGAAGCCAAGTTGTGATTCGCTCTCAAATTTGTATCTTTGACTTATTAAATACAGCTGCTTGGTCGACCTGCCTTCTCAACCGTCGGTTGTGATTCGCTCTCAAATTTGTATCTTTGACTTATTAAATACAGCCTTGGTAGTTGCTTTTGATAGCCATCGTAGTTGTGATTCGCTCTCAAATTTGTATCTTTGACTTATTAAATACAGCTGAACTGCAAACCTAATTTCGGGGTAGCCCGTTGTGATTCGCTCTCAAATTTGTATCTTTGACTTATTAAATACAGCGTATTTTATATGTATCAGTTGGTGCCCTGGTTGTGATTCGCTCTCAAATTTGTATCTTTGACTTATTAAATACAGCGCCATATCGCGAGCCTTACTCTCAATTTTGTTGTGATTCGCTCTCAAATTTGTATCTTTGACTTATTAAATACAGCAAAAGTAGAATTCATACCCTTGGGAGCCTGTTGTGATTCGCTCTCAAATTTGTATCTTTGACTTATTAAATACAGCTTCTGTTGATGTTGGTGACCTTGCCCATCAGTTGTGATTCGCTCTCAAATTTGTATCTTTGACTTATTAAATACAGCGTGCTAACTGGGAGAAGGACTTTTTGACTAGTTGTGATTCGCTCTCAAATTTGTATCTTTGACTTATTAAATACAGCCAAAAGTACACCGCTATCTTTCCCGTTGGGTTGTGATTCGCTCTCAAATTTGTATCTTTGACTTATTAAATACAGCACGACACCAAAGGCCCCGAAGCTCAAACCTGTTGTGATTCGCTCTCAAATTTGTATCTTTGACTTATTAAATACAGCCTTCAAAGAAAAAAGAGTGATAAATAGATAGTTGTGATTCGCTCTCAAATTTGTATCTTTGACTTATTAAATACAGCTCGGAACCGAATACATAGGCCGCTCGTTCGGTTGTGATTCGCTCTCAAATTTGTATCTTTGACTTATTAAATACAGCTTCAGCGCTGGTGGGACATTATCTGGAAAAGTTGTGATTCGCTCTCAAATTTGTATCTTTGACTTATTAAATACAGCCATTAAATCGAAAAGGCGCAAGAGAGAAGCGTTGTGATTCGCTCTCAAATTTGTATCTTTGACTTATTAAATACAGCAAAACCAGAAGCAATAGCATCACCAACGAGGTTGTGATTCGCTCTCAAATTTGTATCTTTGACTTATTAAATACAGCTCTCCTCGCGGTGACGTACTTATGGAGATGGTTGTGATTCGCTCTCAAATTTGTATCTTTGACTTATTAAATACAGCCTACTTTGACCTATCAATCTGGGAATATAGGTTGTGATTCGCTCTCAAATTTGTATCTTTGACTTATTAAATACAGCATAACGTAGAGGTCACCAAACTTGGAGTGGTTGTGATTCGCTCTCAAATTTGTATCTTTGACTTATTAAATACAGCTATAAAGACTGTCGGGACGACGAGCTTTACGTTGTGATTCGCTCTCAAATTTGTATCTTTGACTTATTAAATACAGCTTTGACGTCGGCCGGAATCAAGGACTTGCAGTTGTGATTCGCTCTCAAATTTGTATCTTTGACTTATTAAATACAGCCAAGAATTTGAAAACCCAAGCTCAAAAAGAGTTGTGATTCGCTCTCAAATTTGTATCTTTGACTTATTAAATACAGCGCGGCCGGGAAGATATTTCAGCGTTCTACGTTGTGATTCGCTCTCAAATTTGTATCTTTGACTTATTAAATACAGCTTGTCTTGTCGGTTTCTCGGCTCTGTCGGTGTTGTGATTCGCTCTCAAATTTGTATCTTTGACTTATTAAATACAGCATATCTTTGTCGCAGCCTCCGAGATGATAAGTTGTGATTCGCTCTCAAATTTGTATCTTTGACTTATTAAATACAGCCCTAAACCGCTCCGGCCTTGTGTTTTTGTCGTTGTGATTCGCTCTCAAATTTGTATCTTTGACTTATTAAATACAGCACAATCTGTATAGCTCATTAATAGTCAACCGATTATAGCAATTATTAGAAATTAAAATCAAAGCTGTATTTCACTAAAAAGCCGATCGTATGGTCGGCTTTTTAGATTTAGAACAATTCGAGTTGCTGTGGAGGGACCTGCGGCTTGGCCTCCTTGGCGCGATAAAATATCTCCATCAAACCAAACTGCTTGTCGGTAATGCACAAGATTCCGACTTTTCCCAACGGGGGCAATGAAAGTTTTACCCGGCGAATATGCACCTCGGCATTTTCTCGACTGGGACAATGCCGCACATAAATAGAGAATTGAAACATGGTGAAACCGTCTTGTATAAGTTTCTTACGAAATTCGGCATAGAATTTCCGCTCCCGTTTGGTCTCTGTCGGTAAATCAAAAAATACCAATACCCACATAATGCGATATTCACTGAAACGGTCGAGGCTCATCACATCTCGGGGTAAACTATTTTGCGCAATTCTCCACAAAAACATTTGTAGAGCGATGCCGTCGTTTGTGCAATAGCGACCATCATGGGGGATCGACGCCCCTGTATACTCACCTCCATCACGGGCAAGGACAGCAGTTTTGCTTTCAATTCATGGGTCAATACGGTATAATCGTCCCCGCTACTCACTACACCGCACACCAGCCGGTCTACATAAGGGCGATAGGGCTCCATCACATCATCGGCCAGACAATAGGCATTATACCGGTTGTGGTGGTGGATTCCCCAAGTGGGCAACAGTCCACTAATAACCAGCGATCTTGCAACCATGGCTCGCACAATGGCATAGCCATAGTTGAGCAGATTGTTGGGCGGACTCCCCTCCCTGTCGCGCCGGAAGCAGTCCACCTCGGGAAAGAGTGCCGACCAATAGTAGGCTGCTGCACGGGCCTCCATATTGTCGGCATCGCCACTGCGCACCTCACCGGCCCAGGCCCGCATATTTTTCGCCACGGCGCCTCTCGACTCCAATACGGCGGCCTGGTTGGCAATCTTTTGCTGAATGGTCTGTTGCCACAACTGTTTTTTCAGAGGCTGCGATGCAGCAAGCTGATGACGGAACCGCTCATTCTGGGTTGTATTGCCGCACAGAGGGAGCATGAGTCCTACCGGCAACCGGTTCTTGTCGCAGGTAATCACGGCACAATTGTTCTCGAGCAACGCTTCGAGCAATCCCTGTGTAATCGTGATTTGTGAATGGTCGAGTACGACCACTCCTATATCTTCGACGGGTATCGTGCGCTCGGCTTCCCGCTTGAACGATTCGGGCAGCGAGGTGTTTTTCGACACCTCGGGCAGCCGCAAGACCAGTTGCCCCCGGCGCAAACTCAGGTAAGCGGGATTACCGAAATACAATGTGCGCTTGATCATAATACTTCGTCTATTTCGCCCAAGACCGATAAATGCACTTTGTAAGGATTCAAAGACAACAAAGACTTGACACTCACCCGTTTCAATTTTCCCATACGGATAGATAAAGCCATGTTTGTCTTCCCGTCATATTTATCGTCGACCATCGTCTCAACATGAAATCTAAAGAAATAATCTCCCTTACTTACTTTCTGTACCCGATAGAGATATTTGTTCAGCAAGGCATAGTCGTGATGGTCCATGGCATAGCGAAAATCCTCGTCGCTCATACCCAGGACAAACATCTCGTTTTGCTGCAAGGAGAGTACAAACTGCCACTTTACATCGGGCAGGCTCTTCAACAACGGTTCGGGGAGATCGGTGCGCTGCAACACGCTGTCCCACACCGCACGGGGATCGGTGATGATGGCCGGCAACCCGGCTCGCCGCCGGTCCACGACGTTCCACAGGGTAACAACCTGCTCCCGGTATTTACCCGCCTCGTCACGATAAATGGCCACATGATGATTGTTACCCGGGTTGACCCAGGCTATCGGCTTCCCGTCCCGGTCATACCGCAACGGTACCAGCGTATCGACTGCCGGCCGGGCCAGACATCGCACCGTGCGAATGGGCCTGCGACCCTCGGCATCGCTGTACACGGGGGTGGCAAAGGCCTTCTTGGGATCGTTGCCATACTGTTCCAAACGGTTCGAGAGAATCTCCCGAATACCCTTATTGAACACCTTATCGAGCGACTTGCTGTCAATCGAGGTAACGGGATATTTGAGTACGGCCCGCTGCACCTGGACACGATTCCCCCGGTCGTCTTTTTCCCAGAGTCGTACCACGCCATACACGCTCTCTTCGCTCAATGCACCGCGAGGCACCAGCAGACCGCGCTGGGCAACGACACGCTTGCCGTTTTTGTAGATATACCGCTTGCCGGGAGTAACCGACTTTTTACCGGCCTTGAACGAAATCAATATCCGATCGGCGGCTTCGCGCACCTGAGCTACCGAGAAATGGGGCTGTGCCTGGATATACCGTTCCAGATTCTGCGAGCCATTCTCGCTACCGCTGGCAGCCTCCTCTCCCTCCGCCTTTTTACCCAGGGCGCTCAGGTTGTTCAGTCGCTGGATATATCCCTGCTTGGTACAGGCAATCGTGAGGGCGTCGATGGCGTGGTGCCGGTGGTCAAGACGCTTGGTCCACCCCACGATTTGCTCTTTGTCCTTGTGCTGCACCTCTTTTATCTCGGTACGTCCCGCCTCACGGTAACGCGGCAGATTCAGGTCGTGCAGCACGGTGTCCCACCCCCACGTATGCCGCAGGAAATCGGTCACCGAACCGCTGGTAGCCGTCACCTGGCAACACACCATCGAGAGCAGCTCTCTCGATTTGCGGGCTATATACTGGCTCTCTTTCAGCTGTCGGGCAATGAAATCGTCAGGAATATTTTCGACCTTGGTCAACAGGTTTTTCATTTTATTCTCACTGATCTTATTCCGGCTTTTCAAGTCGTTCACCCGGTCCACATAGGCCTGGAAAAGAGACGCTCCCTTATGGCTCATGTAGTCATAGGCGGTGGAATTGCCCTTCTCGCTATTGCAGCGGCGACAAGCACACACCTTGTTGGCGAAACCGTTGTCGAAATACAACGACTTGGGTATGATGTGCTCGATCTCCACCCCAAAGCCTTGCAGGAAATCGTGTACATCAACCGGTTGTCCGCAATAGATGCAGCAATGGTCGGTCTCCTCCCACAACTTGTACTTCTGGATACGCGAGCGTGTCACAACACCATACTCGGCTATGCGGGCGGCAATCCGCTCGTTCTCGCGCTGGGTGCTCAGCATGGATTTATAACTCTTCTCCCGCTGCTCCTTGCTCTGCTTCAACTCTCGGGCCAACTCCACACGTATCTCGTCGAAGCGCCCATACTTGGCCATCAGCGCATTCACCACGTTGACCATCTGGTTGAGAATCTTCTCCACCACAGGCTGGCGCAACTCATTCTTGCGAATGGCCGGTATGCGGTCGAGCAGTTCGCGAGCCTCGTTCTCGGCCTTGGTCATGCTGTTGCTATGATTGTATCCGGCCGCGGCACAGGCATCGGCATAGTTCAAGCCCAACCGCAGGAAGGGCAAGATGCGGCGCATCGCCTTGCTCGACTTGTTGCCAAAACCGGCCTTGACAAAATCGAGGGCACTCAATCGAGCCAGCACCTCTTCGTCGTCAATGCCAAACTGCCGGCGCAATACGGCCTGCAACTGGTCACGATCGTCAATCGAATAGAGCACATGCCACAGCCGGTACAGCGGTTCCTGCTCGAATGAAGGGTCGATAATGGGCAGAATTTCGCCCGTCTCTTCATCGACCATCGACGAGGAAATCTCACGGACATTGAACTGCAACAATCGCTCTTTGTCGGGATAGTCGCCCAGCGCTGTCGCTATGTCGATACGGGTCTTGTTTCCCTGTATACCAGCCTTGAACTGGTCGCCAAACCGATAACCGCCCGACTTGGGTAACCCCAACAGCTGCAACAGGTTGGTTATTCTGAGTTTCTCGTGCGTATTCATGAACGCCAGAATCTGATTCTTCTGCTCGAGTGAAATCTCGAGTATCTCGTTCTGCCGATTCCTGACCACAATATGGTTAATGCTCTCCCACATGCGGCACAGTTGGAACAACGGCGAGGTGCGGGGCGCCACCTTGGGCCCGGCCTCTACCTCCTTTCCGGCGGCATTGACATATCGCCGCTTTTCAAACTCACAAACCGATACCAGATGTTTGCACGATTTCAAGGGACGCTGGTAAAAAATAATCTCATCACGCAGGCAACGAATCTGCTCATCGGTCAACAAGCTGGGATAATAGGCCTGCTGGCAAGCCATTATGCGGTCAAACTCCTCGACATAGGCTCGGCGGGGATACACCTGCTCCTTGCAGCGATAAAACGGATTGGCCGACAACTCTCTATACAGATGTTCACCGACCGTCAATCCCGCAGCCTGCAAGTCGTCATACCGATTATTAATCGTCTTCACATAATCGGTCGTCTTCTTATCGCCCGAGAAATCACTCTTCGTCGATTTATACCCCCGCTTCTGATTCAGATGAAACAGCACCCGCCCCAGCTCCCGCAGTCCGATACGTTCGGTCACAGCGCGAGCCCGCAATCCCCATAGCTCCAGCTTCGGCAAACCCGTCAAAGAAACATCGGGCAACATATCCAACTCTCGTAACTTCTCCACCAACAATGCCCGCCTCAACTGGTAGCGGTCATACCCCCGGCGTTGTCCCCGAGCCTGCGTACGCTGCGCATTCACCGATACTCCGTTTCCTTGGGTAAACGACGATAACTCATCGGGCGAAAGCTGCACAATGCGACTACCCATAGTCACCAGCTCACCATGCGTATCATCTTCATGAATCACAGCCCACCCTATACTCGAAGAGCCCAAATCCAGCCCCAAAATATTTTTCATAGCAATCAATTCAATTTTGCAAACAGAATTTGATGTTAAACAGGAACTAATTAAAAATAAGCTACTTATGAGCATTCCTCAAAAGGTGAGGTAATGACTTGGCAACGGTCACATTTTCTGCGATATGCAGTGTATTTCTGTCAAACACCTCTTGTTCTATTTGCAAAATTAGCACTTTCTTTTGAGAAACAAGCAAAATACCAAATAAAATTTTGTACCTTTGTAACCGTCAGACAAAAGAATGTGATATGAACCGAATAAAAGAGGTATTGGAGACTAAGGGCATTAGCCAAACAGAATTAGCAAATAGGCTTGGAAAGACTTTTAATATGGTCAATCTATATGCTACGAACAAGGTGCAGCCTCCCATTCCTGTTTTATATCAGATTGCAGACATCTTGAAAATAGATGTGCGTGCACTGCTGTCCGGAGAAATTTTACCATAAAGTAGGTTGCTCGACAGAACCCGCCTCCGGAACACAAACGGGAGTTGTCGGCTGATTATAAATTTCACGGATATCCGCCCTCTGGAAGAGGACTTGTCCGATTGAGTTAGAGATAGAATGAAGACTTGGATCCAACCCGTATCGCTTCTTCGCAATGATGAGCAGCAGATAGTCACAAATGGCTATCCATATCTGCGTGTACACGGCGTTCTTGGAAGTGCCGTAGAAAGTCCTGATGTGAAGATGCTGCTTGATCCATTTGAAGAACAGTTCTATCAGCCAGCGTTCACGGTAGAGTTCCGCAATAGTCAGCGGATCGTCAATCGCAAAGTTGCTGGTCAGAAATCGATATACTCTTCCAGTCTCAAAGTCTTCATACACAACAAGTCTCAATGTGTCTGGATACTTTCTGGTAGAGTAATATCCAGCAAGTCTGATAGTCTCATCCGAAAGAACGCCCGAGTCTTTATTGACAGGTCTGGACTCAATAACCTCATAAGACATATTGTCCTTGGCGCGTGTAACAAAGTAGGCGCCCTTTTGCTGGAAATGCTTGTAAAGTTTCTCAAAGGCAACATATCCCCTATCCATCAGGTAGAAAGCACCTGCTTCAACAGGAATCTTGTCCATCATCCTGGCATCGTTAACCTTGCCTGGCGTGAGCATGACAAATGTGGGAATCGAGCCTCGCAGATCCATCAGTGTATGTATCTTGAACGCGCCCTTACCATGATGAAACTCGGCCCATGGACACAACTTAAGACACAGTTCAATGGTACTGCTGTCAAACGCATATATCATCTCCTCAAGACCAATTCGCAGCTTTTCATCCTTGTAAAGCATCGTGGCTTCCTTTACCAAAGTCATCGCAAAGTCTTGATATATACGCCAATCCTTCTTCTCATTGGCCTCCGCAAGCGTGGATCGAGGTATTGCCTTGATTCCGGAGCGATAGAGGTCGCCGCAGAGGTTAAGTGTAGTCTCTATATCTCTCAAACCAGCTCTGTCAGTGAACTGTGCAAAACTCATCACCATGAACTGGTCACGACAATTGAATTTGATAGCATGCCGGTCACCTTTGTAGCGGTCGACACATTTCTTGAACTCGTATTCGTTAATGAGAGACATAATCTGAGCGAAGATTGTTTTTCCTTTGTTCATGGCTTGCGGATAACCTCTTGATGGCTACCGCAAAGTTACTGATGTTCTAATCGAAAAATTTTCTAATGCTTATAACATTATTGATGTTTAATAATTAAACCCTTGTCGGAGAATTTTTCTCCGGACACTAGTGAATTCGTATGTGTTTATAAGAGACATAACCTGTGCAAATATTGTTTTTCCTTTGTTCATAGTTTGCAGAATTGGCTGTTTATACCTTCTTGCAAAACTATGATTTCTAATCGAAAAATTTTATTATCCTCGTAACCAGTTGAGTATTAATTAATAATAGCTGCTTTGGAGAATCTTCTCCGGACAGCAGTGATGTGCGTGAGCTTCTTATTCCCAACAAACTTGATACAAAGTAATAAATGAATGCCTTTATTGAATAAACTATGCATAATATAATTTGTTTTGAAACGGAATGGCTGTATAACAGCCACAAGGGTAATCAGTTCAACCTTGAAACCAAGTTGCTTTTGGATTGTTTGAGAAATTTCTACAAATGTGATATAATACATAGACATATTTTGTATAGAGAAGATTTACAATATTATATGGACTATTTTACTACCAAACGTAAATTCGCCAAATTCGATAAATATGATATCATTTATTTTGCATGTCATGGAAGGAATCATACTATATCATTTGAAGGAGAGACTGATGGGATTGACTTGATGGAACTTGCTGCCATGAACAAAAATTTTTTCTCCAGTAAGATTGTTCATTTCAGTTCATGCCGGACATTGACTAACGAAAAAGTTGCGTTAGAATTTAAAAAGCAAACAGGAGCAAAATTAGTGACAGGTTACAGTTCTTCTGTTGATGCAATGAGGTCGGCAATAGCGGATATGGCGTATTTCAATGAGCTTATGCACATCAAGAATGTAGGCGTTATTCTCAATGATACCAGCAAATTCTGTAAGACATACAAATCTCTATTAGAAGAACTTAAATTTACCAAAGTATGACTTTATTTGAACATCTGTCAAACTTCAAGCGTCATTCTTCTGAAGAGAAATTGACAGCGGCATTTGAGAAATTGGCACCTCATTTCATATATGGAGGCTATATTAAGGTAAATGATGCGTATAGAGTATACATTCGTACCATTGAATTTTACTACCATGATGAGAGTGACAAACCGGATGCAATCAAAGACCCAATCATGTATCACAGGAATCATACAAAAGAAGAAATAGAAGAACCTTACGAGGAGCCTTATTTGCCGCTTATGTCGATTTACATGCACAGCTCTGGATATGACATCACTTTTGAGAATGAAGAACAGGAATACAGGGCTTCGGCACTGATTCGAGAATATTCGATATATGATGTTGAGCAAAAAGAGTTTCTTCGTCTGACTTCTAAAGGGATGTTTCGTGATGAACGAGTTCTATATTTGAAATATTATCTTAACGGCTTCTCGCTAAACGGCAAGCCCAGTATCGTATGGGTCGATGATGAACACTTCCCACAATCTAATCTTTTGCAAAATGCGAGAAAAGGGGTGTACATTATAAAAGACGGCAAGAAAACGACAGAAAAAGACAAAAGGCAATGGAGCTTTAAACTCAATGAAGATATATGGTTACCGACCGACTGACTGATACCGTGTATTTCTCGGAATGGGCATTGAAGGACTTTCCTGTGCCAATAAATAATATCTGCAAGTTATTGGACAAGTATGGGATTAAATACGGCTTCCTGCGCCATACCAAAGATTATTGGTGCAGGGACTATATGCCCATACAAGTCAATGAAACCAAATTTGTACATTACGCTTATGCTCCTGACTATTTGCAGAACGAGAAAAACAGGAGGTATATAACCGATCCGACAGCCGTTTTGCATGACCTGAACATTCCGACTGTCAAAACAGATTTGATAATAGATGGCGGTAACATTATCAAGTGCCCCGACAAAGTGATAATGACTAAAAAGGTGTTTTGTGAAAACAAAAATATCCCGCGTAACAAGGTAATTGCCATGCTTGAACAGTTATTTGAATGTAGCATTGTCTTTCTACCATGGGATAAATCAGAAACATACGGTCATGCAGATGGTATTGTCCGTTGGGTTAACGGAAATACAGTCTTACTGACTGCTTACGAAATGTCCCGTTACTTTGCAAACAAGTTTCTCAAAGAGTTGGAACGGAACTTTGATGTCATATCCATGAAATACTCCACTCGTCCACGGAACAGGGAACATTCTTGGGCATACATCAATTTTCTTCAGACAAAGAATGTTATCATAGTACCTGTATTCAATATAAAGGAGGATGAACAGGCTTTACAGCAAATTGAGGCGGCATTTCCAGACTATCAAGGTTGCATCGAACCAGTTGATATATCAAATATAATCAGTCATGGAGGGGGTCTCAACTGTGTCTCATGGAACATAAAACAACCCTCATAAATTCATTGAACAGACATTCAATGACAATCTCTAAAAAATAGGGAATTGACCAACGGGAGGATAGCAAGCGGTTTTTGGTCTGCCCAAAACACAAACTTGCTACCATTGAAAAACAGAGTTCCGACTTTGGAGTAACGCATCTGCCTTTGGGTAACCCAAAGGACAATTTGCTGCTTCTTTTAGAGGCAAACGGGGGTGTCCAGCGGGGTGTAACCCCGTTGGTTCATTAGGGTATTTTTAGCATGAGCGAAGCGATGCGTGAAGAAAACGCCCTAATGAACTATGGCTTTTTGTTTCCCAAAAGCCTGCGGCAGTGTCAGCGGTTGTCGGATTGCCTTCTTCTTTTTCTTGCAACATCGGCTTTCCTATGTCGGTCGGCAGGATGGAAGTCCGTCCGACCGACCTGCGGATGGTGACATTCACTTCTGTCATTTTCCCGGCGGACTTGTTGAGGGGTGAAAAAGCGTTGAACTGTTGAATAGATGATATAACACATTGACATTCTGTAATATATGCCATCAACAACCGCTCAACAAATCCGTTCACAAAACATTTGTAGGCGAAAAGAAACAGTAAAGGCATTGCTGTATGCCGTTTACCTTTTCTTTTCAACAGCCGTTTCCTTCTGTTGACTGCCTGTTGAGAGCGTATTTTATTATATATCAACATATTATTTACCATATTCAACAATTCAACAAAATGTGATGGTAAGATTGGCGGTTGTCACTCTAACACCCGTACCTTTGACCGCCACCCAATGCAGCCCACAGCACTTGCCTTTCTTTTCGTAAGTACAGCCGTTCCAACAGGGTGTTGTGCACACTTGTAGCATTGGTGTATTGATACGGAAAGCGAGTGCTACGACCATCGGCATGGTATACGTTTCCGAATAATAACCGTTGGGCAACCTGATGTACCTTTCCATCTCGCAAGGCTTCAACACTCCGCTCCTGTACACGGCGCAGATAGCGGTACGGAGTGTTGGGGCTATTACACCGAACAACCTTACCAATTCCATTTCACTCATCCATACATTGGCGGCATCGGACGGTACGGCAACCTTGCCGCACCCGTCCATCGTGATTGTTGTCCGTTTCATAGGCTGCACATTATATGGTGAAACGCTTGCCCACTTTCTTTTCAAAGGCGGAAATGTCATTGTCAAGTTTTGTGTTCGTCACTTTCGCATAAATTTGTGTGGTGGCTATCTTCGTATGCCCCAAAACCTTGCTCACGCTTTCTATCGGCATACCGTAATTCAATGCCAAAACAGCGAAGGAGTGGCGGAAACAGTGGAACAGAATATAGGTAGCAAGCAGATGAAGGGATGAGAAAGGAAAACGTAATTGGTTGAATATGAGCAAAAGTTCCGTTTTTTGCTGAGATAAGGGAAAGCAAAAATGGACAGGATATTGCGGGTGTTCAGTTACCAAAATGTTAGCTGCCCAGTTACCTGAGCCGAATAGGTAACTGGCTGAACAATGAAGAAGCTGTCACAGAAGCTATTATTCACTATATGTCAGCATTTTGCATATCAAAGGACGCTTATGAAATAGGTAATTTTGCCATTAAATAATAAGCGTATGAAAGTAGAAAAATTCAAGGTGTTGCTCTACCTGAAAAAGAGCGGTCTAGACAAATTTGGGAAGGCTCCGATAATGGGGCGAATAACGGTAAACAACACGATGGCGCAATTCAGTTGTAAGCTGTCATGTACTCCGGAGTTATGGAATCCAAGAGAAAGTCGACTGAATGGAAAGAGTAAAGAAGCCGTTGATATTAATGCGAAAATTGACCGGCTCTTGCTTTCGGTCAATTCTGCATTTGATTCACTTTTAGAACGTAAGATTGATTTTGATGCGACTGCCGTAAAAGAACTTTTACAAGGAAGTGTAGAAACCCAGATGACTCTGTTGAAACGGCTTGATATGCATATAGAGGATATGCGCTCAAGAATCGGTATTGATGTGGCAAAAAGCTCCATGTCAACATACATTTACACCCGCAGGTATCTTGGTGAATATATTCAAAAACGATTCAAGACAAGTGATGTCGCTTTTGGACAATTGAATGAACACATTCCATGGGAGTTTCAGGATTATATACTGAAGGACAAGGGACTTGCGGTAGATACGGCAAGACATTATCTGGCCATCCTGAAGAAAATTTGCCGGATGGCATTCAAGGAAGGGCATGCAGAGAAGCGTTATTTTGTGAATTTCAAACTACCCCAAGAGCACCGTAAACCACCACGGGCTTTGACTCGCGAAGATTTTGAGAAAATCCGTGATGTCGTAATACCCCCAGAAAGAGTCACCCATAACATAGCCAGAGATTTATTCCTCTTCGCCTGTTATACAGGAGTCCCATATGCGGATGCGGTTTCAATTACCCGAGAGAATATATACAAGGATGATAAGGGCGATTTGTGGTTAAAGTATCTGAGAAAGAAAAATGATTATCAGGCACGCGTCAAATTGCTGCCGGAGGCTATCGCTCTAATAGAAAAATATCGTTCGGATGAAAGGGATGAGCTTTTCCCGATGATACACCATCCCAATATGCGACGGCACATGAAAGGTTTGCGTGATTTGGCCGGCATAAGCTGTGATTTGGTCTATCACATGGGAAGACATACCTTCGGAAGTTTAATAACCCTTGAGGCCGGTGTGCCTATTGAAACAATCAGCAAAATGTTGGGCCATACCAATCTGACCACGACACAGCTTTATGCAAGGGTAACTCCTAAAAAACTTTTTGAGGATATGGACAAATTCATCGAAGCAACGAGTGATATGAAACTGGTATTATAAAATCAAAAAAGAAAGAATCATGAGAAGTACATATAAGCAACTATATTATATAAACCGTGGTAAAGTCAAATCTGACGGGACCACATCAATCATGTGTCGTATTACAATAGACGGAAAGGCTGTCGTATTATCAACCGGGTTGTATTGCCAGCCGGAAGAGTGGATCAGCAAGAAAGGAGAAGTCAAAAATAACAGGCTGAACGGAATGCTTGATGAATATAAGAAACGCGTAGATGAAACTTATGCTGAACTGTTGAAAGTGAACGGCGTTATCAGTGCGGAACTTCTGAAAACAGCCATGACAGGAACTGCCGACATCCCGAAGTATATATTACAAGCAGGGGAAGTGGAACGGGAAAATCTAAAAATCCGTTCCATTCAAATAGATTCAACTTCCAGTTACAGGCAATCAAAAATGTATCATTACTATCTGGGTGAATACATCCGTTCTTTGGGCAAAGAGGACATGCTTTTTACAGATATTACCGAAGAGTTTGGCACCAATTTCATTTTGTATCTGAAAACAAATTACCCTCATAAGCCATCATACCGTAACCATTGTCTTTGCTGGCTGAAACGTCTGGTTTATCTTGCCGTGGATAACGGAATTTTGAGATATAATCCTTTGGATGGTATAAAATATGAAAAGAAGGCACCTACAAAGCTCATGTATATAAGCAAGAATCAACTTCAGGAGATAATGAGCCATCCAAAACCGGATCCACTACAGGAACTTGCAAGAAGAACCTTTATATTTTCATGTTTTTGCGGTTTGGCTTACGTTGATGTACGCAATCTCTATCCGCATCATATAGGTACAACTGCAGAAGGACGAAAATATATCAGAACATACCGCAAGAAAACAAGCGTTGAGTCATTTATACCATTGCACCCGGTAGCGGAGCAGATAATTTCCTTGTATAATACGACAGATGATAGTCAGCCCATTTTCCCGTTACCTATACGGAGTATGATTTGGTTTGAGATACATGAATTGGGATTTTCCCTTCAGTTCAAGCATAACTTGTCATACCATCAAAGCCGTCATACTTTCGGTACCCTGATGGTTTCTGCCGGGGTTCCTATGGAAAGCATATCCAAGATGATGGGACATACAAATATCAGAACTACACAAGGATACGCAAAAGTTACTGATGACAAGATTTCGGAGGATATGGATAAATTGATAAAATGCTGTAAATATACATCACGAATATGCACTGTATAAGTTGTTTATCCGAGAAATACAATACCTTTTAGAGTGTGTCACCTGGATTGTAAAAGAATATAAATTAAACTGTGTTAGCAAAGAGTAAAATAAAATATTAACTTTGTTAACATAGTTTTTATGAAAGAGGAATTTGATTTTGAAAGCTTCAAGAACAAGACTATAGAATCGTTAAAGCTAGTAAGCTTTTTTAGGGTAGTGTAAACTGAACTGTGTCACGGCTCTGTTTTTTATTCTTTCCCTCTTATTTGTGTGCAGATTTCACATCTGCATACAAATAAGAGGAGCCTTTCACAGGCAAAGTTACATAATCTTGAACCTATCACCAAATTTTATGGCAAGTTGCTGTGATATCAGTGCCCAATTAGACAGTGGCATAGTCCATTTCCCACTAATGTCTCGATAGGCAAGATACACAAGCTTTTCAAGTGCGGTGTCTGACGGGAACACACCTTTGTTCTTCGTTACTTTACGCACCTGACGATGATAGCCCTCAACCGTATTGGTTGTGTAGATAAGTTTGCGGATTGCAGGAGTATACTGAAAATATTCCGTAAGACGCTCCCAGTTGTCGCGCCAGGATTTGATTACTATGGGGTACATCTCACCCCATTTTTCATCAACCATGTCAAGCTGTGCTAATGCAGAATCCTTGCTTACAGCACCATATACGGTCTTGAGATCCTTCAGAAACTCTTTCTGATGCTTGCTTCCTACATACTTGATTGAGTTACGGATTTGGTGGACTACACATAGCTGAACGGAGGTTTCCGGGAATACACTTTGGATGGCATCAGGGAATCCCTTAAGACCGTCTACGCAACAAATCAGAATATCACGTACACCACGGTTCTGAAGGTCGGTCATAACATCAAGCCAGAAGTTAGCACCCTCACTCTCAGATATATACATACCAAGAAGATCCTTGTGACCAGACTTGTTTACACCTAGGACATTGTATATTGCACGAGTGACTGCACGACCCTTATCGTCTTTTACCTTGTAGTGAATGGCGTCAAGCCAGCAAATGGCATAGACGGGGTCAAGCATACGGGACTTCCAGGCTGTTATTTCGGGAATAACTCGGTCGGTTATAGCACTGATGGTTTCTGCTGAAAGGGTTGTGTTAAACTCACGCTCAAAGTACTTGCTTATATCACGAGTGCTTGTACCAAGAGCATACATGTTGATGATTTGATCTGCCATACCTTCAGCAAGAATTGTCTCACGTTTCTTAACTGTCTCCGGTTTAAAAGAACCGTCACGGTCACGAGGGGTTTCGACTATCACCTCTCCATACTTTGTCTGTACGGTCTTGCTCATCTTGCCGTTACGACGATTGCCAGAACTGCAGTCAACGCTATTAAGGTGAGCATCCATCTCACCTTCTAAGGCTGCGTTTAGGATACGTTCTAGCATAGGAGCCAAAGCTCCGTCTTTACCGAAGAGTGCTTCACCGCTACGCAGCTGCTGGGCTGCTTTCTTGTAGTCTATTTCCAAATTGGCCATATTATAAAAACTGTGTTAAACTATTATTATTATAGCCTGACACAGTTTATTTTACACTCTCTTTTTTAGATATAGAGGGTGATTTCGCGCCCCTATTAGAAAGTATATAGATGCAGTTCTGGAAGGTGAAATGGATGCTCACCTGACAGAAAATATCAGATGTGTAACCGTTGTAACGGGAAGATGTAGAAACAGGTTCAGCTTCCATTGTGTGAAGTAGTCGTTTCCACTCTCAGTGACCGTTAATTCAAGTCTTGATCCCTAGTTCATCAAGAATTGTGAAACTATCTTGGCAGTAGGAGTTGCCGACCGTATAATTGGCCTGTATGCGACGGAAAACAGCAATTGTGAAATTAGGACTGGCTGGAAGAAATTCTCAAAAACCGTGTATTAGCAGGCACAATCAGATCTATTACGGAGCAATATTTCAGAAATAAAAGTATGTAAATCCCAGAAGATTGATTCTATCGACCCTATTATCTAGTTGAATGCATCCATTACAAGTAACGGATGGGCGTGGTTGCACAGTTATTCGTGCGATCTATGATGTTACTAGGTGTTGATCGGTAAGGACATAAATAACCGTATATGTTAAGAAATATGAAAATAAATTCCTGTGTCTGTGCGCTGCAGATTTCTAGAACCGTGGAGTTGAAATACGTCTACTAGGCTGTAAAAATCCCAATAAAAAACTGTTTATTCTGCATACTGTAACAAAAGTAGACCATACCCATTGACTAATTGTGTCACAAGCTAATAAAAACTTTGTAAACTAATTTAATTTATTGCAATTTTTACGCTCCAAGAGATGAAATCACCCGTCTCTTGGAGCTGAGCACTTCCCAACTGATAATTTTTTAGAGAAAAATAATGCGTGATACAATTTATTTTGCACTACCAGAATTTCGGGTTGTTTCCCGCTGTACAAGTAGAACTAATTGACTATCGTAATTCTACCAAAATGGCATGTCTATCATGAAAGAGGTAACGACCACCTTCTGTGTGAATGGATGTAGATAACCTTAAGATACTTCGTTCAAATCGACGTAGGACATTATTTCATTAAGATTTTGCATCTCATAAATAGCATTATGCCATATTTTTTTATTTTGAGGATCTGTTAAATCCGGATTCACACAGAGCGTAACAGCTCCTGATTGATATGCTAACTGATCATTATTAGAATTTCCAACAAATAAAATATTGCAGGTATTAATATCAAGTGCCTGGGCTACTTTTTCAACAAAATCACGCTTCCCGTCAAAATCGTATTTGGTGCCAATAATTCGTTTTAATCGGCCATTTTTATCAAATTCCATTCTATTGGCCTTAATCTCCTCAAATAAATGGACATTATTTTCCCCGATTACTTTAATAATCACATCACGTATTGAACCTGATGCAATAAATAAATGAATATTATTATCATTCATTTTTTTTAATGTCGGAATAGTTCCTTCTATCAGAGATATTTCATTGGCAACTTCAGATAATATCCTGTTTGTCATTCCTTTTTCTTGAAATTTCTCGCATGTTTTATTACACCATTCTTGATGGCTGAATTCATTTTGAGAAAATCGTTCATGCAACTCATTACAATCATTTACAGTGTATCCAAGTTTAAGCCATATTTTTTGCCATGTACTATATCTGTCATGGTTTTTTGTTAATGTACCATCAAAGTCAAATACTATTGCTTTAATTCCCGTATATTTTTGTTTGAGTTTTCCCTTGAAATAGTATGACAGCAAATACCCCATATAATCTTTCGAAGTGTTTTCTATTCTCAAAATACGGCGACCATTACAAATTACCCTTTCAATTTTCCTAATTTCATTCAAAGTGCATTCTGGAAATTCTGAGTGATCAAATTTTAGAGCAGATGCATTAAAAGATTCCAATTTTTTGAGTTTTATCTCTGAAATTCCTGTTTTTAAAGCAAGTTGCTGTGTTGTTATATTGTTTTCGAGTCTATAATAATATAATTTCAATGAATTTACTTTCACTCTATTGGAAGTTGATTTTGGTGTATTATTATTCTTTACTATTCCAGATAGAGCTGTTTTTGATTTGAAAATTTGCTTACATAAAGATACTGCTGCGGATGCAGCTAAAGGTTGATAATCGTCAGTCTTTCCCATTCCCCAGTCACAAATTCCCTTAACTACAATCCAATGTACATCTTCTCTTTCTGATGCAGCCCAAACGCCACTAGCCTCCATTTCATTGCCAATTGCATCTGGATATTCTTTGCTTAATTTAAGCGCCAATTCAGGATCATCAACCACAGAGCCTCCAGTTATGATAAGTCCCAAATGAACATTACATTTCCGATTGTTCTCGTCATAATATTGCCAATTCGTGCGGTTCTTGAATCTGTCGAACAATGGTATACTAGACATTGGTCGAACACTTCTGTTTATCTGACTGTTCGGGATAACTTTATTTTTATTATAATTTAGGATTGTTTGAGAGACTAAAACATCTCCCAAATGATGTTTTCCAGGTTTTAATCCCATCGCTACTCCAATAGCTACGACTACATTAATTTTCCATGTTTGAATTGTTTCATGTATAGTTAATGTAGCATCCATTGGCCCATCAATACCCATGCCAGATTGTACTACTACTGATGGATAAAGACCAAAAAGACCTAAATAATATGTCTGTTTTTTATAAACGACTTTATATTTTTTATTTGTTTTTGGAATGGATTTCAATGAAGATAATACAGCTTTTTTCTCTATTTCATTAACTACAGCCAATGCTATTAATGGCTTTATTGGTAATCTATTTAATTGGGAAAAATCAATTTCTTTAAAAGATGGTTCACATAATTTATCCCACTTTGCTTGGTTGAATATTTGCTTCATATGAGATATTATTTTGTATCGTATTATACTATATATTAATCAGAAGTCCTCACAAAGATACGAAAAATAATTAACGTGAGTTCGATATAAATTAAAACATCGTGAGTTGTCCGTCTTTGACAAAACGTACGTCAATGGCGGGCTTCTTTTCAAAGAAGCAGTATGCAGCTATGGCAGAGAGCGAGTTGGCAATAAAGTTATTGAAGGAACGGTGTCTGGAGTGTTCAATCTGGGCGATGTTCTTTAACTCGTCATTGACTGTTTCAATCAAAGCACGTTTTCTCAGCAGGATTTTGTCCGCTATGCTCATCAGGGAGTTCTTCATGTTGTTCTTCACTTTGGTTATCAACTGTATGCCGTTAAGAAATAGGTTCTCGAACAAGGTTTGCCCGATATACCCCTTGTCCGCACACAGTTTGCCCTTGATGTTCTTCAGGAACTTTGTCTGTTTCAGCGGTTCACGGTCATCCACATTTCCCGGAGTAAACATGAAATTGAGAATTTCACCCTTATCGTTGATGATCAGGTGAAGCTTAAACCCGAAGAACCATCCCATGGAGCATTTTCCACGTTCGGCGAGACCCTTAAAAGTCTTGTGAATCAATATGCGTTGGTTTCGGCATACACGCAGCGGTGTGGAATCCACAAAGCTGATACCGGTACAAGTACCCAACAGGACTTCCTTGATGAAAATGGTCAGCTGCAGCAGGACTTCCTTTTCCAGTTCTACAAAACGGTTATAGGACACACGTCTGGGAAAGAGATGCGTCAGATGTTTGCATACATATTCTTTGTAGTAATGCTTGAAACATCTGAAGCCTCCCGAGTGGAACAGGACTAGGATGACCATGATTTCCGCATCACTCATCCGGTTCGGCTTATTCCGATGCTTATGATTCTTGTCTTCAACCATATATTTTTCCTGTGTTTTGGCAAATTCCTTGCAAAAATCATCCGCCATACAAAAAATCTCCGTAACTTTAGCCTCTGAGAACATAGTGGTAGTCGCTTAAATGTTATAATTGAGCACTATAAATTTAATGCTTTTATCGCTATGTTCCTAATTTTCAAACTGATAATTTCAATCTTTATATCGAACTCACGTTAATTATTAACTAACAGATTATACTCTTATTAAAAAAACTCATATTTCAGACAAATCCAATTAGTTGCTTATCCGTGATACTATCCCCAAGATGGCCTTTGGACATGGTATGTAAGGAATTAATCATTTTCCAGGAAGCATGTTTAGTACGATATGATATCGTATGATACACGGCTATGTCACCAAAATGTAAGACGCTTTCTTCGAGCGAGGAGTTTCCCGACTACGGCGGTACCATCAAATTCGCCAATCACCTCATTCATAAAGGTGTGATGGTCTCAGCTATCCCGAACAGCAGAGAAGGTGGCGTCCTAATTTGTACTTACACCCTTTTTCAATATATCCATCTTCATGGATTCATCATCCGCTATGCCTACATGGTAAGTTCCTTTCATGCGTGCAATATTCTGCGGCTCATTGTCCGCATAGAAACTGTCATTGGTATGGCAGAAATGGAAGATTGGAATTCAAACAGAAACTTCTTCCTGACTATGGCGAATTGGAAGCCACTGGTTACGAACCTTCCTCCAGAATACGCCAACAGCTATCATAATAATCGTCAGGAATGACAATGACAAATAAGCGAGAATCGTTATCGATGTTGAAACCGCCACGTATACGGTGGACAAGTCTAAGATAGATGACGGATGAAGTAGTACAGAAGTTTAAGAACAATACGAAGGTCCAACTGGTCTTCGTCTCTGATAAAATTATACTCCGCAAAAGGGGATGAATATATCAATAATGAACTAAAAATATTACTCAAATAGAGCACAAAATACATCGATCACTTGTAAATTTCAGGCACTATAAAATATTTTGTGTAAATGGAAACAGGATGTTATATTATATCTGGATTCTGTTTCCAGAATAAAGCAATTATATTGGAATATGTTCGTTATTAATATTTTATTTTTATCAGTCGCCCGTTCCCTCTGCCGTCCATAGAAGTTAGTACAGACTCTATTGAAAGCGAAAAGGTCTGGCGGCTTTGCCGTTTCGGGCAGAATCTTCCTCTTTCAGAGCGTATTCAGCCCGAAAACCTTTTCCCTTTCACGTCTGTACAATGGACGCCGACGGCAGCGGAAACAAGCGACTGACGGAAAAGTCAGAAGAAAAAGAAAAAAGATAAAACAGCATATAGATTGGTTCAAATAGACTCCAATTCTATATGCTGTTATTTTATCATTTAGGAAGGCTGTTTTTTTAGAAATACAAATAAAATGGGCAGGCGGTCAACTGCGCTCCCTCCAGAAAAATCAAAATCCTTGCGTGTTCTTTGTGGGACGTTTGGGATATTAACTCCTTTTGTATCTGTACGCCTCCTTGTACCCTTTCATCAGAGTCTTTTCTATGTCGGAAGCCCGGTAGAGAATCTTGCCGCCTACCTGTGTGTAAGGCAGAATACCGTTGTTGCGGTAGTCCTGCAAGGTTCTCCGGCTCACTTTCAGCAGGAATGCCACTTCCTTGTCCGTCAGCAGTTCATCGCCATAGGCAGACGGTTGCCGTTTCTCCAACAACTTTTCGAGAAGGGCCAGCAGTCTGTCGAAATTCGAGTGGAATGCCTTTACCCACTCATGGTCCTTTTCTCTGATTTCATTACTCATACGCGTTTGATATTGGGTTATACATTATTCTTGAAACTCGTTCAAATGGTCTTGCCTTTCCAGCGGGCTTCCTTACGTTTCTCCTCCACATTTCCGACCACACGCTCTACATCGTCAGGACGATAATAAGTCCGGTTTCCGATTTTTGTAAAGGCCAGCGTCCCGTTATCCCTCAAGGTCTGCAGGGTTCTCGGACTGATACGCAACCTGCGGCAGACCTCGTGATTGTCCATCCATTCACTTGTTTCTTTTCCACCGTGTTCACGGCACAGACTTTCCACCCGCTGCACGAACCGATCCAGCTTGGCGGCAATCTCCTCGAAAGTCCTTTTTTCAAAGCTGATGATTTCCATTGTCTTCTTTATTTTCAGTTAAACATATATTCAAAAATCCGGAACAGAACAGGTCTTTTACAGCCGATATTCCATCATGTATCATCGTCCTATTCTCGGCTGTTTTCTCTGTTCCCACTGCAAATAAAAGCAGTAGAAATCACACTGCAATGGATTCTCAGACCGGTGACGATGCGTTGCCCGGAATGACATCATGTTACATATCAACTGCATACAATGAGCCTTCTTCATAAACAGAATTTGCTTGAACAATCCGGTATGTAGAAATCACCCCGGCAAATCACGGCAGGCAGCACCGACCGCCCAATCGGTATAGTGCACGAGGTTACATAATTGCCACGGTATCTCCATTTGCTTGATTCTGTTCACTATACACATTTCCTTTGCTCACGACAATGAGTCAAGGTGCGCACCGAGACCAGTGAGTAAACCGATTAAAATCAAAAAATGTATGGTAACAAAAAAGAAATTGACCAAAGAAGAATGGGAGGCTATGACAGGTACGGACATGTCACTCATACTCCCGTCAGATGGCAGCATTGAAACTGCCATAGAAGCATCCTTGAATGATACCGGGAAAGAGAAGTCAGAAGGAACGGTAGAACAGACCGACTCCACATCCGAGAACCTGCAAACGTCAACAGGAAAAGAGGAAGCAGTTCCAACGTCTCAGCGTCGTATAAGCTGCAGGCAGAGGAAGCTTTCTCTGGACGAATACCGGAAAACCTTTCTTCAGGTTCCGAGAATTGAAGACCGCAAGCCCGTGTTTGTTAGCGGCGAGGTACGTGACAGGCTGGACGAGTTTGTCCGCAGGTTGGGAGGACGCAAAATGAGCGTTTCCGGACTGCTTGAAAACATCGCCAGGCAGCATCTTGAAATCTACTCGGAAGACTTCGAGCAGTGGAGAAAGCTGTGACATTTTCAGGAATGACTGATTTGCTTACTGACTCCAGTCAGTACAGTATTCAGACAGTCAGTAGCCGACCGGAGGGAGTAACGGACAAAACTTCAGTTTTGGGAGTTAGCGAGGTTATCTTTCGGGCATCCCGAAAAACCTCGCTCCACTCCCGAAGAGTGGAGGCAATCCGCTCCCGGTGGTCGCAGATTATGAGAAAAAGAACTATCAAAAATCAAACAGAGAAAATATGAATGACAGAAAGAAAAACAGGCCGAGGGGACGCCCCAGAGTAAGCGGAGTGTGCAAACTCAGCAAAGCCGTTACAGTGAAATTCTCCAAGATAGACTATGAACGGTTGTGCCGACGCAGCAGACAGGCTAACCTCACGCTGGCGGAATTTCTCCGCACATCAGCCTTTGAGACGACGATAACGGCCAGGCACTCTGCCGAGGAGACTGCCGTCATACGCAGTCTTACGGGTATGGCGAACAACCTGAACCAGCTGACCCGTCTGTCCCATCAGGCCGGATTCCACCGTACCCAAAAGACGGTGACAGAACTCCTGCAGAAGCTCAAGGAGATTATTGTCCGGTACAGGCACGGAGAAAGGAGGCCGTCATGATTGGCAAGATCAAGAAAGGAAAATCCTTCGGCGGCTGTATCCGCTACGTGATGGGCAAGGACAACGCGGAAATCATTGACTCAGATGGTGTATTGCTGGGAAATATCCGGGAAATAACGGCCAGTTTCAACTACCAGTGTGAGCTTAATCCGAAGATAAAACAGCCTGTCGGGCACATCGCATTGAGCTTCAAGCCGGAGGACAAGGCATTGCTGACGGATGAGTTTATGGCTAAAATAGCCCGGGAATACATGGAGCTGATGGGGATAAAAAACACTCAGTTTATTCTGGTAAGACACCATAACACAGACAATCCGCACTGCCACCTGGTCTATAACCGCATCGGATATGACGGCAAAGTAATCTCTTCCCAAAGCGATTACAAGCGTAATGAAATCACCACGAAACTGCTTAAGGACAAGTACGGGCTGACGTATGCCGAGGACAAGGGCAAGACTAACGTGGAGAAACTTCATACCTCGGAGCGTGTGAAATACGAAATCTTCAATGCCGTCAAGGCGGCTTTGAAGCGCTCCGGAACATGGAAAGAGTTCAACGATTATCTGCTTCGCCGGGGCATCAGGCTGGAATTTGTAAAGCGTACCAGGGAGATAAAAAAGCCGGAGGACATACAGGGAATCCGGTTCACCAAGGACGGGCAGACCTTCAAGGCTTCACAGATCAGCCGGGAGTTCAGCTTTGCCAGACTGAATGCCCGACTGGGTTGGAAGACTTCTGAATCCCAACAGGAATCCGAACATAAGGTGCAGCAAAGGATACCGGACGAAGGTCATCTTCTCGAAAGTACGGGACCGGGACTGTTCAGTCCTACAAACGGCACCGCTCCCGAAGAGTCGTTGCCTCAGGAAGAACTTTTGCGCAGACGCCGGAAGAAGAGACAAAAAAGGAAAGGTTTCGGATTGTAGTCCGTCCTTTCCCATTCAAATTATTCATGAACATTAAAATTGCAGGAATATGAAATTGGAAGAATATATCGAGAGCATCTTCGGATGCCTGGAAAGAATCGAGAACAAAATCAACGGGTTGTCCGTTCCCTTGCCGGAAGGCAACAGCCCGACAGTTAATAATAAACAGGATGAGTCTGTGCTGAATGAAGTCCGGAAAGGTCATGAGACATTTTGCAAATTGTTGGCTCGCGTGTACGAAGGCCTTGCCGCCATCAAGAACGATATGGTTTCCATGGATAGGAAAAACTCGTCACAGGAAAGACTTGGGCAGGTCTTGTCGGAAATACATAATGAACAGCGGCAGAACCAGGAGAAAGTGAAAATCCTGTTTTGTGAGACCAATGACACAATCAGGAAGAATGCCGTTAAGACAAGCAACATCAACCATCATTTCAGTCTGAGCTTGGAATCCCCGTACATCATTGGGAGTTTTTCCGTGATGTTCGCGACAATCATGGCCCTGTCCGTGGCGCTCTATTTTTCGGCGAGAACAGATAACGCACAATCAGATAATGATCTGAAGTACCGTTATGTCAAGATGAAAGGAGAGGCTACCCCCGAGCAACTTGTGGAACTTGAGAACCTTTTTGGACCGAACCGGGATAACGAACGGATCGGACAGATGCGTGAGGACGTGGAAGCCTACGAGGAAGCGGTACGGAGACAGGCCACCCTGACCGAGCAGGCACGGCTGAAGGAACAGGCCGCGAGAGAACTGGACAGCAAGGCGAAGTCCATCAAGGACAGGTCTATTACGGACGAACCTAAAAAGTAAGCCCATGGCCAGTGTAAAAGTGAAATTCAGACCTTCCACCATAGAGGGAAAGGAAGGTACCATCTATTATCAGATTATCCAGAACCGTGTAATCCGTCAGTTAAAGACGGATTACCGGATATTTACGGATGAATGGAACGAAGCTGGAAGCTGTATCATTGTCGGCAGTTCGAGACGAAGCAATCTGCTCCTTTCCTTGCAGGAACGCATGGAATGGGACCTGAAACGGCTGGATATGATTATCCGCCAACTGGATAACCGGAAAGCCGGATATACGGCAGATGATATTGTCGCTTCTTTTCAAAGCAATAAAGAGGGACAGTCGCTTTTCAACTTCATGCAAGGCATCATAGCCCGTCTCAAACAGATGGGCAAGATACGTACGGCTGAAAATTATTCCTGTACTCTGAAAAGTTTTATGCAGTTCAGAGGAGACAGGGATATTCTGTTGTCTGAAATCGATTCGGATTTGATGCAGCTTTATGAAGCCTATCTTCATGGAAAAGGTGCCGTGCGGAATACCAGTTCATTCTATATGCGTATTCTTCGGGCAGTATATAATCGTGCCTTGGAAAAGGAACTGATGGAACAGCGCAATCCCTTCAGGCATGTCTATACGGGAGTGGACAAGACCGTCAAGCGTGCCGTTCCTTTATCTGCCATCAAGCGTATGAAGAGTCTGGACTTGTCCTTACAGCCTAATCTGGAATTTGCAAGGGACATGTTCCTGTTCAGCTTCTATACCCGTGGCATGTCGTTCATAGATATGGCTCACTTAAAAAAGAAAGATCTTCAGAACGGCTTCTTATCGTATCGCAGACGAAAGACCGGGCAGCAGCTGGTTGTCAGGTGGGAAAAATGTATGCAGGAGATTGTCGGCAAATACCCGGAAGACAGCCTCAGTCCTTATATTTTGCCGGTATTGAAATATCCTTTTAAGGATACGCACAAGCATTACAGGAGTGTCATGTCCGGAATAAACCGGAACCTGAAAGAAATAGCCAGATTGGCCGATATATCCGTTCCTCTAAGCATGTACTGTGCCCGTCATTCATGGGCAAGCGCGGCCAAAGGCAAAAACATTCCTATTTCTGTCATCAGTGAAGGAATGGGACATGATTCCGAGGCGACTACACAAATTTATCTGGCCTTATTGGATAACTCCGTAGTAGACAAAGCCAACGCACAAATTTTGAAAGGTCTGTAGGATTGGAGAACGTTTAGCAAAAGCATTCATTTCTTAGACAGAGGGACTCACTCTTGCGCAAAGTTATACATTTTATTGAAAATCCTGCAATTCCGGTCGTTGGATTTTCATCCGGAAGTCATTGAATTTCAACTGCAGTTTAGCAATCCTACATGTAATTCATCAGCAAATCAGCCTTATAGCCTGAAATCTCCCTCTGTCTAAGAGAGAATAAATTCATGTATTGTATTTTGTTTGGAGGGGCTTTGTATTAAATATAAAATTATGAGTACAAAGTTTTTTAATAATATACCGGGTAATACTCTTTTTGATAAGTTGAAAGGTATTGCGGCAGAGATGGTAACATTTGAACGCTTTTTAGCTGTTGTAGGCTTCTTTCGTTCATCTGGATATTTCAAGTTGCGTAAAGAATTAGGTGATATATCAGAAATCAAGATATTGGTAGGTATCAATATTGATGATATTTTCCGAAAGCATAACAAGGCTCTTTTGATGCTTGTTGATGAAGAAAAAGCAAAAGAAATCTATCACAACGGTTTCAAGGAGGATATTGTAAACGCTCAATACTCACCCGAAGTAGAGGAAGGCATATTGCAGATGTGTGAAGACCTTGTTTCCGGACGTTTGCAAATGCGTATTCATGCAACCAGAAATCTGCACGCTAAATTCTACTTATGCCTGCCACAAAACCATAGCGAGAATAGCGACGGTTGGGTAATAATGGGTTCTTCCAATATCTCTGATTCGGGTTTGGGGATCAAACAGCCGCCACAGTATGAACTCAATGTGGCAATGAAGGACTTTGATGATGTAAAGTATTGCTCAGATGAATTTTGGACTTTATGGAACGAGGCTGTTCCATTGACAGCAAAAGATATTGAAGAGTACAAAAAAAATACATACTTGGGCTATCAGCCTACTCCATACGAACTATACATCAAAGTACTTATTGATACATTTGGTGACCAAGTGGAAGATGACTTTTCCATTCAGTTACCCGATGGTGTCAAGGATTTGAAATATCAGAAAGATGCCGTTATTCAGGGGTATCAGATGCTGATGCAGCATAATGGTTTGTTCCTTGCTGATGTTGTGGGGTTAGGAAAGACTATGATTGCAACGATGATAGCCAAACGTTTTGTAGAGGCTAACGGTAAAAATACCAATATCCTCGTTGTATATCCCCCGGCATTGGAAGATAACTGGCGAAATACATTCAAACTTTTCGGAATATACAAGAAAACTCAATTCATTACTAATGGCAGTCTGTCAAAGGTTCTTGAAAGTAAAGACAATTACAAGGACAAAGAGGAATTTGATTTAATCATTGTCGATGAAGCCCATGGTTTCCGTAGCGATAGTTCTGGCAAATATGATGAGTTGCAAAAGATATGCAAATCCCCCTGCCTGAATATTGGCTTGCTGAAAAGCACTCAAAAGAAGGTAATGCTTCTTTCTGCTACACCGCTCAACAACCGCCCTGATGATTTACAGAATCAGTTACTATTGTTCCAAAATAGCCAAAACTGTACCATTGACGGAGTTCCCAACCTCAAAGGTTTCTTTGCTCCGCTTATCTATGAATATAAGAGATTGATGCGAGAGCGTGACCAGCGTGATGTTACTGCTGAGGTGGATAAAATCTATGAGCAGATACGTAGTAAGGTTATTGATAAGGTAACAGTACGCCGTACACGCAACAATATACTCAACGATCCCGATTATAAGGCAGATATTAAATCACAGAGTATCATATTCCCAAATATTCTGCCACCGAATGAATTGGAGTATGTAATGGGCTCAGATACAAGCAACCGCTTCTATGAGACGCTTAAGCAATTGACTGATGGAAAAACGGATGAAAATCCAGAAGGCAAGGGACTGACCTATGCCCGCTATCGTGCTGTTGAGTTTTTGAAACCTGAATATCGTAGCAAGTATAAGAATGCTGTACATATTGGTCAGACATTGGCTGCCATTTACCGTGTTCATATGGTAAAGAGATTGGAGAGTAGTTTCTATGCTTTCAAGAAGTCGCTTCGAACACTTCTTCGTATTACAACTGATATGATTAAGATGTTCGATGAGGACAAGGTGATCATCGCCCCCGATTTGAAGGTGAAAGACCTGCAAGCAAAGAATATGGAACTTGATGAAATTATCGAGTATGCCATTGCAAAAGGATATGCAACTGAAGATATTCTCTTTCCAGCCAATGCTTTTAGTTCTGATTTTCTTGAAATGCTCCATCATGATCGTGAGATATTGGAGCAACTCAATGCAGATTGGGCGAAAGAGAATGATGATCCGAAGTTTGACAAGTTCCGAGAAAACCTTACTAATGTCTTTTTTGATACGACCATCAATCCATCTGGCAAATTGGTGTTGTTCTCTGAAAGTGTCGATACATTGAATTACTTATATGATAGATTGACAAAAGAGATAGGTCGCACAGATGTTTTGATGGTAACAGCAAGCAACCGCAACCGTTTGGGACAGACTATCAAAGAGAATTTCGATGCCAATTTTGACAGTAATTCAATGAGGTACAACATCATTATTACTTCTGATGTATTGGCCGAAGGTGTGAACTTGCATCGTTCCAATGTAATTGTCAATTACGATTCGCCTTGGAATGCCACACGTTTAATGCAGCGTATAGGTCGTGTAAACCGTATCGGTTCTGTTGCTACGAATATCTATAACTATATGTTCTACCCATCGCAACAGGGCGACAAGGAAATTCAACTCTATAAAAACGCTCTTGTTAAATTACAGGGTTTTCACTCTGCATTTGGCGAAGATGCTCAAATCTACTCAAAGGAAGAAATTGTAAAGGAGTTCCAAATGTTTGACAACAATGTAAAGGACAGTATCGATAAGAAAATTGCCCTATTGCGTGAAGTGCGTGAGCTCTATAACAGAGACCGTAAACTATATCACAAGATCAAGGCTTTGCCAATGAAGAGCAGAGTAATGCGTGATACGGGAAAGCATTGTGGAAAGTCAGTCATCTTTGTTTCTTCCAATGTCAAGACCGAGTTTTATCTGGCTACTCAAACTGGTATTGAAATTATTGACTTCCTAGAAGCAGTAAAGTATCTCAAAGCAAGGCCCGAAGAACAACCATCACAATTTACTAATGAGAAACAACACTACAAGCATGTCAATAGTGCATTGGCTCAATATACAACCGATTATGTAGAGGCTGCAGATACATCATCTATCAATCGCACAGACCTTGACAAGACTTCGCTTGAAGCTAGTAAATTCCTGCGGACCATTAAGCAAATAACAACTGACTGTGAGCTGAAATCGAAATGCGATGTACTGATGGGATACATCAATGAAGGTATATATGCCCAACTTCCCCGCTATCTGAAGGCTTTATCACGAGAGTACAAAAACGACCGCTCTAAAATGAAGCAGGACGAATATAGCTTGCAAAACAAAATATCGGAATTACTTGGAGAGTATCAGACGATGGACAAAGAACAACGCCATGATGCCCAAGATATTTCTAATCCTCAAATCATTATATCAGAATCATTTAAGTAAATATTTTTATGGCAGCTACATATACACCGGATATTTTGAGAAAACTATTCCAATCATCTTTCAATCTGACTCAGTGGTACACTTTCCTACAATATTTTTTCAATGCAACCGAATTGAAAGAAGGACCAGAAAAGATCATTGGAAGCACCTCTGATAATGGTTACTATTTGGGAAATATAGATACTACAGACAGTTATCGTATCGGTTTATTTCATTACAATATTACAAAAGGCTCGGTCGCAAACAGGCGTGTAGGGCTACGCAATCTTGTAAAGTCATTCATTAATCCGGCTTGGGGTGAGTTTGATGCCGCATTGGTGGTATTTGATAGTGGCGACCATTGGCGTTTGTCATTTATTTGTGATATCAAGGGAGAAGCGACATCGCCTAAACGATATACATACGTTTTTGGTAGTGATGATTTACTATACAGAACGCCTATTGAGCGTTTCAACTTCTTAAAGAAAAAAGGTATTTCATTTGAAAATTTGAAAACTGCATTCTCTGTTGAAGCTCTTTCTGATGAGTTCTTTGACAGATATCGCGAGCAATACGCCGACTTTATCCAATATATTACAGGTAAGCGTTTTGTTAAGGTGGGCAGTAAGTGGGAAGAGAAAAGACTTAGTGAGCCCAATGCTGCATTGATGGGAGCGTTTGACTACAACGAAAAGAAAATCCGTGATTACGTAAAGAAGATGATGGGGCGCATCACCTTCCTTCATTTCTTGCAACGCAAAGGTTGGATGTGTGGCGACCTCAACTATATGCAAAATATGTTTGAGAACTCACTGTACAAGAATGATTATCTCGACTCAGTGCTTGAACCGTTGTTCTTCGGTATCTTGAACACTAAACCTGCCGAGCGTGAAGCCCTGTTTGCCGATTACGATTGGGATAAATCGCTACTTAATGAATGGAAAGATATTCCATACCTAAATGGTGGTTTATTTGAGCGTGATAAGGAAGACGAACCCGAAAGTCGTTTCCCAGCTGATTATTTCAAACGTTTGTTCCAATTCTTCAGTGAATACAACTTTACCATTGACGAGAATGACCCTAACGATGCCGAAGTGGGAGTAGATCCAGAAATGTTGGGTAAAATCTTCGAAAACTTGCTTGAAGACAACAAGGATAAAGGAGCATTCTACACACCGAAAGAGATTGTACGTTATATGTGTCAGGAGTCACTTATTGCCTACCTCGAAACCAATACAAGTATAGCAAAAGACAAGATTCGTCAATTCGTACTTTCACCAGAAGAGGGAGTTAAGGATATTCCAGAGAATAAGAAACCGAAACTTCTTTCAGCACTTGAAAATGTTAAGATTTGTGATCCTGCTATTGGTTCGGGAGCATTTCCTATGGGTTTGCTCAATGAACTGTTGCATTGTCGTGAGGTTTTGAGTGGCGACCATTATGATCGTGCCGAAATCAAAAAGAGCATTATCCAAAACAATATCTATGGTGTAGATATTGAGAAAGGTGCAGTAGATATAGCCCGTTTGCGATTCTGGCTCTCTATCGTTGTTGATGAAGAGACACCATCGCCATTGCCCAATCTCGACTATAAGATTATGCAAGGTAACTCGCTAATTGAGAGTTTTATCGGGGTGGATTTAAGTAAACTCACTTACGAAAAAGAATACAAGAAAGACAAAGGAGAGATTTCTCTCTTCGATGATGAAAAAAATCGCTTGCAAAAGACTGTATCGCATCTACTATCTTCGTACTACTCTTGTAACGACCACAATAGAAAGGTGAAGTTACAACAAGAAATTTCCGATACTATCAACAAACAGTTGGAGGCACAGGCATACGACCCAACTATTCTTGCCAGACTCAAAGATATCAATCTTGCCGAGAATAACAAATTCTTTCTTTGGCATACTTGGTTTAGCGATGTTTTCAATCGTGATGACGATAAAAATGGTTTTGATATTGTAATTGGCAATCCTCCGTATTTTTTATATCAAGAATCACATGTTGGAGAGATTGCAGATTTACGTAGTGATAAAGATTATACGATTGCATTTGGGGGTAAATTAAATGCCTACAAACTCTTTATCGCAAATGCTGTAAAAAAACTCCTATCTACAAATGGCATAAATTGTTTTATCTTCCAAAATTCTTTTTAGGTAGATAGACAGGCTGCTAATTTGAGAAAGTATATCCTCAAGAATGACAAGATTATCAAAATTGATTCGTTCCCTGAACGAGATAGTAAGAAAAAGCGTGTTTTTGAGAGTGTAAAGATGAGCGTGTGTATATCATTAATACAAAATACTAAAGTCGATAGTGATTATGTATTCCCTGTATTTGTATGGGACGACAAGCATAAATCATCAGGATTGAGTACTTCTTTCTCTCTTAATGACATTATAGCAATTGATAATATTGATTATACAATACCACGTTTGAGACCTGAATACAAAACAACAGTCATTAAGTTATTGAAGAAAAAAGGAATATCATTGAAATGTATAGAGGGTGAGTTAAATGTAACATTTCACAAAAAATTCTTTGGCTCAAATATTAGTAACCCAGTTATATTGAAGGGAGCTTCAATACAACGATACTATTATACTCATCATATGAGCCAAGGTCAAATAGACTATCTCGAAGAAGAAAAATATTTGTTAGAATATGGGAATACTGAGAAATCTGCCCATCACAAATATGAAAGAATTGCAATGCAAGGAATGACAGGTGCTAATGACAAGATTAGACTTGTAATGTCTATTGTGCCTCAAGGATATTATTTGGCTAATTCATGCAATTATATATTGCCATCACACTTAATAGACCTATATTGCTTATTGGGATTCTTAAACTCTAAAACCATAAATTGGTTTTTTAGATGTTTCAGCACTAATAGTAATGTCAATGGCTATGAGGTTGATAATTTCCCTATTCCACAGTTGTCCCCAAATGCTCAAGCGACGATTTCAGAATTGGTTAAAAAGGTTATTGATGCTAAACGAACAAACAGCTCAACTGATACTTCTGCAATAGAAAAGCAGATTGATGAGCTTGTTTATCAAGCTTATGAATTATCAAAGGATGATATAAAAATCATTGAACAATAATTAAATAGCAAAAGAGCGATCTGATTTCTCAAGGTCGCTCTTTCGTTTAATATGTGTAATCTATGAATCCTATACTAATTAGATAGTCTGCAATATCATTCATATTCCTTTTCTGTAGTTCTTTAATTAAAATATGTGGTGGAGGCCAATTACTCATATATGGGTTACTACATGGACCTGTGTAAAGTCCGCCACCGGGACCTGTGTAAAGTCCACCACCGGAACCTGTGTAAAGTCCGCCACCGGGACCTGTGTAAAGTCCGCCACCAGGACCTGTGTAGAGTCCGCCACCAGGACCTGTATAAAGTCCACCACCGGGACCTGTGTAGAGTCCGCCACCAGGACCTGTGTAGAGTCCGCCACCAGGACCTGTATAAAGTCCACCACCAGGACCTGTGTAGAGTCCGCCACCAGGACCTGTATAAAGTCCACCACCAGGACCTATGTATCTATCTCTTGGCCATTTGTTCATATTCTATCACTTATGAAGTTCTTTTCTATCTATCCAAAAAGCATTATCTGGCTTTATTATTAGAATATCAACAGGACCTCCAACTGTCTTCGTCCGTTGTTGAAATTTCATTGTATCTATAGTGGTTTGAATTGCATATTTTGCAAAATCAATAGCATCTTGTATTGTAAAATGATTAAATGGAATAGGATAATCCGTTAAAGCATTACCACTCTGCGTATACATTGTAGTCAATACTCTACTAAGTACATCTATTTCGCCATCCCATATTGCTCCCTGAATATCTGTATTAATAGATTCTATTTTATCTATAGCGGTAAAAATTCTATATAATTTTTGTTCATATGTTTTTCCTGTGTTTATATAACCTCCAATGATAAAATCTGTATCTATTGTTTGGCATAATGCTTTGAAATATGGAATTATTTTATCTTTAATTTCATCAACAGATTCATCTTTATGTTCATTGATAAAACTTTCTATATAACCTGCGATGGGTTTGTTGTTGATACTTGCTTGACCACATGTCGAAATACCAACTCCCTTTGGAGTTAGGAATGTCTTATATGAAGAGTCACTATAATGAACTCCGTTATTTTGGACTATTGTTCCATCTTGCTTATGAATAGTAGTACTGAATGTTGTTCTACTATCACTGGCCATAACAATACCTTCGCCTAAATGTAATGCTATAATTAATGACATCCTATTAATATTTTATCAACACAAAGATACAATTTTATTACCTGACAAAGAAATAATTACATAGGAATCTCTATTTTTGTAGGAAATAAATTATTCGGCAAATGTATCTATCTGAGCTAAAACTTTGGAATTTTAGAAAATTTAGTAAAAATGACGGAACAATAGAATTTGATTCGCCACATTTGGTAGTTCCTTTTAAGAAAGGAATTAATATCTTAATCGGAGAAAATGATTCAGGAAAAACAGCAATAATTGACGCTATTAAATTGGTTTTACGTACTCATGCTATTGAGTGGATACGTGTTGAAGAAAAAGATTTTCATGAAGCTACAGACTCTATGAGAATTGAACTTGTTATTAGTGATATGTCTGAAAACGAGGCATCCATTTTTACAGAATGGTTAAGTTGGGATAATAAAACATCTAAGCCATATCTTCGCTTAATATACGCTGCAAATATTATTAATGGACAGATTATTCCTGGAGATGTCTCGGCTGGACCTGATGCAAATGGTAAAGTTTTGGCTTTTCAAGCTCGTGAATACCTTAAAACTGTATATTTAAAAGCATTGAGAGATGCAAGTATAGAATTAACTGCAAAGAAGAGTTCTAGAGTTTCACAGATTTTACAAGGTCATAATTTATTTAAAGAGGAACCTGGACAAGAACATCCATTTGTGACATATGTTAAATCAGCAAACAGAAGCATTAATAGTTGGTTTAATGATGAGCTACAAGCATTAGGAAAAGATGGTTTACCAATTCTTGGGACAAGTAATAAGGAGCAAATAAAAGATAAGATAGATTCATTTTTACATGCTTTTATTAATTCTAATATAAATAGCAGTCTTACAATTACGGAACCTAAAATACGTAATATACTAGAAACTATTTCTATTGTTATAGAATTCGCACAAAATATGGGGCTAGGCACTATGAATAGGCTATATATGGCGACAGAACTGCTTCACTTAAATAAAGAGTGGGATGGTCTAAAATTATGTTTAATAGAAGAACTAGAAGCACATTTACATCCTCAAGCGCAAATGAAAGTTATTTCTGCTTTACAATGTCAGAAAGTACAATTCATCATGTCAACTCATAGTCCAAATATTGCATCTAAGATAAAAATTTCGGATAAAGAAAACACAAACATTATTCTATGTTATGATTCTGACGTGTATCCATTGAATACTGATACGACCAGACTTGATGAAGATGACTGTATATTCCTTGATCATTTTTTAGATGTAACAAAATCAAATTTGTTTTTTGCAAAAGGAGTTATTATTGTTGAAGGTTGGGCAGAAGAATTATTGATACCTGTAATTGCCAATAAGTTAGGATATAATCTTACCAATAAAGAAATTTCAATTGTTAATGTTGGTTCTACTGCATATATAAGATATGCTAATATTTTTATAAGGACTGACGGAAAGATATTAAATATGCCAATAAGTATAGTAACAGATCTCGATGTCAGTCCGGAAAAAATAAAAAAAGAAGAGGTAGAGCTTGATACAATTGAATATTCAGAAATCAGTCACGAAGTGGAGTTGGAAAAGTCTAAGAAAATTTTAGATAGTCTTGCTTTGCCCGATGAATCAAATGTCAAAATTCTCATTTCTCCACATTGGACTTTAGAGTGGTGTTTATATCTTTCCAGCACATTAAATGAATGTTTTAAGGAGTGTGTATCTAAAGTCCATTCTAAAACTGAAGGTTTTAAAAAAAATAAAGCTGGGAAATATGATGAAGAAAAATTCAAAACTACATTAATAAAGAAACTTAAAGATCGAACTTTAGATAAAGTAGCTATTGCTCATGAATTATGTCAGCAAATATGTTCGTTGGACACCTTAGCCATACCTGAAGATGATAGTATATATTATTTAGTGGAAGCAATTAAACATGTATCTAAAGTATGAGAAGAATTGATGATAATCTAATTAGTAGTGTACAAGACTTCCTTTTACCTAAAGGGTGTAATTTTGATGATGAACGTCGGAACTTTATAAAAGAGCTTTCATCCTGTGATTTGTTAGCTGTACCTGGGAGTGGCAAAACGACTGCTTTAATAGCAAAACTTTGTTGTATGGCTGAAAATCTTGAAATAGGAGATGCAATATTAGTTTTATCTCATACGAACACTGCTGTTGAAGAAATCCGAAAACATCTTTCCAAAAAAGCTGCGAAACTGTTTGAATATCCTCATAATGTATCGACGATTCAAGAATTTGTAGATAAATTTCTCGCAATTCCATATTATGAAAACAAGTATAAGAGAGGAATAGAAATTATCGACAAGGATAGATATGATGCTGAAATACAGCGAATTTTAAGTAGATGTTGGGATCGAAGGATTCTGTATTGCAAACACCAATTTGACTTTACATCAGTACGATTCATCAGTTCCTTTGGAGAACCAAGGATTGGATTGGGAATTGAAGGAAGTGATATATCCTATAAAATTCCAACTACATGGAGAGGAAATGAAGATTTTAATAAACAATATGTTTGCAATTGGTTGTTAAAGGCAAAAAATGAGATTTTAGAAAAAGGAATATTGCATTATGATGATTGCTATTATTTAGCTGAGGAATACATAAAAGAGTATCCAGAGATAAAGAGTGTATTGCAAAAACGTTTTAAATATATTCTTATTGATGAAACGCAAGATATGCAGCTGCATCAATTAAACCTTATTGATAAATTATTTTATTCAGATAATTGCATCTTACAAAGAATAGGTGATCCTAACCAATCAATTTATAATGCTGTAACAGATACTTGTGATTGGCTTCCTAGAAATCCCATGTATATTAATAATTCTCTGAGATTATCCAAAGAGATTGCAGACGTTGTAAATCCGTTCACTCTTATAACTGGTGATGATGGAACAGGTAAAGCTAGATTTGTTGTAAATGGAAAAAATGTATTAGATTCTCCAATACTTCCTACGTTATTATTATTTAATGAAGAGACAATGCCATTATTGAAAGGTAAATTTAAGGATTTGATAGAAAGAAATAATCTTCAGAATACAATTAATGGGAAAAAGTATGGGTTTCATATAATCGGGTGGAATGCAAAGATTTCAGAACCGGAATTTAACATAGAAAAATTACGGTTAGATAATATATTTCCAAACACAACTAAAGTCACTACAAGTAAGACATACGATACAATCTCTGAGTTTCTTCAATTTAGTGAAAATGAGACGATTAGCCAATGCCAAAAAACTGTCTTCGCAATACTATGTCATATTTTACGACTGTCTGGTGTAGTTGATGTAAATGGACGTAATTTTACAATAAAGACACTGCTCAAACAATATAAAAATAACGAACTGATAATATTAAACCAGACGGTTTTTAAGATATCTGTAGCGATAAAGCAAAATGATTTTGAAACTGCATATAAGTTATTGAAACAGGTCGTTGATAGTGATTTAAAATCAAAATTTGAACTTCAACAGAATGCATATGTAGATAATTTTATTGGAAATACTTTTGTGAAGTATAACAACGAAGAAAAAGAGGAAGAAGATTCAATCCCAATAAAAATAGGAACAGTGCATTCTGTAAAAGGAATGACTCATTGTGCAACAATGTATGTAGAAACTTTTTTTCATAACTATGAATGTAAACATTTAATAAAGAAACAGAATAGAGGAGGATTTCAACCTAGTCCATTCTTCAAAGATATAGTTGACAAAAAATCTTCAAGAGCAAAACAAGCTATGAAAATGTTATATGTTGGAATGTCACGGCCGACACATCTATTATGCTATGCTAGTTTAAAAATGAATTGGAGTAGCGATGCTTTGAAGAAGATGAGAGAAAGTGGTTGGGAAATTATTGATTTGACAATATAATTTGTACCTTTGCATTTAACAGGTGTTCTTTTGATTAATGCAAGACGAAGCAAATTACAGAACTTTGCTCGTTTCCAAATCGTTACCTATTTTATAAAGGTATTCGTATAAACTGCTTATTTTCAGCGAATAGGATAAAAGATGATGCCTAAAGCAGTGGAATGAAATCCGCTTTTCTATTCCGCATTTCTTCGCCACCTCCTTAATGCGCTTGTTTATAGACGAGTATGCACCCATATTGAACAGCCGTTTGTCAGTTCTGAACGGCTCATAACGCTTGATTATCTGCATTGGGATGTCCATTAGTTTGATACGGAACGGTACGCCTGTCTTTTGGCGTTTTGACACAATCCACTTGGCTCCGTTCATTTCCACAAGATTGTCTGTCGTAAGGTTCTTTATATCAATGAACGAGATACCCGTCCAACACCCGAAGATGAAAAGGTCACGGGCAAACTCATCGTTGAGAGTATCCAATTTTACAGTGCTAATAATCCGCAGCTCCTTTTCTGTCAGATACTCGCGTTCCTTATAGTCAGGGTCAACATGGTACAGCGCAAACGGATTTCTCGGTATCTTGCCGTGATAGTGTGCCGTTGTGACAATGTGCTTCAACGGTGTGGAGTATATCCACACGGACGATTGCGCCAGCCCGACCTCGTTTCGCAGGTACAGACAGAAGTCACGGATGAAGTCCTCCGTCAATTCGTTCATCGCCATGTCCGCACGTTTGTATTGTTTCTTTATGAACTCTGCAACATATTTGCGGACAATAAGATGTTTGTTGTAGGTGTTGATGGAGCGGTCTTTACCCACCCGTTTGGCAAAAGCCTCGTTCTCCTTGTCAAAGGCACGCAACAATGTTTCGTACTCCGTGCCGATGCCTTGGTAGGCGTTACGTACCATTTCTGCCGTGACAAACGCCTCACGGTCGGAAAGCCGCTGGTAATGCTTCGTTATCTGTGCCTTGATGTTGTCAAGGGCATAATTTACAGCCATTGCCTCGCGGCTCTTTCCCTTGGCCTTGTTGCCCTTGGCATCCCAAAGTTCCTTTGAGATGCTTTGTTTGCAACTGAACTGCGCGATAGTCCCGTTGATTGTAACCCGTCCCATGATGGGGACAATTCCGTTCTTCTCCTTGCTTCCGTTTACATAAAAAATGGTCTTGAATGTACTCCTCATAATCCTTGCTTTTTGTTTGGTGCAAAATTAGTTTACGGGAGTTGTAAAGGCAGAATGTAAACCTACGCAGAACGCAGAAATAGAGACCGTTAGTGTTAAATGTGCATTCGGTGTCGGGTAATGATTTGGAAATGCATCTTTTGCTGCAATTCGCCCAAATCCGTTTTTCTGTCCTTGCGCCATTTTGTGCCAATTATAGCCAAATCAACTGACAGTCAGTGAGATTGCTCAAATTTTCTCTTACTTGCTTTTAATCCTACTATTTGCAATCAAAATCTTATTTCATGTAAAAATAAAAAAATTGTACTATATATACAATTTTACTACAATTTTTACTACATTTGCCTTACAAATTTGAAAGCAAATCACAATAAGGATTATTCCGTTGTGAAAACATGTGAGAGGGGGAGCATTCGCTCCTCGTCTTTTTTATACCCTTCGCTCCCGCTTGAAGTAAAAATCACCTACCCCGCTCCCCCACAACAAAAAAACATTTTGCATCGAATACAAGGTGATCCAGTGCATCGGAGGCTTGGGTAACCCGCCCATGCCACCTCGCACGTGATGCGGGGCCCAGGCAGATGTCGCTGGTGGTATTCCTCTCCCAGGTATTCCTGAATTCCGCATCGGGGTGCGGAATGACCGAAGAGCAAAGCCGTCCGGCCTATGGAAGAAAGCGATGAGAAGAATGACGGAGAGGGACGAATAAGGAGAAAAGATAGAAAGGTCGCAAAATCCCGCCTTTATCGGGCAGGAGCGGGCTAGCCGGGAGGAGGGAACGGGGCGAGGACTGTCTGAGCCGGAGGCGAGTTCCGCAGCCCCCGACGCCGGCGCTGCCTGCGACCGCCTCGGCCCGATAACAGCGGCGGCGCTTCTTGGTTCGTTCTTCTCGCTGCTGAGAAGAATGAACAGAAAAAGGAAAAACACGAACATTATCTGGTGGTTCCCCGCGGTATAGGAGCTACAGACGGTATTCTTGATCCCCGCGTCAGGGCGCGGTATGACTTGGTGGCCGCGTCGAACTGCGGAAGGGCCCCTCGCCCAGGTGCGGGCATAAAAAAAGAGCCGGAGGGTTGTCTTCTCTTGACTTCCTTCCGGCTCTGTCTACTTTAAGGTGGCGGCTACCTACTCTCCCACTTGCGCAGTACCATCGGCGTGACGGGGCTTAACTTCTCTGTTCGGAATGGGTAGAGGTGGATCCCCCGTGCTATAACCGCCTTAAATATCTTGATCCTTGACATTTGAAAAATTTGAACTCTTCACACTTCTTCTCGCTTCCCCTTATCGGCCCTTCCCGACTCGCCTTACAGAAAGTTTCGGGAGATTAGTTTCGCTCGGCTGTGACATTGCTGCCTATACACCTGCGACCTATCTACGTCATCGTCTCTGACGTCCCTCGTGGAAATCTTATCTTGGGGCGGGCTTCGCACTTAGATGCTTTCAGCGCTTATCCCTTCCAGACTTAGCTACTCGGCTGTGCTCCTGGCGGAACAACCGATACACCAGGGGTCTGTCCAACACGGTCCTCTCGTACTAGTGTCGGACCCCCGCAAATTTCCTGCGCCCACAACAGATAGAGACCGAACTGTCTCACGACGTTCTGAACCCAGCTCGCGTGCCACTTTAATGGGCGAACAGCCCAACCCTTGGGACCTTCTCCAGCCCCAGGATGTGACGAGCCGACATCGAGGTGCCAAACCACTCCGTCGATATGAGCTCTTGGGAGGGATCAGCCTGTTATCCCCGGAGTACCTTTTATCCTTTGAGCGATGGCCCTTCCATGCGGAACCACCGGATCACTATGCTCTAGTTTCCTACCTGGTCGACTTGTCTGTCTCTCAGTCAAGCACCCTTGTGCCATTACACTCTGCGACCGGTTACCAATCGGTCTGAGGGTACCTTTAGAAGCCTCCGTTACGCTTTTGGAGGCGACCACCCCAGTCAAACTACCCACCAAACAGTGTCCTCGCTCCTGCGAGTTAGCGTTCAAACATTCAAAGGTCCGTATTTCAACATCGGCTCCACGATGACTGGCGTCACCGTCTCACAGCCTCCGGACTATCCTACACATCGAATGCCCAAACGCAATGTTAAGTTGCAGTAAAGGTTCACGGGGTCTGTTCGTCCCGTTGCGGGTAATCGGCATCTTCACCGATACTACAATTTCACCGAACTCACGGTTGAGACAGTGTCCGGATCATTACACCATTCGTGCAGGTCGGAACTTACCCGACAAGGAATTTCGCTACCTTAGGACCGTTATAGTTACGGCCGCCGTTTACCGGGGCTTCAATTCAATGCTTCTCTTGCGATGACATCTCCTCTTAACCTTCCGGCACCGGGCAGGTGTCAGGCTGTATACTTCATCTTTCAATTTCGCACAGCCCTGTGTTTTTGTTAAACAGTTGCCTGGACCTATTCTCTGCGCCCCATCTTACTGGGGACCCTTTTCCCGAAGTTACAGGGTCAATTTGCCTAGTTCCTTAACCGTGAATCTTTCGAGCGCCTTGGTATATTCTACCCGACTACGTGTGTCCGTTTGGAGTACGGGTGATATAACGATTTGCTTAGCGGATTTTCTCGGGAGCCTGCTTACCACCGCTATTCGATTGCCCGAGGGCTCTCGATACTCTCAGTTTCGGCACTCGGCCCGGATTTGCCTGGGCCGTGTCTACCTACCTCCTTTAACCTGCTATTCCGTCAGCAGGCGGGTGTGTCACTTCTCCGTCTCCACGTCGCTCATTATATCAGTAACGGAATCTTGACCGTTTCTTCCATCGGCTTCGCCGTTCGGCTGCGCCTTAGGTCCCGACTTACCCTGATCCGATTAGCGTTGATCAGGAATCCTTAGTCTTATGGCGAGGGGGTTTCTCGCCCCCTTTATCGTTACTTATACCTACATTTGCTTTTCCGTAAGCTCCAGCATCTCTCGAGAGATACCTTCACCGCCGACGGAATGCTCCCCTACCATGTCTTCCGACATCCACAGCTTCGGTAAAGGGCTTATGCCCGATTATTATCCATGCAAAACTCCTCGACTAGTGAGCTGTTACGCACTCTTTAAATGAATGGCTGCTTCCAAGCCAACATCCTAGCTGTCTTTGCAGTTTTACTTCGTTTGTTCAACTTAGCCCTTATTTCGGGACCTTAGCTGGTGGTCTGAGTTGTTCCTCTTTCGGACATGGACCTTAGCACCCATGCCCTCACTCCCGGGGTTCCAGTGTCAGTATTCGGAGTTTGTCAAGACTTGATAGGCGGTGAAGCCCTCGCATCTTATCAGTCGCTCTACCTCTGACACTTATTTCCCGAGGCTGCACCTAAATGCATTTCGGGGAGTACGAGCTATCTCCAAGTTTGATTGGCCTTTCACTCCTACCCTCAGTTCATCCGTAAGCTTTTCAACGCTTATCAGTGCGGTCCTCCAGTTGGTGTTACCCAACCTTCAACCTGACCAAGGGTAGATCACTTGGTTTCGCGTCTACTGCTGATGACTGTACGCCTTGTTCGGACTTGCTTTCGCTTCGGCTCCGCGACTGAATCGCTTAACCTTGCCATCAACAGTAACTCGTAGGTTCATTATGCAAAAGGCACGCCGTCACGCTTGCGCGCTCCGACCGCTTGTAGGCGCATGGTTTCAGGGTCTTTTTCACTCCTCTGTTCGAGGTTCTTTTCACCTTTCCTTCACAGTACTGGTTCGCTATCGGTCTCTCGGGAGTATTTAGCCTTACGGGATGGTCCCCGCCGATTCGCCCCGGATTTCTCGTGTCCTGGGTTACTCAGGTGTCCATTCGGCTTCTGTCCGTTTTCGCTTACGGGGCTGTCACCCTCTACGGCTACGATTTCCATCGTATTCTGCTAACTTCCTTCCTTGCCTTTGTTATGGATCCTTCTACCCCGGCGCTGCCGTAACAGCGCCGGTTTGGGCTCTTCCGCGTTCGCTCGCCACTACTTGCGGAATCATTGTTATTTTCTTTTCCTGCGGGTACTTAGATGTTTCAGTTCCCCGCGTTGGCCTACCGCTTGGCGGTATGGTCATTGCTGACCGGGTTGCCCCATTCGGACATTTACGGGTCACGGGCTATTTGCGCCTCTCCGTAACTTTTCGCAGCTTATCACGTCCTTCGTCGCCTCCGAGAGCCTAGGCATCCTCCATGCGCCCTTTCTTACTTTCTTTCGGCCGACATTCATTGCTGATTGTCTGTCGTTTTGGGTTGATATGGGTTTTGCTTCGTGCTCGTGTTCTCTTTTTTCCAACATGTCAAGGATCTTTCTAGTGGAGAATAACGGATTCGAACCGTTGACCCCCTGCTTGCAAAGCAGGTGCTCTAGCCAGCTGAGCTAATCCCCCCGCTTTCACTCTGCCTCTCTTCCGCTTGTCCTCGGTTCCCTTCTTTCCTCGGGGCCCTTCCTTGCGGCGGCTTCGGTGTAGTCCCAGGCAGATTTGAACTGCCGACCTCTACATTATCAGTGTAGCGCTCTAACCAACTGAGCTATAGGACTGTCTCAAATCGTGCCCTGGCGGGTGTCTCTTTGTTCCTTTTTTTATATGAATGAAAAGAAGCAGTGCGTCAAGAGGCCGAACTTCTATCTGTCCTTTCGGCTCTTCCGGAATCTCTTCTCCAGAAAGGAGGTGTTCCAGCCGCACCTTCCGGTACGGCTACCTTGTTACGACTTAGCCCCAGTTACCGGTATTACCTTCGTACGCTCCTTGCGGTTGCATGCTTCAGGTACTCCCGGCTTCCATGGCTTGACGGGCGGTGTGTACAAGGCCCGGGAACGTATTCACCGCGCCATGGCTGATGCGCGATTACTAGCGAATCCAGCTTCATGGAGTCGAGTTGCAGACTCCAATCCGAACTGAGACAGGTTTTCGGGATTCGCGCGTCATTGCTGACTGGCTGCCTTCTGTACCTGCCATTGTAACACGTGTGTCGCCCCGGACGTAAGGGCCGTGCTGATTTGACGTCATCCCCACCTTCCTCGCGGCTTGCGCCGGCAGTCTCGACAGAGTCCTCGGCTTGACCCGTTAGTAACTGTCAATAGGGGTTGCGCTCGTTATGGCACTTAAGCCGACACCTCACGGCACGAGCTGACGACAACCATGCAGCACCTCGCAGGCGACCATTGCTGGCTATGGACTTTCACCCATATTCCCCCTGCGTTTGAGCCCGGGTAAGGTTCCTCGCGTATCATCGAATTAAACCACATGTTCCTCCGCTTGTGCGGGCCCCCGTCAATTCCTTTGAGTTTCACCGTTGCCGGCGTACTCCCCAGGTGGAATACTTAACGCTTTCGCTGTACCGCTTACATTATATCGCAAACAGTTAGTATTCATCGTTTACTGCGTGGACTACCAGGGTATCTAATCCTGTTCGATCCCCACGCTTTCGTGCCTCAGCGTCCGTTGCACCCTAGCAGGCTGCCTTCGCAATCGGGGTTCTGCGTGATATCTATGCATTTCACCGCTACACCACGCATTCCGCCTGCCTCTTGTGCACGCTAGCTCGCCAGTTTCAACGGCAGCTCCCGGGTTAAGCCCGGGCATTTCACCGCTGACTTGGCGTGCCGCCTACGCACCCTTTAAACCCAATAAATCCGGATAACGCTCGCATCCTCCGTATTACCGCGGCTGCTGGCACGGAGTTAGCCGATGCTTTTTCTTCGGATACTTGCAATACGCTACGCGTAGCGCACTTTACTCTCCGACAAAAGAAGTTTACAACCCGTAGGGCCGTCTTCCTTCACGCGACTTGGCTGGTTCAGTCTGCCGACCATTGACCAATATTCCTCACTGCTGCCTCCCGTAGGAGTTTGGACCGTGTCTCAGTTCCAATGTGGGGGACCTTCCTCTCAGAACCCCTATCCATCGTCGCTTTGGTGGGCCGTTACCCCGCCAACTGGCTAATGGACCGCATGCTCATCTGTAACCAAGATTGCTCTCTTTAGACATCTCCCCATGCGAAGATATGTCGTTATGGGGTATTAGGCCGGATTTCTCCGGGTTATCCCCCTGTTACAGGCAGATTGCATACGTGTTACTCACCCGTGCGCCGGTCGCCGCCAGAAGTATTGCTACTCCCGCGCTGCCCCTCGACTTGCATGTGTTAGGCCTGTCGCTAGCGTTCATCCTGAGCCAGGATCAAACTCTTCGTTGTATATCTAGTTCTTTCTTTTTATACCTTCAAAGTGATTCCCGGCCGAAATTGACTTCGTTCTTTCTCTTGTACTACACTTGCTTCTTTTCAGTCTTGTCAATGATCTTTATCTCCCCCGCCTTCCCGAGGTCTTGCCGACCCCTTTCCAGCGGCGAAAGTGTTGCAAAGGTACACCCTTTTTCCTTTCCCCTCCAAATTTTTGAACAACTTTTTTTCAAAAAATTTTCAAGCTCGCCAAAAAGCCGCTATCCTTCTGCATCTTACAGACGAACTTTTTTTTCGCGGCATTCTCCATTTCTCTCGTCGAATACCGCGAGCAGGGGACTTCCCTACTCTACATTTTTTGATTTTGTTCGAAAAGTTTTTCTGAAAGGTGGGTTGTTCCCGTCAATCGACACGCTTCTGCTTACCGCTATATTCTTGTATGTCCAACCGTATGATTTCGGTTCGATGGAACGATTTTTCGGCGTATTTGAGCCCGACCGCCAGGTCGTCGGGTGAATATTTCTCCAACAGCAACCGAAGGGCGTGATGGCGCTCATCAACGGAGAGGCCGATTTGCGCCCGGCATTTCATGACGATACTTTCGTAACCGGTAGTGAACTTGTGCGAGACGACGTGGGTACGCCCTACCACACAAAAGGAGACTTCGGCTTGTCGACGAATGGCGTTGAGTTTCTTCCCCTCGGGGGCACAATGGAGGTAGATGTGCTCTTGACCATCCCATACGTAATTGATTGGGATACCATATGGACGGCCTTCGGTATCGATGAGCGAAAGTACTCCATACTCACCACTCTGCAACAGGGCTCGTGCCTGCGACTCATCGAGCAGGCGGTCTTGTCGCCGGACTGATGTATTGTCGTAGATCATCGCACTGTCGGATTACCAGAGTGACATTTGCGAGGGGTCGACCTGTTGCGATTTCTTTTGCTCCATGGCGGCCCGCTCTTCGGCTTCGCGTTTTTTCTTCTCTTCTTCCTTGCGTTTGGCTATCATCTCGGGGGTATCGGGACGAGTGGGTATCAACCAGTTGTCGCCAAAGGTATCGAGCCCCGGGAAATCGTCTTCGGCCGGTTCTTCAACCGGTTCGGGCGCTTTGGCCTTGCGCCGATGTTTCTTCTCGGGCTTCGGGCTCTCCGCGAATTTCGGATTTTCGGTGGGTTGCTCGATTGATTCGCTTGCAAGAACCGGTTCGGCGGCAGGAGCAGATACCGTCTGTTCAGCCTCCGACTCGTTCTGTTGCGGTGCATCGAAACTGATAACGGCCGGTTCGTCCGACTTCTCGGCGGGAACAGGTCCTTTGTCTTCGGCCGGCTTCACTTGTTGAAGAGTTTCGATTTGTGCCAGCAGTTCCTGACGTTGATTGCGCAATGCTGCAACCAATGCGTTGGCACTTTCCAAATCGGCACGCAACGTTTCAAGTACAGCTTTATTTTCGGTTTGTTCCTGCGACTGACTTTCAAGCCGCTCGTTGCGTTGGGCCATCTCACTCAGCCGGGTCTGCAAGCGCGCATTCGCCGTGCTGAGGGTCTGTACCTCTTGGGAGAGCTGGGCAATCTTCTCATCTTTCAAGGCTTTCACCTGCTCGAACTGTTTGAGCTTGGCATCGACCTCTTCGACTACTTTCAAGCCATTCTGTGCCTCGACGAGTTCGGCTTCGAGCATTTGTTTCTGTTTGGCAAGCTGCGTAACCTCCCCCTGCTGTTGGGCCAACTGTTGCTGGGTTTCGGTCAATTGAGTTGTGGCTGTCTGCTCATTATTGCGGGCTTGTTCCAGTTCCTGATGAACCTGTGCCAACTCATCGCGTACTTGTTGCAACTCGGTGAGAAGTTGTTCGGTCTCGGCCGTATGGTCGGCCTGTTTTTTCAATTCGCCTTTCAGTTTTGTAATTTCGGCAAAGGCCGAATCCAACTCTTCCTGGTGCACGTTCGATACTTTCAACTTGTTTACCAGACTTTTGTTTTCGAGTTCGAACTGTTCCTTCTCGGCTTCGAGCGTAGCTATCCGAGCCTCCAATTCGTGTACTTTTTCGGTTACGGCTCGTTTTTGTCGCTCGGCACTCAGCTGGGCGCTCTGCATGGTGTTGCGCTGCTCTTCCAGCTCCTTCACTTTCACCCGGGCCTCCTCGACCTCACGCGTCAGCGATTTGTGCTTGTTCTCCCACTGGCGAGCCGTCCACTCACGCGACTGCACATTGACATCGGAGACAAATTTCTTGAAAGGTTCATCGAGCTGTTCAAACAGATATTTCTTCTCGGTATCCTTATCGATGGCTGCCACCACATAATCGGGCAACGAGCGGTTGAGCATCTCGACCAAGACTTCGAGCAACGTATCGGGCAACTGCATCTCGACCGGCTGCTCATCGACCGGTTTCTTCTCGGCATCGCGAGAGGGTACGGGTTGTGTGGTTGAATCAGAGGTATTATCGGCAGAGCGCTCCTTTTCACGAGTGCAGGCATTTGTTATGTTTTCGGCCGTATAGGGTTGTGATTCCAGTTCATCGTCTTCGCCGGAAAAGCCCAACGCCCTCATCGTTTTCTTGAATATAGACATAATTGTTTTTATATTTCTTTTTTATTTTCATTCGGGTTCAGCCCCGGTTTGGTGACCAGTCCCTTGCCCTTCCGTCCGTTAATCTCAATCAATACAGGAGAATCAAACTTAACGATTCTCAAAAAGTCCGACTCGTACACTGCCGGCAGGCTGTCGAGATAGGCCTCGTCGTAGTAACCGTCGCCTGCAAACGAGTTGACCGTGAAATAACCCACACCAAACGAGGTCAGGTTTTGGAAGAAGTGTGTCCCCTGGCTCGGCTCGATGCGGTAGTTGTCGAGTGCCGACTCGACAATGAGACGCGCCGACGAGATGTGAGGCCATTTCACCGGTATGCCCAATGAGGAGTCGCTCGACCCCCATCGCCCGGGTCCAATGAGAATATAATACTCTTCCCGCTCGGTAAAGGTACGATTTATTTTTTCGATTTCCCTCGCTATATTGACATTATTTGAAGGTTTGAAGTTTTGTGATTTTACATAAACGATGTGACACACGTTATCCATGACGCCATGCCCCAGGGCTGTATTGCTTTTCAAGATGGTTTTCTCGTCGGGCAAATCCATCACCTCATCGTTGAGCATCTCCTTCATGTCGACGATGGGTCGTATCTGCAACCAATAGACGGTACCGGGAGCACCATTTGCCCCAGTGAGGTTACCGGCAAACTCGATTTCGACAGGACGTCCCATCTCACGGCTCCCCACCGTGAGCATGGAATCGAGTATCGTAGCCAGCGGGAAGGCATTGTGTTTTAAGATATTGGCAAAGGTAACGACCTTGCGGCCGCCCTCGTAATAGCCATCGCGAATGATTTGGTCCATGGGATCGTAGGTCGAGACCATGAGGCGCAACGAATTGTCCTTTTCGGCATCGCGCACCGACAATTTCAACAGATTGAACCCGTCGTCGATCGAGAATTTTTTCCCGCTCCGTGTCATATCCAAAGCATAGAAGCGAGTCTGGGTATCACGTAAAGCCAAGTCGAGGGTGCTGGTCTGCAATATCTTGTTGGGGTGCCGCGGCGAGAATCGCAGACTGCGACCACCGTCGACGATGTATTTGCCCAGCCCTATGGCCAAATCGACCACTCCGTCTTCGGCTTTCTCGTCGTTGATGGGATAGTAATTGATCGACCTTCCTACCCCGGCAAACGAGGGATAGTAACGGTCGCCATACTGCGTGCCCACCACCTCTTGCAAGATGATGGCCATCTTCTCCTGGTCAATCACATTGGAAGTGGCGGTCATATAGGCCTTGCTGTCGGCATAGAATACCGAGGCGTAGACGGCTTTCACGGCATCGAGCAACAGGCGCAGCATCTCCTCCTTGTCGTCGAGAGCCGGTATCATGTAGGTCGAATAGATACCGGCAAAGGGTTGGTAATGCGAATCCTCCAACAAGCTCGACGAGCGCACGGCAATAGGCTTGCCCACGACGTCGAAGAAGGCCAGCAGGTCGGGATTCAACTCTTCGGGGAGCCTGGCTTGGAGAAAACGTTCGAGAATCTCTTCATCTGAAATATCGGAGAGCGCCACCTGATAAAGGTTGTTACTCTCCATAAAGGTATCGAAGATGTCGGTACACAGGACCACCGTTTTGGGCACCGTTACGTTCACACCCTCGATGTCGTCGAAAATGGGGTTGCGCTTGATCATGGCGTCAATAAAGGCCAGACCGCGCCCCTTGCCGCCCAGCGAACCGTTGCCGATGCGGGCAAAGTTGGAATATTTGTCGAAACGGTCGCGCTTGAAGATGGCCACGACTCCCCGATTCTTCATCTTCCGGTACTGCACGATGGCATCGAAAATGAGTTGTCTGATTTCGGAAATCTCACTCAGGTCGGTAATACGCCGCGGTTGCAAAGCCTCGGCCATGGGAAATATGGCCCGCGAGTACAGCCAGCGCGATATGTGGTTGCGCGAGGCATGATAGTAGAGCGACTCATCGGGAATGATATCAATATTATCCTGTAAATCTTTGAGATTCTTAATCGTAACAATGGGTTCGCCCGTGTGGGGATTGATAAAGGTAAAATCGCCGAAGCCGAAATTTTTCAAAATCGTCTTCCGCAAGTCGACCGGCAATTTCTTGGAATTCTTGTCCAGAAACGAGGCGTTCAACTTGATGGCCTCTTTGTGATTCTCCCACTCCGACGACTCGATGATGAGCGGCAGATAGGGATCGCAGGAGCGCACGTAGGAACAAAACTTTATCCCGGCCTTCTTATCCTTCTCGCCGGCCCGGATAAAGGAGACATCGGAGATGATGCCCAACATATTCCCGGCATATTTCTCGTAAATCTGCATGGCCTCTTCGTAGGTCCGGGCCAACATCACCTTGGGCCGCCCCCGCATGCGCAACATGCGCTCATGTTCGTTCAAAGCCTCGGTCGAGAATATCTGCGACTGCTTCAACACAAAGTTGTACAGATGGGGCAAGATGGAGGAGTAGAAACGAATAGAGTCCTCAACCAGCAAAATGAGCTGGACCCCTACCGAGGTAATATCGCCCTCGGCATTCATCTTATCCTCGATGAGTTTGATGATGGCTACCAGCAAATCGACGTTACCCAGCCAACTGAACACGTAGTCGACACCACTCAGGTCCTCCTTGGCAATGCGTCTCGACACCTCGTGCGAGAAGGGGGTAAGCACCACGATAGGTATATAAGGATAGAGGCGCTTCATGGCTTTGGCCTGGGTAAAGGTCTCGGAACAGTCGACACCCGGCATCGTGATGATGAGGTCGTAGCGCTTCATGGCCAGCTCCTCGAAGGCCTCCTCGTTGGTCGTCACCTGCTTCACCCGGGGGGGCGAGCTCAGATTCAGCGACACATATTCAAAGTAAATCTGCTCTTCGACCCGCCCGTCTTCCTCCATGATAAAGGCATCGTAACGGCTTGCAACAAGCAAGACATTAAAGACTCTTTTTTGCATTAAGTTAGCAAAAGAGGTGTCTTTCAGATATAATTGATTTATATTAGGTCGATTCATTATTCTATTGTCGATTTCGGCTTGCAAAATGTCATTCTATTTTTTCACCATTTAACTGTTCAAAAGTAGTAAAAAAAATTTTTTTATCCATATAAATACGTACATTTGCGATAAGAGAAACGAGTATCTCTCGCGGGAGATACCCAACCAAGAATTTAACTTAACAATATCGCGACTATGAACATTGAGCACATCATGACATCATTGGAGGCAAAGCACCCCGGTGAGTCGGAGTATTTACAAGCGGTACACGAGGTGTTACTCTCCATCGAGGAGGTCTACAACCAACACCCCGAGTTCGAGAAAGCCAAACTGATCGAGCGGCTTGTCGAGCCCGACCGCATCATCACCTTCAAAGTTCCCTGGGTAGACGACAACGGAGAAATACAAGTAAACCTGGGTTACCGCGTGCAATTCAACAACGCCATCGGTCCGTACAAGGGTGGAATCCGATTCCACGCTTCGGTAAACCTTTCCATATTGAAATTCCTCGGTTTCGAGCAAACCTTCAAGAATGCCCTCACCACACTGCCCATGGGCGGCGGCAAAGGAGGCTCCGATTTCAGCCCGCGCGGTAAGTCCGACGCCGAAATCATGCGGTTCTGCCAAGCCTTCATGTTGGAGTTGTGGCGCCACCTGGGCCCCGACACCGACGTACCGGCCGGCGACATAGGCGTAGGCGGTCGCGAGGTGGGCTACATGTTCGGCATGTACAAGAAACTCACCCACGAACACACGGGGACATTTACCGGTAAGGGTCTCGAATTCGGCGGTTCGCTTATCCGCCCCGAGGCTACCGGTTACGGAGGTCTCTATTTCGTAAAACAAATGTTGGCTACCAAGGGCATCGACATTGCCGGCAAACGGATTGCCATCAGCGGATTCGGCAACGTGGCCTGGGGTGCCGCCTCGAAAGCTACCCAACTGGGTGCCAAGGTGGTTACCATATCGGGACCCGACGGCTATGTATATGACCCCGACGGTATCTCGGGCGAGAAAATCGACTACATGCTCGAACTGCGTGCCTCGGGCGAAGACATCGTGGCTCCCTATGCCGAGAAATACGGTGTTCAGTTCTTCCCCGGCAGACGTCCCTGGGAACAAAAGGTCGACATCGCCCTGCCTTGTGCTACTCAAAACGAACTCGACGAAGAAGATGCCAAGAAACTGATCGAGAATGGTGTCATCTGTGTGGGTGAAATCTCGAACATGGGGTGCCGCCCCGAGGCTATCGACCTCTTCATCAACCACCGCATCATGTATGGCCCGGGCAAGGCTGTCAACGCCGGCGGCGTGGCTACCTCGGGCTTGGAAATGACCCAAAACGCCATGCACATCTCGTGGAGTGCCGAAGAGGTGGACAAACGTCTGCACCAGATCATGAGCGACATTCACGCTCAATGTGTGAAATACGGTACCGAACCCGACGGCTACATCAACTACATGAAGGGTGCCAACATCGCCGGCTTCATGAAGGTGGCCAAAGCCATGATGGCTCAGGGTATAGTTTAATCGCGCGCAAAGCAATATTTGTCTCAAATAATCGAAGAGCGAGTTTCCCCAACGGGAGACTCGCTCTTCTTTCTAAATTCATGTTGTCTCATCAATTCGAGTGCAGCAACGATTCTATCACAGGAGTTATCAAAGCCTCCATCACGTCGTAACCCTGCGAATTAGGGTGAACTCCGTCTCCGGTATATTGGGCTTGTTGACCTTCATCTTCCGGATTAACCATATCGGAATAATAATCGACAAACGGTATGCCCTGTTCCTGTGCATACTCCCTCAACCGGTTGTTCAAGGCCGTGATTTTAGCCGGAGCATCTTTAATGGCCGGATTCCACCCGAAATGAGCACTCGGCAAAGTTGTGGTAAGAATCACCTTGATTCCATTAGCCCGGGCCAAATCGGCCATCGAGGCAATATTACCCAACGTATACTCCTCGACATAGGGCCCCGTGTTCTCGGCTATATCGTTCGTTGCGGCATTAATGACCACTACCTCGGGAGCCAGCGCAACAACATCTTCCCGAAAACGGAGTAACATCTGGTAAGAAGTCTGCCCGCTAATGCCCCGACCGATATATCCGTTTCGAGTAAAAAAGTCGGGGTGTTGATTAACCCACCCGGCTGTAATGGAATTGCCGATAAAAACCACTCGTCCCGGTACCGTAGTTGCTGACCGCAAATGCTCGTTCTCTTGGGCATAATATTGATAGTTGCCCCACTCCTGCGCATTTTTCTGTGCCGTTGCACCAAACGTCATCAGGCCACAGCAACACATTATAAACAACATTGTCTTTTTCATATTCTTGTTCTTTTAAGATTGTGGTTAGTTGGAACAAAAATACGAAGCATTTTATTTACAAGCCCTGCTGGCTGGGAAAAATTTTGCGCGCATTCCACTTTCTTCACATAACCTCATAGCGACGATTACGCCATGATGCAAAAAATAGATACTTTATGTATTTTCAGCTAAAAAAATTCCGGCATCCCTTCATCACAAAGGAACACCGGAATCATCATCTTCACTAAAACAGATAAAAAAATAAGAACGCCTTTTAAGGATTAACTCGCTTTTACCGATACAAAAGTTATGCGATAGAGAGATTGGTTTGGGGTTCGTCCTTTGCAGGTTCCTGGGTAGGAACGCTGTCGGTAGGCTCCTCTGCCAGGCAGAGCAACGAAAGTTGGCCTTGGGGTTCCTCTTTCGTGGGCTCCTGGGTAGGAACACTGTCGGTGGGAGCCGGCTCCTCTGCCAGACAGAACAAAGAGTTCTCACCCTTCGGTTCTTGAGTGGGGACGCTATCGGCAGGGGCCGGCTCTTCATTCAGACAAAACACAAATGCTTCCCCTTTGGGTTCTTGTGCGGGGACACTATCGGTAGGTGCCGGTTCTTCGCTCGGACATTGTGCATACGAAACAAAAGACGTAACGCTAACCGACATCATAAATACGGCAACTGATAACATTAACTTTTTCATAATTCCACATTTTTTTAATTGTACACTTGTATATTCCATTCTTCGTCCAATAAAAATACAACCGCCATGCCAACTGTTATAAAAAGAATTCAACATATTAATTATCAATAATATAATTACAAATAGCAACAATACAACTCGTGTGGAATTGTGTGGAATAAAAGTGTGGAGGTGTGGAAAAATTCCACACCTCCACACTTAAAAGAGGCTTGTCGGATTTCTTAAAACCCGTTTTTTTTGAGACTTATTCGATACGATACAGTTTCAGCTTATTATACAAGGTCTTTCGGTCGATGCCCAGCATCTCGGCGGCTTTACTCTTGTTGCCCGAGCAACGTTGCAGGGCCGCCACAATCTTGGCCCGCTCGCTGTCGGGGTCGTGCAGGACGCGAGTCTGTCGATCGGCTCCCAAGTCCAACCCCAAGTGCTCCACGCCGATGGGCCCCCCCTGAGCGAGCAGGGCTGCCCGCATTACGGTATTGCGCATCTCTCGAAGATTACCGGGCCAAGGGTAACGGCTGATTTGCTCCATGGCATCGGGGCGGAATCCCGGGACCGGTTTTTCCAACTCGCGATTGGCCTGATCGAGAAAGAAATTGGCAAAAAGCAGTATGTCCTCCCCTCGTTCGCACAGACGCGGCATATAGATGGTAAACTCGTTAATGCGGTGGTACAGATCTTCACGGAAGGAGCCGGAGGCGATAGCGGCCTTCAAATCTTCGTTGGTGGCAGCTATCAACCGCACATCGACCTTGATGTCGGCAGTCACACCTATGGGCTTGACCCGACGCTCCTGCAATACCCGCAGTAACTGTATCTGCACATCGTAACTGAGGTTGCCTATCTCGTCGAGAAATATCGTACCACCGTCGGCCTCGACAAAGGCACCCACCTTATCTTCGATGGCTCCGGTAAACGACCCTTTCTTATGGCCGAAAAATTCGGAGGCGGCCAACTCCTTGGGAATAGCCCCGCAGTCGATGGCTACAAACGGTTTGTCGGCTCGCTTGCTCAACTGGTGTATGCGCTTGGCTACATACTCCTTGCCGGTACCGCTTGCCCCGTTTATCAGCACCGACATGTTGGTGGGGGCCACCAGTTTCACGTAGGAGTAGAGTTGGCGGGCGGCTTCGCTCTGCCCTTCGAGGAACGAGGTCTCTTCGGTGCCTCCGCTCCCGGACTGTTTCTCCACAGGCTTTGCCGGATTGGCTGCCGTGGCCGCAGCCCCGAGAGCCTCGTTGATTTTCTGCAACAAATCCTCGGGATTGACCGGCTTGGCCACATAGTCCTTGGCTCCCAGCTTCATGGCTTGCACGGCCGAAGGGATAGCGGCATAGCTGGTCATCACGATAACCGGTACCGCCTGCCGACGGGCATTAAGCCACTCCAACAGGTCGATGCCTTCGCCATCGGGCAGACGCAAGTCGCAAAGAGTCAGGTCGACCGGCTCGTCCTGCAACGTCCGTCGGGCAGCCCCTACCCCCGAAACCGCAGTAATGCGAAACCCTTTTTTAGAAAGCCAGGTCTGCAACATAACGGCAAATGTCGTGTCGTCCTCGACGATAAGAATATGTTTCATGCTTGTTCCTCCTTCTTTAATATAGATTGGAGCTCGTCGCGCACCTGTCCGGCACAATCGAGCACTCGTACCAAATGGGCCGACAGCTCGTCGGTCCACGTGCCGGCCCCCTCCTCTTCCAGGCGCGAGAGCAGCGGCAACACAGTTGTGGCCTTCAACATGGCAAAGATAGGCTGCCACTTGTGAGCCACGCGAGTCACGACAAGGCCGTCGCGACGCTGCCGGGCAGCCTCCACCTCATCGATTTGGGCAGTAAGTTCTTGCAGAAAGGTCTGTAATATCTTGCGCCGGGCCGCTTCATCATCGCCGGCAAAAGCGGTTAACGACGAGAAGTCATACCCTCCCGCCGAGTAATCAGCCCCGGGCTGCACCGACTCCCCGACAACCGGCCGGGGCGTTTCCTGCCAAACAGCCGACAGACAGTCGGTGAGTTGGGCCAACGAAAAGGGCTTGTGCAAAATGGCCGAGAAGCCCTCAGCCAACAAGCGGTCGGCATCGCTGCGGGCCGTCACCACGACTACCGGTATCGCCCGGGCCTGCGCGAGTTCCGACGCTCGCAACGATTTCAGAAACTGCACCCCGTCCATCTCGGGCATCTGCATATCGGTAAATACCACATCGAACGGTTCGTGTTCGAGATAGCTCAACACCTCCTCGGCCCGCACACAAGGCACCGCCTCTACACCCAACTGTTTCAACTGGTTTTCAAAAAAGGTCAGTTGCAGTTTGTCATCGTCGAGCAACAAGCAACGACGACCGGAAAAAGCCGGAGTAACGGTCTCGGCCGTACGCTCCTCATCAGTCTCGTCGAGCGGAATCTCTACGGTGAAGGTACTGCCTGCCCCCTCCATGCTGCGCACATCGAGGCGCCCGTGCATCAAATCGACCAGCTGCCGGGTAATGGTCAGCCCCAACCCGAACCCCTCGACACCCTGTGCCGACGACAGACGGGTAAAGGCCTGGAATATCTGCTCCAAGTCGTTGCGGGCTATGCCCCGCCCCGTATCGCTTACCGAAAAGACCAGGTAACGTACCCGTACAAACACATGCACCGTAACCGTGCCCTGAGTCGTAAATTTCAACGCATTGGAAAGCAGGTTATCGACAATCTGCTGAATGCGCAAGGGGTCGCCCACGAAGGTGGCATCGGCCGACGGCTCGGCCTTCAACACCAGCTTCAACTGCTTTTTGTCGGCCACCGGCTGCATGGCCGACACGATTTTCTCAAAGAGGGCCCGCGGATTGAAAGTCAGGTGATTCACATCGAGCTTGTGCGACTCCAACCGATAGAAGTCGAGCAGGTCGCTCACCAGCGCCAGCAGGTGGTCGGACGAGGCTTTCATGTTCTGCAAGTAGAAGCGCTGCCGCTCGCTGTTGTCGAGTCGCATCATCAACTCGACATACCCGATAATCGAACTCAACGGCGCCTTGAAATCGTGTGTAATCGTCATCATCAACTTTTCGCGGGCCTCCAACAGCTCCTCGGCCCGACGGCGCGCCTCTTCCAACTCGCGACGCCAGCGGTCGTCGCGCATCCACCCCCGCCAAACCATTATCCCGAAAACCACCGCCAGCACAATCGCACCCGAGGCCACACCCAGCAGCGCATTCATCGACTCCTGACGTATCTCCTCGTTGCGGTCGAGAATCCGCTCCGATACCAGCAACTGCTCCTGCTCGAAGCTGTTCATCAACCGGCTTATCTGTCCGCTCAACCGCTGGTTGTCATTCCGCAGCCGCCAACGCTCCCGTTCGAGCGCCTGTTTCGAGAGCTCACGACTCTCGTTGAAGCCACTCTCCATCGCCCGCAAGTCGGAAGCCAGCGAATCGCTCAATGCGCTTATCCGCTTCGACTCCCCCCGAATGCTGTCCAACCGCACGGGCGACTTGCCCGAAATGGCATCGGCTATACGCCCGAACAGATTGCGACGGCGCCGCTTCTCGATGAGCGAATCGCTCTGTTGCGACAGCGTCTGCTGATGTTTATGAATCAACAGCAGGGAATCCTGCTGGCGCATCATATTCTCAATGTTGCGGTTTTGCTCTTCGGCCACATCGAGGGTGGTACTCATCAACCGGCGGATTACCGTATTCTTCCGGTTCAGCAGAAATACAATACTGTCAATACGCGACAGTTGTACCGAGTCGGTCGTGATCGTACATAACGAATCGACACACGACACCACCTCGTTCACCAACTGCCGGTAAACCGGATAGTCGGAATAGCGACCCCAGACCAACGATTGTCCCAACGTCTCGGTGCGATAGAGCATCGACAACGCATCGGACACCCGATGGCGCTTCACACTCATATCCTCCTCGACCTCCCGTATCGAGACCAGCAGACCTATCTCGTGATAGACAAACCACGAGGAGGAGAGCAGCACGACAACCAGCAGCAGATAGCCCCACAAGGCCTTGTTACGAGTCGATTTTCGGGAATAGGAGGACATAATCATTCACGTTTCAGCGGTGAAGATAAATAATTTCCTCAGAAACTCCACCTCACCAAGTATTAACAATCCTTACAGACCAATATATCTCTTTTTTTACTACCTTTATCCACCGTATCTCATTTTAAATAATCCAAGATGGAAACTCTGTTTTTTCAATACCCGCCGTGCAGCACCTGCCGGAAAGCGGCCAAATGGCTCGCCGACCACCACATCGAAGTAACCGCCCGACACATTGTCGAGACTCCCCCATCGGCCCAGGAGCTCAGCCAATGGATTGCCCGCAGCGGCATGCCGCTGCAAAAGTTCTTCAATACCAGCGGACAACGATACCGTGAATTGAAACTGAAAGAGCTCATTCCGGTCTCGTCGCCCGACGAGCTCATCGCCCTGCTTGCCTCCGACGGCATGCTCATCAAACGCCC